>JAGCUA010000061.1 GCA_017963125.1 bacterium
ATTCATTGTCAGAAAAACATCGACATTAATCTTTCCGTGGAATCGGCTTGAATAATCGTTATAGGAAAGAGCAGGAAAAATCAAGCGCTCCATAAATGAGCGAAGACCTCCCGTCGGTTCACTGAAATAGACAGGTGAACCGATTATCAGATGATCAGCCTCAAGTATTTTATCCAACACCGGTGAAAGCCCGTCCTTCCAATAACATCTGCAGAGTTCTCCCATCCCCTTACGCTTGCACGCAAGACAGCTGCGGCAGCCGGAAAAATTCAAATCATACAAATCGACATATTCCGTTTCCGCCCCTGCGGATCCGGCACCTTTCAATGCCTCTTTTAAAAGTTGAGCTGTATTCCAGTTTTTACGCGGACTTGCATTGATAATGACTGTTTTCATTTTTCCTCCTATTTCAGATTCTTCCTGAAAAACTCGTCTATCCTGCCGAACGGGATCTTTTCAAGGTTGTCGTAAAGGTCAACGTGGCTTGCGCCGGGAATTATCACGAGTTCCTTGTTGTCGCCTTTGAGTTTTTTGAACGCTGTTTCGCCGAAGTATCTGCTGTGTGCCTTTTCTCCGTGAACGACCATGACCGCGTTTTCGATCTCACCGGCATAGGCAAGCAGTTTCGTGTTGAGAAGCGATGTCGCCGCCGTGATGTTCCAGCCGCCGTTTGAATTGAGGCTGCGCTCGTGGTAGCCGCGCGGAGTTTTGTAGTATGCGTAGTAATCCTTCACGAACTGCGGAGCATCCTCCGGAAGCGGGTCAATGACGCCTCCGGCAAGTTTGTATGAGCCGTTTCTGAAGTCTTCGGTCCTCTGCGCCATCAGAGCTTTGCGCGCTTCGTTTCTTGCCTCCGCACTGTCCGCGCTGTCGTTGTATCCGTTTGCGACAACTCGGCTCATGTCGTACATCGTGCTTGCAACAGTCGCCTTGATCCTCGTATCGATCGCGGCAGTATTCAGAGCCATTCCGCCCCAGCCGCAGATGCCGATTATGCCGATTTTTTCGGGATCGATGCTGTCGCGCGTCGAAAGGAAATCGACTGCCGCCATGAAATCTTCGGTATTTATGTCAGGGCTGTTCATGTAACGCGGCTCACCTGCGCTTTCACCTGTAAACGAAGGATCGAAAGCGAGCGCGATGAAGCCTCTCTTTGCCATTTCGTTTGCGTAAAAACCGCTTGACTGCTCTTTCACAGCGCCGAAAGGACCTGAAATAGCGATTGCCGCATTTCCTTTTTCAGCCGCGTTTTCCGGAGTGTAAAGATCGCCCGCAAGCTCTATTCCGAAATGATTTTTGAAATGAACTTTCGTTCTCTTCACGCCGTCTGCCAGTTTAAAAGTATAGTGCTCCTCTTTTTTCACAGTTTCCTCCTTTTCTTTCGCCGGTTTAATAACCGCTCCTTCACCCTTTTCCGTGTTCTTTGTCTCCGTTTTTTCGCCGCAGGATACAAGAGCGATGAGTGCAGCGCAAACGACAGCCAAAATTCTGAATTTCATAAAATCCTCCAATCAAAACGAACATTATCATGACACCGTGCCGGTTATTTCCCGTCCGGGAAACTCGTCATAACTTTCATTTCAAGTGCCGGAATACCATATTTTTCCTTCGCATCAGCAATAGCTTTTATCATGAAAGACATGTTCGCCGCCAGATTCCGCATCGTCTGGAGCCCTTCTCCGTCCTTTGCGACATCCTCTGCAGTAAGACCGTGGACCATGTTCCAGTAAGTGCTTGTCGCTATCGGCATGCTGCTTATCGAAAAATATTTGTTGAGGACATCGAACGAAGCAGTATTTCCGCCTCTGCGGCAGCTTACAACGGCTGCACCGACCTTAAGATGTTTCGGAAAACGGCTCATCGTGCTGTAGAAAAGCCTGTCGAGGAAGGAAATAAATGTTCCGTTCGGCGAACTGAAATAAACCGGACTTCCGATAACAAGACCGTCAGCCTCTTCAAATTTCGGCGCAGTTTCATTCACGAGATCGTTAAAAACGCACTTGCCGCTGTTTCTGCAGGAATCGCAGGAAATACATCCGCGGATATCTTTGTTTCCGACATGAACAAGCTCGGTCCCGATGCCGTTTTCAGCAAAAACTTTCATCATTTCATTCAGAGCTGCAGCCGTGCAGCCGTTAACATGCGGACTGCCGTTCAGCAAAAGTACTTTTGTCATTTTTCCCCCTGTTTATGGTTATTGTTTTTCTCATTAAAACGAACTTATCCTGACACCGTGTCAGAATAAATAAAAATGACACCGTGTCAAGTTTTTGCCGGAGCGCGGTCTGCCCGCCCGCATTCCCCGTAGAGACGTTTCATGAAACGTCTCCATGCCGTGGTGCGTCTCAGACCTCTCCGTCACTGCGTGACACCTCTCCTACTTCAGGAGAGGCTGTTTCAGGGGAGCCTTGACGGGCGTGTGTGTTTTAAAACCAGATTTCGGAATGAATTCGGGTGGTTTGTCGGAGCGCGGGCGGCTCGCCTGCATTCTTGTCTCTCACTCCTTGGCTCGCCCTTGGGGAGAGCTGTCGCATAGCGACTGAGAGGGTTTCCGTCATGTTGAGCAACGCGAAACATCTCTGGCCTTGAACGGAAACGGGAATTATTTTTGGGAGTTATGTGTGTCCGGTTTCTATGATTTAGTGTTGTATTCCTTGCTCTTTTTTTCAAGAAGTTTGAAATCACAACAGAATTTCGCGATTTTGCCGGTGGAAACCTGCTTGTCATATAAATTCGAGGCTTTTTGAACAACTGAATCGATAATTTTGATGCAGAAAGAGTATTCGATGTTTAACAGGACTTTATATTTTTTCATATCTTCCGAATCATCGGGAGAAAAATTCAAGTTTATCTCGGAGTAAAGTCCTGGTTTTACAGGAATCATTTTTTTCAGATCTATGACTGAGATGATGTGTTTCAGCGAACCGTCGGGATTTTCCGTATAGATGCCGTTAAGTGCTTTTTCAGACCTTTCGCAGTTTTCAAAAATTAGAAAGCGGTCAATATCGACATTTTTCCAGGATTTGTGTTTTTCCTTCGCGGAAGAAAGCGGAATCACGTATTCATTCCCTTTGTCTTCCACAAGAATTCCAAGATAAGGTTTTGTTTCATAACCGACAGGCTGCCAGTATACTTCCTTGCAGAAATCGTGAAGATATTTCAAATATTTCTGATCTATCGAAATGAATTTCAGATTATTTTTCAGAGAGAACACTGTTTTCCTCAAAAAAAATAGGCTGCCCGAAAGCAGCCCTCGTTAATCTTCATCTCTTTGCGGAAATCCGCAGGTTAATGGAGACCTTCCGAGTAAGAAGTATAGAGATGAAAATAAAAATGTCAAGAGAAAATAAAAAATTTTTCTAATTCAATTTTTATTTTTGTTAAATGCGTCTGCGACAGCTCCCCTACCGCAGTGGAGCCGAGAATTTGTAGAGACGTTTCCTGAAACGTCTCGCGAAACCAGAAAAAAATAGGTCTTCGTCTAATTCGTCATGTTGAGCGAAGCGAAACATCTCTGACCTTGAACGGAAACGGGAATTATTTTAGGGAGTTATCTTGCGGCGGTGTTGGCAATTGTGCAGAACATTCTGCACAATTTAGTTACCTCGGAAATTATCGAACGAACTTCTTCAAATGATTTCTGAATCATGATTTCCATTTATATTTCCTCCAAGCATTCATGGTGGTCATTAGTTTTGCTCCGTGGTTATCTTGCAATTTCCATAATTTCCTTTTTTAAAGCAATTCCCTTCGCCGTTAAGCGATACTTCTGAGTCGGACTATTTGGGGAATCCGGTTGCGTCAATTCTATAAAACCACCTTCCAGAGCTGGGGAAGTATAATTTTCTGAAAAATTTCTCAAACCTTTCAAGTTTAGCAATTCCACTAATTCTTTTTTACTTTTTTCCCCTTCTAAAACAAGAATCAGCGATTTTACTTGTTCCTTTACTTGTTCCTTTACAGGGTCGTTTCTATGCGAATTGAATTCTTCTTTCTGTTTTCTATCCAATTCGAAGACTTCAGAAAGCTGTAAATCTTCATTCAGGAGCCGCCTGGTATAGTTTATATCCAGGATTTTGCCATAAAGTTTCATGCGTACTTCGTGATTTGAAAAATCGTAATCGGGCAAAGGGAAACATCTCTTTTTCTGAGCAAGGAACATCTTCAGTATGCCGCTTCCGACAGTGTCGATCATGTTCAGATTGACCATTGCAGTCGCAAGAAACGGATTGCGGTAATTGCTCGCAGAATATTCAGCTTTCAAAACATTTTTTATGCTTCCCGGAATAAAATCGTCGCATATTTTCCAAGATCACAATTTGTGACCTTGACCAGATTTTGCAATGGATTCGGGTTTTTCAGAACTTATGAGGGAACTTTTGGGGTCGATACAAGAAAAGGTGTGAAACAAGTCTACATAAAAAATCCGTCTGTTTCGAACAAGTGATCAAGCTCGTCGTTTGTCTGCATTTTGAGAACTTTTTCTCTGATTTCTCCTTTAGAAAAATCGACTCGTCTGAACTTTTCAACTCCGCCATCACGCACTTTTCTAATCAACTGAATGCGCCCAATCTTCGGTTCTGCTTCAGCGTATCGTGCAAAGCCTTTTGCCTTTGGAAGGTTGTCATTGCGTGTAGGATCGTGGGGTTCAAGAATATCGATTACATATCCTTTTTCAGATTTCAAATCACGCCGGATTACAAGGAAATCTGGATATGTCGGTTTTTTCTCATTATTCATTTCATAAGGAATTGTCAGAGCCCATGAAGCTCTGGAGGGGTTTCTTAGCCAGCATACAAAATCAGGATTTTTCTCTTCTTCTTCGATAACGCCGTCTTCCCATGTATTAAGTTTTATTTTTGCCGTTCCTTTCTTCTCGTCTACAAAAAGATGGTTGGAATATTCTTTTCCGTTGGGATCTTCTTTGCAAAGATATTCCTCCGGCAATGTAAAATTGTGCTCACTTACAACATCACCGTTTGCAACAATGCTGCTGTATTGCCTTTTTATACTTTCGCTTTTCTCAACAATGTATCTGCGGTTATTATCGTTGTATTCGTGAAATTTCTTTTCGGCATAATCGTTAAGTTTTTTAATGCAGCTTTCATCAAGCGCGAACAAAATACAGTCAATCTTAAATGCGTCAGGATTTTCCCGATCGTAGTATCGACCGCCATAATATTGCGGCAATCCAAAACCTGCCAGCTTGGCATCAACGCTTCTTAGCTGCCGGTCTAATTCTGTATTGCTCATATAAAGTTTATCCTGTACTTCGCCATTAGACAAATCTGCTCCAAAAACATCGAAAATTTTTATAGAAAGCTTATATGTTAAAATTTCCTTTGCTTTTTTATCATAAATGCCTGTCGAGCGCAGTTTTTCCGCATAATCGTGAATCATTTCAACAATAGTTCCCCTTACGTCACTGAGTGCCGACCGGTCAATATCGTTATGAGTCAAAAGTGTTGAAAGTTCGGCAAGTGATTTCAAATAACTGTCGTTAATTCTTACGGATCGGACGACATAAGTAAGAAGGGCTGTGTCATTTATAAATTTTGTAACCGCCTCTCGATCTATCGAAGAAATAAACAACTCCTGCTGAGATTCAATGTGTCGCTCAGAACGGCATGAAGTTTCGCTCCGACGGAGTGCCAAAGAAGCATTTTCCTTTTCAGCATCCAGTTTTGTCATGTTTGCGGTGCCGGTTATCACTGTTTCTGTCTGAGCCGGATACTTAGGCATATCTCCGGTAGAGCTGATGTTTTCTGTCTCTAAATTCGGATTTCCGAAATTATAATCAAATAATGCTGGCTGGATTTGGTTTTCTTCTGGCTGTCTTGAATGTGCATTGTGAATGCTCCAGTGGGTATAAACCGGATGTTCTATACTTTCAGAATCAATAACGGCCGGAATATCACCGCATTCGGAATCCTGCAGTTCGTCAACAACAACTGCAACATTGTCGCGGTTGAAGTAAGGAAGATAAAGCCTGACATCGTTCAAAGAATCATCCACAAGTACGCGGCTTTGCATCGGAGTTCTAATCATACGTCCTAAAAGCTGCGCGATGTATGTGACATCTTCTGCCTTTCTGAAGCTCATCATGGTTTCAGCACGCGGACAATCCCAACCGGTAGAAAGGTTTTCCTTAAAAAGAACAACTTTGATGCGCATATCATCAACAATATTGTTGGGTTCAATATGCGGAACATTCAGACCGTTCACTTTGAGTGCAGAAACATCTCCGAAAGTATGAACAACTTCGTTTTCCTTAAATCTGACCTGTGTTTTTTCTTCAATCTTTGCGATAACATCTTCGATATTTGTATCAGAAACAGCTCCGTTTGAACCTGCTTTCACCTGAATTACAAAAACAGGGTTGATATATTTATAATGCTGCTCCCTGCAATACTGCGCCCAGTGCCGAACCTTGTTGATCCATTCGTCAGTAGCTGCTTCCAGCACCGCCATATCGTTATTTTTTTGCGCATCATTCGGATATGTGATCACGATTTTGTCTTTAAGAAGACCTGAAGAACGGACATCAGCAGGCTTTATAATGACTTTCTGCAAAGTGGAAGTCGTGTCACCGATGAGAGTGTTGAAACGACTCGCAGTTGCACTCACGCCGATAACAAGCGGAACTGGATTGGACAAACCGAAATTCGGCGCACCTTTTAAGAACCGCTGCATGATCGTTGTTGCTTTTCCTGCTTCATTTTTATCCTGCATCCCGCGGTGCGCTTCATCAATAATGAAATAAAGTCTGTCCGATTTATTTTGTGCAGTATTTTCTATAGTTTCCCAGATGGTAAAAGAACGGTTATCACCTTTTTTAGAAGAAAGATTCCCTGCCTTACCGATTTTCTGAGTATTGATGAAATAGATTTTTCCGTCATCAAACATTTCCTTGTCAAAGCTCTTCTCTTCTACCGTAACGCACTGATTTACACGGATTTTGTCAGATTTCAAAAACTTGTTTTTAGACTGCTCGTTAAGCTGCGGAGAATCTGAAAGCCACACAAAAATTGCGTTAGGCTGTTCACTGAACTGCTCTGTTCCATACAAAATATCTTCAACTAAAGAGACCATGATTATGGTTTTTCCGGCTCCTGTCGGAGCTTGCAGCGAAACAACTTGTGGAGTATGTGTTCTATAATAAGAACCAAGAGCTTCGGCAGTTTTTTCTCTAAGATCTTTGACTGCTGTTATCTGAAAAGGAAACAAATCTACATTCATAATATTTACCTTTCTACATTGATTCTAAAATTATCAAGATAATCGCGGTAAAGCTGATATGTTTTCGCTATTTTAAGGCTGTTTGTCATTGCCTTGAAGCCTTTTTCAAAATCTGTTATCAGGTATGCAGTCTGAATTTCAGGCTTTTCGTGAACTTTTTCTGCGAACTCTGAAAAATAATTTTCATCAATCAGAACTGCGAAACGATTTTCTGGTAAAACAATATATGGCGGAAGACTGTTTGCGGTGGTTGAGCTTGTCGAAACCACCTCTGCTGTCGGGCATTTTCCCCAGCCGCCAGCTTTAAGCCACAACATCGGAAGCATTTCCTTAAACTGCCGTCCGAGCTGAACGGATGTTTTATCCAAGAATCCAAGTTTAAAGAAAACCGCATTCGCTTTGAAGCCGTCTGCCATTGGCATTTTTACAGGAACATCTACTATGATATTTCCAAGTATTTCGTTTATCTGTTCTTTGATGTTTCTGAATATCTTCGCATTTTTTGTTACAATATAGAATTCGGTGATATGTTGCATTCCATCAAGTGCTTCAATGTATTCATCAGCTGCTGTCTCATCAAACAAAATAGACACCGTATGATCAAGATCATCTGAGACTATATATTTCGTATTACTGTCAACCAAATTTTGTGGTAGAACACCGTCTGAAATAAGTGTTACCAGTTGCTTTTTGTCTCCTATTTTCAATAAAGAGACATCATCGATAAACTTGATTTGGGTAACACTTCTCATTGTTTCTTGTTTCACAGTTTTGGATGTAATATATTCACCATCAAGTATTTCTCCGTTGATATCGTGGCCTTCTATACTGCAAACTGTTCGCGGCCATGTGATGTAGCGAGCGATGCCAAGGTTTTCCCATTCTGCATCGCCTGGAGTAAAGCCTTTTGCAGTAAGTGTTTTTGCTTCATCATCGCTTACTTCGTTATTTGTTACCATTATGCACTGGCGTTTGCCGCCGTCTTCTGCATTTAAAAGATTTACTGCATGAAGTGTTGTTCCGGAACCAGCAAAAAAGTCTATAATGAGAGCATTAGGTTTGTTTGCAACAAAGAAACGGATTGCATCGTGTACTGCGTAGAGAGATTTAGGGAAAGAGAATCGTTTTCCAATTATTTTATTCAATAATTGTGCACCGTGATAAGTAGCATCATGTGTCTCAATATCCCATTGTGAACCTGGCACAAACTCTCTTGAGTAATCCGTTGCATCAACTATTACTGTTCCTGAATTTTCATCATAACCAAGTAATTTTACTTCTTCATTTTCAATCTTTAAAATACTACCTCGTTTTAAGTATGATAGAGGTATTGTATTTTCTTTCAGTTTCCCAATTTTAATATATCCTTTGGAAAGTCTTTCACAAACTTCTGTATTGGAAAGCTGCCAGTTTCCTTCAGTTCCATCTTCTTTTATTGGCCATAACCATAATTCGTTATCCTTTTTTTCAAGAGCAGATGAAGGATGCTCTTTTGAATCTAAAGGTTTCCCAACAGAAATTATTTTTGTTCCAGCCTTATTAAAAATGATAGGATAAAATAAGTTTGGTCGATCGGTTCTCAAATCATTTGTTCCACTTCTTCTCAATTGTGACCAAACTATTCCTTTTGCTGCTGCACTGTCATTTTTTCCTAAAGTCCATTGTTCATCCAAATCTAATGGTTGTACATATGATTTTCCAAACTGTATAAAATAAATGAATTCATTTACTCTATAAAAAGAACTGTTTCTTGCAACTCCTTTTTGTGCAATTAAACTTGAAATCATTTGAATATTTGATTCTGGGAATAAATCTTCCAAAAGGCATCCCAAATGCAGATATTCTTTTTCATCAATCGTGACAATCATTACACTGTCAGTTGGATTCAAAAGTTTTTTTGCCAAAAGTAAACGCTTTTTCATCATGCTGAGCCACTTTGAATGGCGATAAGTATCTGCAGAATCCACATAGTCATTGTTATATTTCCAGTCGCGTGCGCCGGTATTATACGGCGGATCGATATAGATGCAGTCTACTTTTCCGGCATAAAGATATTCCAGAAGTTGCAATGCATGATAGTTGTCAGCTTGAATGAGTGCGTGAGTCGGAAGTTCAGCATCGTCAGAGTTATAAATTGAATCGATTTTTTGCAGATACGGATAAATCGGTTCTCCAAACTCCACAACAGGTACGACATCATTTTTCAAGAATTTTATAAGCTCTTTCCCTTCCTTATCCGCACAGAAAACATTTTCACCTTCAATGCTTATTGCATTATAAAAATCATTAACTTTACCAGCTTTAAGAGCAACTTTGCTTCCGCGTTTAATCGGCATATCGTAAAGAGGTGTACATTCCGGCAAATGCTCTTCAAAAACAAGTCCGAATTTCTTCTGCTTGCTCAGCTTATCAACCTCTGTCAGGAGACGATCCCTAAGAATCGGATCATTTATCTGCTTAATCAAATCTTGTATTAATGCCATTGCAGTTTACCTCATTATTTCGTCTGTGTTTTTGCTTTTATATGATAGCTGATATTACGTTCTTCGCAGAAAGCTATGACCTTCTCCGCACAATCATTATAAAAACATCTATTCTCCTTATAGGCAGATACAGTTTTGTTGTAATTCATTCTCCCAAAAATAATTCTGTCCACGAAACTAACAGTTTCAAGAATTTCTTTGAGACTCTGATTTATAAGATTCGGTGTAGGATATGGTTCAATACTTACC
Source organism: bacterium (assembly GCA_017963125.1). GTDB lineage: Bacteria > UBP6 > UBA1177 > UBA1177 > UBA1177 > UBA1177. Next base: position 9,972 of record JAGCUA010000061.1, read on the forward strand.
CATGTTTTACAACCATCATCATGAAGTGTTTTTAAGGCAGCAAGGCGTTTTTTTATTGGTGCAGCTCCCGGTTCCGTCTTTTTACGATAATCCTCATTGAGAGAAATTAGCGTGATTCCATATTCATTCTCTCGGTACAAATCTTTCAGTTCTATAGGCAAAACCCCTTTTGTAAGGATGCAACATTTTATATGCTCGTCATTCAACCTTTGTATGGCAGCAAGACTCATCTCCTGAATTTCCGGATATCCGTACATAAACGGATCTGTAGTAAAGCAAAGCTGAACAGACTGTATCTTATCTTTCAATTTAGGTATTTCTTTGTCAAGCAGTTCAAGCGTATTGGATACTAAATAAGGTTGCAACCATTCATGATATGTTTTTATTTGTCCAAAACGTCTCTTCATCATAAAAGCATAACAGGGATATAAGCATCCATGGGCACAACCTAAAATGTGATTCATTGTATAATCACCATACTCTACCCCTGTTTCATAAAGCATGGTTTTGCGCTGAATATAACCTGCAACTTTCATCATCTTACCCATTTTACTCGTACAGTCTTGCCATGACCTTCTGCCATAAAGGTTGATGACTTACCTTTTTCCGTCGAACTCGGATCTCTTATAACTTCAAGTCGTTCATCTTTTTCCAATGTTTTTAGGACTTTTGCAATCTCTCCAGACTTGCAAATCACACCAAACTTCACATAAAATATAGCCTCAGCCTCGGTTAGCGAGATCCATGTGTTGCATTGTGAAAAATGCTCAATAACCCGCTCCTTTATTGTGAATTCATCTATAATCTGGTTATTGAAGTCCTCTTGGAAAAGCGTCAGCTGTCCTCTACTTTGAATATCTTTCAAGAGTTCCCAACGGTTACAGATGTTATCCGCCATCAAAACACATCCATCAGGATGATTTGTTGCATGGATCATTCTGTATTTTGGATGCTGATTCTGTTTGATACGAATCGGCATATTCAAAACATATGCATAATTTCTACTTAATCGTCGGCAGTATTTCTCTGAGAAGCATTCTTCAGCTTTATAACAGTCAATTTCACCACTTTTATATTTTGTTATGATTTCTTGCCAATAATCGCCTCCAGCTATACGGTTCAAAGCCTCAAAAGATTCCTTTGTTGCATTCAATTCGGTAGGATCATATTCAACAAGATCTTCGAAAAAGTTGCTGTCATCGACCTTAAACTCAGCCTCCATAACCCGACATGCTTCCCGAATAAATCCGAACGAATTCATATTTATCAGAAGTTCTATAGTATTAAATTGCCCGTTTGCAAATGTGTCAAATTTCAAACAGTCAAGTGCCTTAATACCATACGGATCAATATATAAAAACACATTGCAAGTGGTCTTGTTTTGTAGCAATTTGTCAATATTATCTTCATATGCACCTGATACAATACTTACATCATGATAATCCCTTAAATTAGTCCGAAGATCATCCGCATAGTTAAGGTCGATAAAAGCAGAATGAATCCGTACATCCTTTATCTTTGTTGAGGCCAGACATTCTTGCATAATTTCTAGTGCAATTAAAGGAGAGCCTGGCTCACCGTCACCGAACTTTCCTTTACCAGCAAAACAATCTACGTACACCAACGGCTTACGCGTATGCAAAATTTTAGTCACATACGGTTTTAAATAACAGCCCAGCAATTGATCTTTTACCTCAGACCAAGGTTTCTTTTCTACGAAAAAATCATCATTCTTCTTCGACACGTTTATCCACCTTTCTATCTATAGTTTTCTAAAACATCTCCAAACCAAACCCACCCGTACCTTACAAAATCCCCTTTCTTATTTCAATAGCGTAAATATCTAATTTTATTGAATGATTTTAAAATTTAGATATTAGACAATGTTGAGTCTGAGAATGAGGAAATGCGAGTGGTGATTGCGTTGTGACACAAAGTTAAGACTATAATTTTTTAATTTAAAATCAAAATTTATTGATAATTTCTAAAATTTAATCATAATAAGAATGTTAAAAATTTGTTTTCTTGGTATTTGGACATGAAACAAGAAATTTCATTGTTAAACGCAAAAGATTACAAGCAGTGGATTCAGGAAATAAAAATCCGCTACAAGCAAAGCCAGATAAAGGCGGCACTTCATGTGAACAGCGAGCTTCTTTCATTTTATTGGTCTATCGGCAGAGATATTGTCGCAAAAAAAGCTGAGGCGAGATACGGAAGTAGCTTTTATAAAAAACTGAGTGTTGATTTGAGGAAAGAAATTCCGGATGTGCAGGGACTTTCCGAGCGAAATATCCGTTATATGAGGCAGATGTTTGAATTGTTTTCAGATTCTGCCACAACTTGTGGCAAAATTTTAAAGGCAAAGAAAAAGCCAATAAATCCAAATATTTTAGATGAATTATTCCGTATTCCGTGGGGCCATATACGCTATATTATTGACAACTGTAAAAACAATCCTGAAAAGGCATATTTTTTTGTTCATAAAACCCTGGAAAACAATTGGTCTCGTTCAATGCTGCTGAATTATCTTGATACTGATTTGTACGAAAGATACGGAAAATCAGTGAGTAATTTTTCTCAGGTCCTTTCGATTCCTCAAGGAGAACTTGCCCAGCAAATCACGAAAGATCCCTATCAGTTCGATTTTCTGACACTATCGGAAAAATATGAGGAACGTGAACTAAAAGACGAACTTATTCGCAACATTGAAAAATTTTTGCTTGAACTCGGGCGCGGATTTGCATATATGGGGCGAGAAATCCGATTGGAGATAGGCAATGAAGAAAAATTTGCCGATATGCTTTTCTACAATGTCAATCTTCATTGTTATGTGGTTGTTGAGGTGAAAACCCAGAAATTTGAAGCGGCTCATCTCGGACAACTTGGATTATATGTTTCCGCAGTAAATCATCTTCTGAAAAAAGAGTGCGACAATCCGACTGTCGGTCTTTTGATTTGCAAAAGCAAAGATGATGTGGTGGCTCAGTATTCTTTGGAATCTTCAGCGGTTCCAATCGGTATTTCAGAATATGAACTTTCGAAACTCTTCCCGTCAAATTTCGAAAGCAGTCTTCCGACTATAAATGAAATCGAAAAAGAGTTGGCTGAAAACGCAGGCAAGTTACCAGATGACGAAGAAAAATAATTGTATCCGATCTTTGATTTAATAGTATAACCATCTAATTTTATTGAATTATTTTGAAATTTGAATATTAGACAATCTTGAGTCAGAGAATGAGGAAATGCGAGCGGTGTTTATATTGCGCTGATAAGTAAAAACATAAATTTTTAATTTAAAATCAAAATTTATTGATAAAAACTTAAATTACAGTATAAGCATGTTGTTAAAAAATTGTTTCTTGGGGATGACTGTATATGGAAAATAATTTGCCGGAACATGAAAATTTTAGCTCGAAAAACGAGCTGGAGTTATTTGAGTCAACAGATAAAAACAAAGTGAAATCACAGATTTACGAGATTCGCGGAATACGTGTTATGTTAGACAGAGATATTGCTGCATATTTCGGTGTTACAACTGGAAATCTGAATAAAGCAAAAAACAGAAATATTGAAAGATTTCCGGAAAATTTTTGTTTTACACTTACTGATCAGGAAATATCGCTATTCCAAATTGGAATACCGATGCAGACAAAGGGAATTAAAGGTGGTCGAAGCAACAATCCTACAGTTTACAGCGAACACGGATTAACAATGCTTACATCCGTTTTGCACACTCCTAGAGCTATTGCAGCGAGTATTCAGATTATCAATGTTTTTGTCGAAATCGCGCATTATGTCAGGCAAAACGCCCAGCTGATTCCGTATCAGGAGCTTAAACTTCTGCAAAGCAGACAGGATTTGCTGTCCAAAAAGATTCAAGGAATTGAAGATAGTATGGTTACAAAAACCGATGTTATTAAAATTATTGAAGACTTCAGCAACAACGAAATAAAAAAGGATTTTCTCTTTTTAAATGGAAAAGTTGTCGAAGCAGATCTTGCTTATCAGCAGATTTATGCTGAAGCAAAAGAAACGATTTTCGTGATTGACAATTATATCGGCTTGAAAACGCTCGTGCTCCTGAAAGCAGCGAAGAAAGACGTAAAAATCACGATATTTTCAGACAATATCCACCATGGTCTACACAAGAAAGAACTCGATGATTTTACTAAGGAATATCCGCATATTGTAATTTCTTTCAAAAAAACAAACGGCATTTTGCATGATCGATACATCATTCTTGATTTCGGTACCAAGAATGAAAAAATCTATCACTGCGGAGCATCGTCAAAGGATGCCGGAAACAAAGTCTGTTCTATTTCTACAACAGCAGACAATGCAATTTATAAACCGCTGATTGAAAATCTGTTGAGTACTCCGGAACTTGTTTTGTAAGGAAAACATATCTTAAGTGCTCACCTAACAACCTAATTTTACTGAATGATTTTGAAATTTAGATATTAGACGATGTTGAGTCGGAGAATGAGGAAATGCGATTGGTGATTGCATTGTGTCGCTGAGAGAAAACGAAGATTTTTAATTTAATATTAAATTTTAATTGATAATTAACCAAATTTAATCAGAATAAGATTGTTGAAAATTTGTTTTTGGTGTTTGTATATGGAAAACGAGATAGTAATTCATAACGAGAACGATTTGCGGTCAAAAATCTACACGATCCGCGGAATGCGAGTAATGCTCGACTTCGATCTTGCTGAAACATACGGCTATTCAGTCAAGGCATTCAACCAGCAAGTCAAGAATAATATTGAGAAATTTGATGAAGATTTCAGGTTTCAACTAACATGGGAAGAGTGCAACACAATCTTGAAGTCAAAAATTTTGACTTCAAGTTGGGGTGGTATCAGAAAACTACCTTATGCCTTTACAGAGCAGGGAATCTACATGCTGATGACTGTTTTACGCGGCGATCTGGCTATTAAACAGAGCAAAATCTTGATCCGACTTTTTAAAACGATGAAGGACTTCATAATTGAACGGAAAAATCTCATCGGCTCAGACGAAGTCGCAAGGCTCGCGATTCAGACTTCACAGAATACTAAAGATATTGCAAGGATCGATCAAAAACTTTCTGAGATTTCAAGAAAAATTCATGGCTTTAGTCCGATTGAAATCCCAAGCAATCTTTTGTATTTAGACGGAAAAACTGTTGAAACAAATGAAGATCAACCCAAGTTCGACATCGAAAACAAAATATTGGTTATTCGCGGACAACAGGTGATGCTCGACTTTGATCTTGCCGAGATTTACGGTTATACGGTGAAAGCACTTAACCAGCAGGTAAAAAGAAATATCAACAGATTCCCGGCAGATTTTATGTTTCAGCTAACCCGTGATGAAGTAGATTTGGTGAAGTCACAAATTGTTACTTCACCAAATCAAAAATATTTTGCCGGCCAGGAAGGAGGTGTCAGAAAACTGCCTTACGCCTTTACTGAACGCTGAACCATACAGAAAAAATCCACGACCGCTTTTTGATTATTGACAACAAAATCCTTTACCACATCGGTGCTTCACTAAAAGATCTGGCAAAGAAGTGCTTCGGTTTTGAGATCATGGATTCATCGTGGATCGCGGAAATCCTGCGGAATTTGTGAGATGTTAAGTTTACATTGCGCCATCCGGCGAAGAGGCGATTTTTTTCACCCATTCAATGACTTTGGGAAGTGCTGTCTTGACCTCATCGTCATATACCGAAAGCGTCAGAGGACTTACCTTTGCCGAGGTCCATTTCGGAGTATCCTGGATTGCGTTTCCGAAACCGCTGCCGCCGTGCGTGACCAGAGAATAAAGGGTCTTGCCTTCAAGTTTATTTTCAGTCAGGAATTTCTGCACAGGAACGGGAAGCGTCCAGTGCCAGAGCGGATAAACCAAAATAACCGTGTCATAACCGGAAAGATCCGGTACAGCACCTTCAAGTTCAACAGGCTTTTCTCCCTGAAACTCTTTGGTGGCTTCGATAACGGTGTCAACGTAGCTTGAAGGGTATTTGTTTTTTGTCTTTATCGCGTAGAGCGGATAACCAGTGGCATTTGCAATCATTTTCGACAAAAGTTCGCTGTTCCCCGCAAGTTTTCCGCCGTCATTCATTAAAGAGGCGCTGGAGACTGCATCGACATCCTTTGCAAAATCAGTGTTTCCGACTCTGGTAAAATAAACGATGATCCCCTTCTTCCCTTTCATATCGATCTGTTCAGTACGAGTCGCCTGTTCACGGTCAATATTCACCGTCCGGAAGTGCCTTCTGATGTAGGAGACTCCGAAAAGCGCAAAAAGCACGACCGCAAGCACCATAACCGCTGAAATCACCGAATAACGCACTTTGTGCGCAGAAATTTCTCTCCGCAATTTTGAGAACATAAGTTTCTCCTTTGTTCCGATTTCCTTATTTGATTTTGCTGTATTCTTCGTCACTTACCGGCTCAAGCCACTCAGAACCGGCTCCTTCGCAGGTGTTTACCGTTATCGAAAGGTGCGAAAACCAGCTGTCTGCTGCCGCACCGTGCCAGTGCTTGACCTCAGGCGGAATACGGACGACGTCACCTTCGTTGATTGCTTGCGGCTCTTTGCCTTCGAACTGGATCCACCCTTTTCCGCCTACTCCGACAAGTATCTGCGACGAACAGTGGTGAATGTGCCAGTTGTTGCGGCAGCCCGGCTCGAAAGTGACATTTGCTATCGAAGCATCTTCGCTGTTGAGAGGCGCGAGCCAGCTGTTCCCGATAAAATATTTTGCGTAAGCAGTGTTCGGTTCGCCGACTGCGAACATAGATTTTTCAGCATAATCGCTGATGTTTTCAGCCTGAACTTTTGTGTTCGTTTTCTCTTTCATCGTGTTTTCTCCTGTTTTTTGGGTTGATGCGCACGCCGTCATGCAGATAAATGCTGCGGCAAGAAGGAATGCAATTGTTTTTTCTGAAAAATTTCTCATTTTTTATCTCCTAAAGTTTCGTTTACAGCCGCAATGATATTAAGCGTCCTCGGATAGCCGATATACGGCATGATCTGAGACGCGACCGGAGTTACACCGCTGTCAAGCGATTCAGCAAGCATTTCCGGATAAAAATCGACTGCGCCGCGTCCGAGCATAGCGGCTAAGATTGCGATATGCCTCGTTTTTTCGTCAAGTCTGACACTATTTTCATTTACGACTTCATTCTGCGAAAAAGCGGCGAAAAACTGAGCAAATTCGGGGTCCGTTTTTTTCAACTCGTCCAGATAAGACCATGCGGAAACAGTCGTTGTCAAAATCGCATTCATAATTATCACTCCTAAAAATTTTCTCATAAAACCTCCGAATTAAAAAATGAACATTATTTTGACACCGTGTCAGGTTTATACTATTTTTTTGCTGTTATTCTGTCGAAATTCTTGTCGCCGCTTTCTTCACTGAGTGCACCCGTTATTTTGTGCGGTTTGTAGGCACTTTCGAGTGTCTTTGCATCATCTTCCGAGAGTTTCAGATCAACTGCCCTGACTGCATCATCAAAATGCGCCATGCTTGTTGCACCGACGATCGGAGCTGCCACTCCCTTCGTGAAATGCCATGCGAGCGCGATCTCAGTCATAGAAACTCCGTATTTTTCAGCCATATCAGCCACTTTTGCGATGATTTCAAGGTTATTTTCCATTTCGGAATCGTATTTGTCGCGGATAACTTTATCTGTTTGAGAACGTCTGCTTCCCGACTCCCAGCCTTTATGCGCAAGATGTCCGCCGGCAAGAGGGCTGTACGGAATAAGCGAAACCCCGTACTGTCTGCAAACGGGAATCAGTTCACGTTCATCCTCGCGGTAAAGAAGATTGTAGTGATTCTGCATAGTTGAGAATTTCGTCCAGCCGTTTTTCTCCGCCGCGATCTGCATATTATGGAACTGATAGCCGTACATAGCACTCGCGCCGATAGCCCTTACCTTCCCGGCTTTTACGAGACTGTCAAGAGTTTCCATCGTCTCTTCGACCGGAGTCGAATAATCGAAGCGGTGAATCTGGTAGAGGTCAAGGTAGTCCGTGCCGAGCCGTGAGAGCGTCCCGTCGATTTCGCGCAGAACAGCCGCTTTTGAGAGCCTGCCCTCATTAAAATAGACTTTTGACGCGAGCACTACCTTGTCACGCCCGATTCCGAGATTTTTCAGCGATTTTCCGATGTATTCTTCGCTCGTGCCGAAGCTGTAGCAGTTTGCAGTGTCGATAAAATTCACGCCGAGACTGTAGGCATGTTCGATCATTTTCTGTGTGTCAGCCTGATTCAGAGTCCACTGGTGGAACCTCTCAGACGCTTCTCCGAAACTCATTCCGCCGACGCAGATGCGCGACACCTTGATCCCCGTGTTTCCTAATTCCGTGTATTGCATAAAATCCTCCTTAAACCGTTGTTTTCCAAGCCGTGTCAGCTAAAACCCTATCTCTTTCAGCCACTGCGAAACTTTTTTCTCAGCTTCGGCGCGTTCTTTCTGCGCAGTATGACCGTATATCGCGAGACCTTTCAGAGCCTTTCCGCCTTTAGCTGCATTTTTGACGTTGTTTTCGGTTCCGCCCATTCCGCTTCCTTCGTGGGTGCAGAACGGAACAACATTTTTGTCTGCAAAATCGTAGCTTTCCAGAAATGTGTAAACAGGCATCGGCATATCGCCCCACCAGTTAGGATAGCCGATGAAGACCGTGTCGTACTGCGCGAATTTCGCAACTTTTCCGACGATTTCAGGTCTCGCCTTCTTCTGTTTTTCCTCTTTCGCATACTCCGTCAGCGCGGTATAGCCTTTCGGATAATTGTCTTTCGCGACTTTGATTTCAAAAAGGTCTCCGCCTGTTTTCGCCGCTATCATTTTTGCAATAATTGCTGTATTTCCCTCGGTAATATTGCCTACCGAATACTGCTCGCCCGTTCTTGAAAAATATGCAACGAGAACTTTCGGTTTCGCCGGAGTTTCTGCCGGAACCGCACCGAGCATTCCGTTTGCCGCGAACAATGTTGAAACAATAGCAACAAAAGATTTGAATTTCATAACAGCCTCCAAATAAAAAAAATGAACATCATCTTGACACCGTACCGGCTTACACCTTAAGCCCTGTTTCGTAGGCTTCTTTCAGTGCAGGGCTGTTTTTGATTTCACCGATCTGGTAGACACCTGTCGCATAGATGACACCTTTTTCGACCGCGCCTTCGACACAGTCAGCGTATCCGCGGAAACACTCGATCGTGCGTTCCTGCGACTTACGGTCTTCATCTGCCGATGTGGCAATGTAGTAAAATTCTTTGTTTTTGACTTCAAGCCAGCGTGCGACTGTTCTGTCGATCACGGTCTTGAGCTGAGCATTGATCGAATAGAAATATACAGGGCTTGCGAGCACGATTACATCAGCATCGATCATTTTCTGAAGGATTTCAGCCATATCATCCTTGATTGCACACACGCCGCCAGATTTCTGACAGTAGTAACATCCTGTGCAGTAGCCGATTTTCTTCTCGCTGACGCGGATTTTCTCAACTTCGTTGCCAGCCTCTTTTGCTCCTCGCATGAACTCGTCGCAGAGAGTATCAGAGTTGCCGCCTTTGCGCGGACTGCCTGAAAGGATCAATACTTTTTTCATGTTTTCCTCCTGTTTACGGTTATTGTTTTTCTCATTATGCAGAGACTAGAAAAATCAGCATAAAAACGAGTCTTTTCATAAATCCTCCTGAAGTTTCCTGTTTTGTTCCGCTTATGCCTTCTCGAATGACGGTTTCCACAGCGCGAACTGCACGAGCTGCTCTTCCGTGCGGTGATAGTAGCGTTCGTTTTTGTCAAGCTGCGCAATCTGAGCCATTTCGCCGGCCGTCAGAGTGAAATCGAGAATGTCGATGTTATCCTTGATATGAGCTGCATTTCTGCTGCCGGGAATAACAACGAATCCCATCTGTGTGTGCCAGCGCAGAATAACCTGAGCCGGAGTTTTTCCGTACTTTCTGCCGAGTTCAGCGAAAACAGGTTCTTCGATAAGCGACCTGTCACCGTGGCCGAGCGGATACCAGCTCATCAGCTTTATTCCGTATTTATCCAAAGTTACACGAAGGTCTTTCTGCGTGAAATAAGGATGAGCTTCGACCTGGATGAACTGCGGGACGATCTCCCATTTTTTCTCGAGTTCATCTATGTATCTGCCTTCAAAATTGGAAATTCCTATCGATTTCGCCTTTCCTTCACGGTAAGCCCTTTCAAGCTGGCGGTAACCTGTGAGCCAGTTTCCTGCCGGCTGGTGAATAAAGAGCAGATCTACATAATCCGTGCCCAAACGCTCCAAAGTCTCGTCAACGGCATTCGGATTTCCGAATTCGCTCGGCCAGAGTTTTGTCGAAAGAAAGACATCTTTTCTCGCGACTCCGCTTGCTTTTATGCCGCGTCCGCAACCCCTTTCATTCTGGTATGCATTTGCCGTATCGACAAGCGAATATCCCGTTTTTAAAGCTTCGCGCACACTGTTTTCGGCCTCCTCGGGCGAAAGCATGTAAGTTCCGATACCGATCACCGGACATTCCAGATTGTTGTTAAGTCTGATTTTTTCCATCGGATCCCTCCACTAAAAAGATCGTTTATCATGACACCGTGTCAGGATAAACAAAAAATGACACCGTGTCAATTTTTTATTTTGACATCGTGTCAGTTATTTAGCAAAACATCGCAAGAGCTTATTGAGACAGTGCAAGTTTTACGGTTTTCGGAACTCGATCCCTTCGAGTTCAAGAAGCGCGATCTTGTTTTTGATGCCGCCGCCGTAACCTGTAAGGCTTTTGTCTGCGCCAAGGACGCGGTGGCACGGCACTATTATGCAGAGAGGATTCCAGCCTACAGCTCCGCCCACGGCCTGAGCCGACATTTTCCTGATGCCGTGTTTCTGCGCGACAAGTGCCGCGATCCCGCCGTAAGTCATACTCCTTCCAAAGGGAATAGAGAGCATGATATCGGAAACTTCCTTCCTGAAAGGCGTTAAGTCCTTTATTTTGAATTCCGGCACAAAATCAGGACAGTTGCCGGAAAAATAGATATCGAGCCACTTTTTTGTATCACGGAATACCGGAAGTTCCTTCTCCCCGCACTCAATTTTATTATCAGTGCTGTCAAAAAAACTCAATCCGGTGAGGATACCGCCCTCTGAAACCATGAGAAGATCGTCGAAACCCTCCGGAGTGCGGTAGATGCGCTTGAAAACATTTTCTTCCATATTTGTCTACCAGTCGAAAGTATAGTTGGCTGCAGCAACCACTCTGCGCTACAAAAAGCGAAAAATTATAGGAAAAACCAACGATGATGCAAGCTAAATCGCTACCGCTGCACCTATCCTGACACCTTTATTCCAAATAAACGACTTCGCCCATTTGCGGCATAAGTACCTGTTTGCCGCTTTCTTCCGCAGCGCGGCGGGCATTCTCAAGCGGTTCAGCGTAAGGATGTCTGCTCAGGCAGAAACGGGAATGATGAACTGTCATATAACGGGCAGCACCAAGCTCAATCATCTCTTTTCCCAAGAATTCCGGCATAGTATGGATGAAAGCCCAGTCTTTGTTATACTGACCGTTCTCAAGAATCGCGAGGTCAATATCCTGAAATTTTTCGCCGATCTCCGCGAAGTGCGGGCCATAACCGCTGTCGCCGCCGATCCATATAGTTCGCTTTGGAGTTTTGAACACGAACGAAGCCCAGAGCGTCTTGTTCTGGTGCAGATCTCTGCCGGAAAAATGCCGTGCAGGAGTTGCAGTCACACTAAAACCGCTGCCAAAGTCCGCCGATTCCCGCCAGTCGAGTTCCACTAGTTTTTCAACTGGATATTTCCAGTATTCAAAATGTTCGCCCACACCGAGAGCCGTCACGACACGCTTCACGCGGGGTTCGAGCTCTGTAACGGCCTGATAATCAAGATGATCCCAGTGGTCGTGAGTGATCACTAAAAAATCGACATCCGGCATATCGGCAGGTTTATAGACATCGGTCCCTTTGAACATTTTGTTCACGAAACTCACGGGAGAGGCTTTGTAAAAAATCGGATCTACGAGGATTGTCTTTCCAGACAGATTCATCAGATACGACGAATGGCCGAACCACACGATCCAGTCACGGTCACGCGGCAGTTTTTTCAAATCGGTTCTGACAACATCCATTGCTTTATCGGGGGCAGTAAGACTCTTGTCACCGAACAGAAAATCTCTCCAAACGTCAAAAATATTTTTGTCGCCCGTCATCGTGACAGTTTTGACTTCGTTCACGAATTGTTTTCCGTCATAATGAGGAGACCGCATGATCCGCTCGAGGCGTTTTCCCTGCGGAATACGACCGAAACTCGCCTGATTCAGAAACAGCACGCCTCCAAGTCCTGAAACAAGCAGGATGAAAAGTAGGATCAAAACAACAATCATTCGTTTTTTCTTAAGTATCATTGTCAAATATCCCAAGCAGAATTATCCGCCGAAAGTTTCTCTTTCCCGTTTATCGTAATCGTGATTTTCATCGTCTCCTCCTTTTCCGTAGAGGCTGAACCGCTGTTTTCAGTCTCTGATTCCGCACTTTCCGCCTCAGCTTCGCCGCATGAGATCAGCGCAAACACTAAAACCGCGAAAACAATGAGAATTTTTTTCATTTTGATCTCCTTAAGAACAAACATTTTCACCAATTTGACAAAAAGCCGGAACGAAACTACACAGAAAATGACACTGTGTCAATTTTTTATTTTGACATCGTGTCAGTTATTATGTTGGATTTCCTTACATGCTGCCTTTTTACCAGTCAAAGGTCATCTGTTGCGGAAAACCTGGATCTTCAGTTTGAACAGGATTGGTGACAGAGAGCCCCAGAAGTCTCACCGGACGCTGAGCAGCATCGACTTCATCGAGCAGCTCTCTAGTAATTGAAAGGATCTCCTCAAAAGTCGCGATCGGCTTATTGCAGCTGCGGCAGTGTGTCGTCTGCCTGAAATCACTGTATTTGATCTTCAAAACCAGGGAACGCCCCGTAAAACCGTGTTTTTTAAGCCTTTCTGTCAATTCGTTTGCCAGATGAGACAGTTCTTCAAGCATTTCCGCGCAACTTTCAAGATCTTTTGCATAAGTGCGCTCGCACCCCAGCGACTTGCGGATGAACTCCGTTACGACAGGACGATCGTCGATGCCTCTCGCAAAGTCATAGAAGATCTGCCCGCTCTTTCCGAACTCGCGTCTCAATGTCTCAAGAGGCACTTCGCGAAGTTCCCGCCCGGTAAAAACTCCCATTTTGTGCAGATGCTGAGCCGTCTTTTCCCCGACTCCCCAGAACTGTTCGACCTTCAGTCTGTCGATAAACCCGAGCGCGCGGTCAGGATGGATCGTGCAGAGTCCGTCCGGTTTACGGTAATCGCTCGCGATCTTGGCGAGAAACTTGCAGTAGCTCACCCCTGCCGAAGCTGTAAGCCCTGTCTCATTAAATATCCTCTTTTTGATCTCAGAAGCGATGTCGACTGCAAGCGCCATCCCCTTTTTATTGCGTGTGACATCCAAAAAAGCCTCATCCAGACTCAAAGGTTCGATCACATCAGTATATTCCCTGAAAATATTCCGAATCTGCTCTGAAATCTCCCTGTAACGCTGGAATCTTCCTTCGACAACGATGAGATCTTTGCACAGGCGGTGTGCCGTAACGATAGGAAGCGCCGAATGGATCCCGAATTTGCGCGCCGTATAGTTTGCAGTTGCGACCACTCCGCGCGGACCGTCATG
>JAGCUA010000002.1 GCA_017963125.1 bacterium
CTGAAAGTTCTTTCCCTTTCTTTATTTACGGAGGAGGTTGATGTTTTCAACATTTAAACACACTTTTGACTTTGTAGCCTGTTTCTTCAACTGCCTTTCTGAGCAGTTCCTCGTCAAGCACTTCATCGCTTTGGATCTGCGTGAGGCCTGTTTTGTGCGACGATTTGACCTCTTTTACCTTGAAATTGTTGCGGATCGCGTCGTTGACATGACTTTCGCACATGCCGCACATCATTCCTTCGATTTCAAGGACTGTCAGGTGTTTTGAAGTGTGGCAGCTTCCTGACATCGGACAGCAGCCGCAGTTGCATCCGCACGAGGATTTTCCCTGTTTCTTGTTTTTTACAAGATTGAGGATGATGGCGGCAACCACCGCCATCAATATTGCCAGCACAAGGATTGTTCCCATTATTTACCTGTCGTAACTGAAAGTTTTGTCGCTTCGCTGTATTGCTTGAAGAAAAGCATGTAGATCATTCCTGCAAGGCAAGCGAAAGCGGCTATCATGAATATTACATTGAAGAGAGAGAAGTTGCCTGTGAACAGATTGCCGAACTGGTTGATCATAAGTGCTACGGCATAAGCGAAACCGCACTGGTAGCCGATTGCAAACCATGTCCATTTCGTGTTGTTCATTTCACGCTTGATAGCACCGATCGCAGCAAAACACGGAGCGCAGAGAAGGTTGAAGACCAGGAACGAATATCCGGTGATTCCCGTGAATGCCTGAGCCATAGCTTCCCAAGCCGTCATATCGCCTGCGCCGTAGAGAATGCCCATCGTGCCGACGATGTTTTCTTTTGCGACAAGTCCGGTGACCGATGCGACAGCCGCCTGCCAGCTTCCCCAGCCGAGCGGAGCGAAGATCCATGCAATGCCTTTGCCGATATATGCTAGGATCGAAGAATCGAGCTGGTCTTCGGTGAGCATTCCGAAACCTTCGTCAGTCCAGCCGAAGAATGAGGTGAACCATACGAGGATCGTTGAAACAAGGATGATCGTTCCCGCTTTTTTGATGAACGACCAGCCGCGCTCCCACATTGATCTGAGAACGTTTCCGAGTGTCGGCATGTGGTAAGCAGGAAGCTCCATTACGAAAGGAGCCGGGTTCCCGGCGAACATTTTTGTCTTTTTGAGCATGATGCCGGAGATGATGATCGCCGCCATTCCGACAAAGTATGCGCTTGTAGCGACCCATGCCGAGCCTCCGAAAATCGCACCTGCGACCATTGCGATGAAGGGAACTTTCGCGCCGCACGGGATGAAAGTCGTCGTCATGATCGTCATACGGCGGTCGCGCTCGTTTTCTATAGTTCTGCTTGCCATGACGCCGGGGATGCCGCAGCCGGTCCCGACGAGCATAGGAATGAACGATTTGCCCGAAAGTCCGAATTTTCTGAAGATCCTGTCAAGGACGAAAGCGATACGCGCCATATATCCGCACGCTTCGACAAATGCGAGGAGGAAGAAGAGAACGAGCATCTGCGGAACAAATCCGAGAACCGCGCCGACACCGGCAACGATACCGTCAAGGATGAGTCCTTTGAGCCACTCTGCGCATCCGATCGCATCGAGGATTTTTTCAACGAGAACGGGAACTCCCGGGATCCATGCGCCGTAATCAGCCGGATCAGGTTCATCGAAGCCTTTTTCCTCGAAGTAGGAGAGGGCCTCTTTGAAAGACATTCCGTTGGCTTCGTTTTCCGCGTCGTCATCCGCCACTTTGACTTCGCCGTCGTAGAAAACGTTGATGTTGGAATGTTCGAGAGTTTCCTCGTCTTCGACGTCGTAAGCTACATACTGTTTTTCAGGCTGAAGTTCTTTGGCGGCTTTCATAGTTTCTTCAGCATTGATTTCTTCTTCGCCTTCTTCATTTTTTGCTGTTACGATGACTTCGTAAGCGTCGAAAGCGTTGTGTGCTGCGCCGTATTTTTCAGCTTCTTCCTCGTAGTCACCTGTTCCGATTCCGAACATGTGCCAGCCGTCGCCGAAAAGACAGTCGTTTGCCCAGTCAGTAGCGTCCGCGCCGACCGTTACCATTGAAATGTAATAGATAAGGAACATGACGATCGCGAAGATCGGAAGGCCTAACCAGCGGTTCGTCACGATTTTATCGATTTTGTCAGAATTGGAGAGCTCGCCTGCATTCGCCTTTTTGTAGCTCGATTTCAGAATTTCGGCGATGTAGATGTAGCGTTCGTTCGTGATGATGCTTTCCGCGTCGTCGTCAAGCTCTTTTTCGGCAGCCTTGATGTCCGCTTCGATGTGGTCGAGAATACCTTTTTCGATTTTGAGCATTTCAAGGACTTTGTCGTCACGCTCGAAAACTTTGATCGCATACCATCTCTGCTGTTCTTCGGGCATGCCGTGTACTACTGCTTCTTCGATGTGGGCGATTGCGTGTTCGACCGGACCTGAGAAAGAATGCTGCGGCAGGGTCTTTGTTTCTTTCGCCGCTTTGATAGCCGCTTCAGCCGCTTCCGTGATTCCGTCGCCTTTGAGAGCGGAAATCTCGACAATTCTGCATTTGAGCTGTCTCGAAAGTTCGGCAACATCTATTTTATCACCCGATTTTTTGACGAGATCCATCATGTTGAGGGCAATAACGACCGGAATTCCGAGTTCGACAAGCTGGGTCGTGAGGTAAAGGTTTCTTTCAAGGTTCGTCGCGTCAACGATGTTTAAAATTGCGTCGGGACGCTCGCCGATAAGATAGTTTCTCGCGACTACTTCTTCCAAAGTATAAGGTGAAAGCGAATAGATGCCGGGAAGGTCGGTGATGATCACGCCTTCATGTTTTTTGAGTTTTCCCTCTTTTTTCTCGACTGTTACTCCCGGCCAGTTTCCGACGAACTGGTTTGAGCCCGTGAGAGCGTTGAAAAGGGTGGTTTTTCCCGAATTGGGGTTTCCCGCAAGTGCGATTCTGATTTGTTCAGCCATTTTTTCCTCCTACTCAACTTCGATCATTTCTGCATCTTCTTTTCTCAAAGAAAGCTCGTAGTTTCTGACAGTGACCTCGATCGGGTCACCGAGAGGAGCGACTTTCCGCACGAAAATTTCAACGCCTTTGGTAACACCCATGTCCATGATGCGCTTTTTTACCGCGCCTTCGCCGTGAAGTTTTACAACTTTCACTGTTTCGCCGATTTTTGTTTCGCGTAAAGTTTTCATTTTATACCTCCAAAATTAGACTTTAAACCATGATTTTGCGGGCCATTTCCTCATTGATCGCGACCCTGGACTCCTTGACTTTGACGATTACGTTCCCGGCAAGGGAATTTACGACCGTGACAGTCGCGCCGACAGTGAAACCTAAATTTTCAAGATGGTGCTTTACTTCGTCGCTGCCGCCGATTTTCTTAATGACCTGTTCGTTTCCTGCATCAGCTAAAACTAATGGTATCAACTCTGTCTCCATTAAAAACTGCTTAATATTACGAAACTCATTTTATTAAAAGAACAAAATTAAATTAGCTGAAACTAACAATAATTAGCAATAGCTAATTGTCAAGAGAAAATTATGAAAAAAATAAGATTTTAAATTTGTTTAAGAATATCAGGGTATTATTTTTTCTTTTCAGCTTTGCAGGCGGAGCAGTTACGGCAATCAGAACCCATACCGCATCCGCAGTCGCCGCGCATACGCTTTCTGATGATATTTACCAGGGCAAATACGAACATTGCCAGAAGTACTACTGAAATAATGATCGTTGCCAGCATAAATCACCTACATTCCGAGTGCGATCCCGATGAGATATACGGCAAGCGAGCACAGCCAAGCGATCACGCACTGCCATACTACCACGCCGGCTGCCCATTTTGTGCCGAGTTCGCGTTTTATCGATGCGATAGCCGCGACGCACGGAGTATAAAGCAGACTGAACACGAGAAGACTTGCCGCAGTGAGACTCGTCATCATCGTTGTAACGCCGCCCGCAAACAGGATCTCCAGAGTCGAGACTACGCTTTCCTTTGCCATAAAGCCGCAAACGAGCGCAACGACGATCTGCCAGTTGCCAAGCCCTATCGGTTTCATGATCGGGGATATCAGTTGCGCTACGGAAGCGAGCATACTCGTTTCAGCATTTTCGACTAACTGCAGTTTCCAGTTGAAACTTTGCAGGAACCACACAACGATCGTCGCTACGAAAATCACAGTGAACGCTCTCTGCAGAAAGTCTTTCGCTTTTTCCCACAAAAGCTGAGCGGTGTTACGCACGCCTGGCATGCGGTAGTTCGGAAGTTCCATAACGAAAGGCACAGCCTCACCTTTGAAAAGCGTTCCTTTGTAAAGAAGCGCGATGAGTATTCCGACAAGAATTCCCAGAAGATAAAGGCCTGTCATGATGAGACCGCCGCGCTTCGGGAAGAATGCGCTTACGAAAAAGGCGTATATCGGAAGTTTCGCCGTGCAGCTCATGAAAGGAGTGAGGAGGATCGTCATTTTACGGTCACGTTCGCTCGGAAGCGTGCGTGTCGACATGACGGCGGGAACAGAGCAGCCGAAGCCGACTAAAAGCGGAACGATGCTTCTGCCAGAGAGTCCTATTTTTCTAAGCAGTTTATCCATAAAAAACGCAACTCGAGCGATGTAGCCTGAATCTTCGAGCATGGAAAGAAAGAAAAAGAGCGTCACTATTATCGGCAGGAAGGAAAGCACGCTTCCGACACCCGCAAAAATGCCGTCGATGATAAGTCCGTGAAGCACTTCGTTAACTCCGGCAGCCGTAAGAGCAGCATCGGTCACTTTCGTAAGCCAGTCTATCCCCGTTTCAAGAAGTTCCTGCAGCCATGCGCCGATCACATTGAAAGTGAGGTAGAAAATCGCTCCCATGATAGCGATGAAGCAGGGGATAGCCGTCCATTTTCCGGTCAGCACCTTGTCGATTTCCTGACTTCTTGCTCTCTCTTTGCTTTCGTGCGGCTTTTTGACGGTGAGGGAACAGAGCCTGTAAATGAAAGAAAAACGCATATCGGCTATTGCCGCGCTCCTGTCTAAACCGCGCTCGCTTTCCATCTGCAGTATGATGTGTTCCAAAGTCTCTTTTTCGTTCACGTCAAGATCGAGTTTATGCAGGATCTGCTTATCGTCTTCAAGAAGTTTTGTCGCTGCGAAGCGCACCGGAACACCCGCTTTTTCGGCATGGTCTTCGATCAAATGTATCGTTCCGTGGAGTGCGCGGTGGACTGCGCCGCCGTTTTCGTCTTTGCCGCAGAAATCCTGACGGAGCGGGCTTTCCTGAAATTTTGCAACGTGAACGGCGTGGGAGACAAGTTCTTCGATTCCCTGACCTTTTTTCGCCGAGATCGGAACGACAGGGACACCGAGCAGCGATTCCATTTTGTTCACATCGACTGAACCGCCGTTTGCCGTAACTTCGTCCATCATGTTGAGCGCGACGACGAGCGGAATGTTCAGTTCCAGAAGCTGCATCGTCAGATAGAGGTTTCGTTCTATGTTCGTTGCATCCACGATGTTTATTATCGCGTGCGGCTTTTCGTTCAGGACAAAATCACGAGAAATCAGTTCTTCTGACGAATAAGGCGACATTGAGTAAATGCCTGGCAGATCGGTGATCAGAGTATCGGCATGTCCTTTGATCGCTCCAGATTTTCTGTCAACAGTAACGCCGGGAAAGTTCCCGACATGCTGATTTGATCCGGTGAGGCGGTTGAAAAGCGTGGTTTTTCCGCAGTTCTGGTTCCCGACAAGGGCAAATGTAAGAACTGTGCCTTCAGGAAGCGGATTTTCGCTCTTTTTGTCGTGAAATTTTCCGCTTTCGCCAAGTCCGGGGTGCTCTGTTGCGATCGAGTCTGCGGCCGCGGAGCTTTGCCGGAATGCAGGATTTGCAGTATCAGCCTCGGTCACTTCGATCTGCTGTGCATCCGCTACCCGCAGTGTAAGTTCATATCCGTGCAGTCTGAATTCCATCGGGTCTCCGAGAGGTGCGTATTTAACGAGCGTGATCTCGGCTCCCGGGATTATTCCCATATCAAGAAAATGCTGGCGGAGCTCGCCGTTTCCTCCGAGTTGTTTGACCCGGACGGTTTCTCCGATCTTTATTTCGCGCAATGTCTTCATATTTTATGCCTTAAATAAATTAATATTAAAAGAACTCAATCAAATTAGGACTGAAAATAATTGTTAGCGAAGACTAATAGTCAAGGAAAAAATTAAGAAAAATCATAAAAAAATCCGCTATGTTATATAGGAAACAAAACAGTATAGTTTTTCTTCTGAAAAATTGTTTTTTTTATTGCAAAATACATTTCTTTATGTAAATTGCGCCGGTTTACTTTTTCTGTCTTTAACTGATGAAGGAGCAGAGATTTGAAGTGGAATATTTTTAAATTTCTTTCTGAAAACAAAGAAGCAGGTAAAGAGCTCGGCGAGTGGATGAATCAGCAGCTTGAAAAGGGCAGGACGCAGGAAGAAGGGAAGAAGGATACTAAGAAAAAATCGGAAGAAGAGAAGGTTGCAGAAAAAAGCAAACCGGTCGAAAAAGTGTTTAAAAGCATGGAGTGGACAGCTGATGACGACGATGACGATGACGGTAACGAACCCTCTTTTTTCGTAAACCGGAACGCTTCACTTAACGGGGCCGAAGCAAACAAACTTTTCTCTCCCGAGAATTTCAGAGACAGAGGTGACCATATCGAACTGGTGAAACCGATAGAAAATATCAGAATGATCGAAAAAGACTGCTTCGGTTTTCTTCTTTCGTGGAAAGACGCGAAGATCTACGCTCAGACTGTAATGAAAGGCGGATACAGGGACTGGCGCGTTCCCACGATGGAAGAACTTGTCGTGATATATAAAATCAAGGATATCTGCGGAATCAACAAATGCAACGACTGGTTCTGGTCTTCTTCCGAATGCGACGGCGGGTTGAACGCATGGCGCGTCAGTATGCACGCAGGTTTTTCCAGCAACGGCATCAAAAGCGGAAAATACTATGTCCGCTGCATAAGATAATTCTTAAAACTAAAACTGTCGGAACTTAAAATCTTATATTCTGGAAATTTCTAAGATCAGCTATTTATCTGCTGCTTTTTCGATGAGGATCCCTGCTGCGAAAGCGGCAAAGTAGCAGACCAGACCTGTAAAAAATGTCGCCGAGATGCCGTAGAATATTGAGATGGCCGTTGCGACGACAGAGCTTACGACACTTGCCGCGCCGTTTACTCCCCAGAACCACGGAGCCGAGCTACTGACATTTTTGTTGAGGAGCGAAAGACCGGTCGGGAAGGGCATTCCCATAAAAAATCCAGCAAGAGCCATAGTTACAAAGCTGTATACTATACGAGGAGCGATCGGCCATGAACTGAAGTAGTGAAGAACGAACATGTTTGCCGATCCGACTGTCGCAACGACTAAAATGAGAAGTATGAAGATCCCCTTGACACCGACTTTTTCACGCAGTTTTTTGCTCGAGAAACTGCCGAGACCGCTGAAAAGAAGCATCGTGAAGAGAACGACTAAGATGCTGTAAGTCGGATGACCGAGAAATACGGCGAATTTCTGGATGAGCGAGATCTCAATCAGCATGAAACCGATTCCCAAAGCTGTGAAATAAAGGGTGTAACGGTTGAAAACTGCTTCGGCAACCCCAGTTTTCATCTTCGAGATAAGCGGGATTATGATGAGGAAAAGTGAAAGGACGATGACTATAGCGATGAGCCACAGAAGGTTGTGGATCGCCATGAGGTTCGTCGAAAGAACACCTTCCGATTCGACACTTTTCCCCATGAAGACGGCAGAAGGTTTGAGCATGTTGAAGAAGAAGGGGTTGTCATCTGTCGGCGGGGTGAGGTCAAGAGAATAATTAGCCATGAAAGGTTCGCGCTTGCCAGGAGTTATGATGTCCTTGAAAATCGACGCGTTTTCCTTGCCGCCTGCGATAAGTGTTTCAAATCCGTAAAGATCTGCAAGACTCATGGCTCTGTCGATTATATCCTTACTGAAGGGTTTCTTGGATACGACGATCGTTCCCGAGCCGAAATGTTCTTCCAACCGCTGATTAAACGGAAGGTAGTCGACTGCTACGAGGATTATGTGTTTTGCCGGATCTTTGACTCCGGATTCAAGCAGCGTCTGGTATGCGAGGTTGACGAGACGCAGAAGTTCGCCCGGGCGTTTCGGATAATACCAGCGGCTCATCGTTATCGCACCGTTGTCCGAAAGGCGGGAATAGAAGGTCTTCCACGCTTCGAGAGTGTAGAGCGAGTTTTCGGTGAGAACGAACGCGCCTGAAGCCGTCGCAGCCCACGAATCGATGAGGCTTGCCTGGATCAGGTCAAATTCCATATTGTTTTTCTCGAAGAAATTGCGTGCTTCGTCTTCGACAATGTGGACATTCGGAAGAGCCGAAACATCGTATGTGTAGCCTGCATAAACCTTTGTAAGAGCTTCAATGATGCGGCCGTTTATTTCGATTCCCCATACTTCCTTCTGGTTGAAGTGGAGTGCGGAAAGAATGTCTCTGCCGCCGCCGACGCCGATGACACCTACTTTGGAATTGGGAAAAAGATAGTGAGCGAAGTTGGTTATGTCGTAGCGCAGATGGATAAGACCGGAGATCGGCATTGTGTTTTTCGTGATTATCGTTGCTGCCGCCGAGTCTATTTTCAGGTTCCGCTGTTCGACTTTGTAATCGGGGAAATTAGCCATCATTTTGCCTGAAATGCCCCAGCCGAAACCGTTGTTGTTCGTCAGGGGAGCTACCGTTATGCGTGAAAAAGGAGTCCAGCTTTCCCATTCCAGATTGTGCTCGACAGTCGCTTCGAGGACACCTTCGTCAACTTTCGTCCATTCGATCTTGAAGATCCTTCCCGTGTAATTGAAAACGGAAAAAATGATTATGCAGATCGCCAGAATGAGATCGGATTTCTTTTTGGAAACGGCAAAAGCCGATAAAAATCCCATACTTGAAATAAAAATAATGGCGCTTACAGCATCAGTCACGGAAAGCAGCAGGAAGAACGCTATCGAGCCGGCGGCAGCTCCTGCGAGATCCGCTGCATAGAGCCGGTTTGCATTTTTTATATACTTCGTGGCAAGGATCAGAGAGACCGCGACGCCTTCAAAATAGAAAGGGATCGCTGCAATAGTATAGATGATGGCAGTCGTGAAGTAACCGATACCTGTCTGACGCGGTACGAACGGTATCGAAAGGAGAGTCAGCAGTGAAAAAATGAGAGAAAGGGCAAAGAGACGGCTGTATTTTGAAATGAGGATCTCTATTTCTTCGTCTGTTTTTGAAGCAAAGTCGGCTAAATAAACTTTGACGGCACCTGTACTCATGCCGAGCATCGCAACTGATATTGCCATAAAAGCGTAATGATACCACATTGTTATGCTGAAAATTCGAGTCAGACTGTTTTCAAGGGCAAGTCCTGCGAGCGACAAAAGGAAAATTGCATAATAAATAGATTTTCTCATTAAACTACCTCAAAAAAATCAAAAGCGGGAGATGATACAAAAAAGAGGATTTTAGTCAATTATGTGTTTTGTGAGTCTTTCTGAACTTTGTGAATTATTCGTCGCCGGTATATTCGCAGTAATTGTCAACGCAGTATCCGTATTCGCCGCAGTCGATATCTTCTTCGCAATCATAGAACTCTTCGGGATAATCGCAGACTCCGTAATCGCATATTTTATCTTCGCCGCAGTCGCTGTCCAATATGCATTCCGGCGGATTCTCAAAGACATTGTCCCATGAAAAATCGGAAACAGAAAAACATTCTCCGTTTTCAACGTAGGTGGAAACCTCATCTTCATCGAGTGTGATTTCGTAGAACGAGAAAGAGCCTTGTCCCTTCGAATAGTTTGTTCCTGCGATGACATCTTCGATCTTGATCGCTCCAGATTTTGCGAAATAGTATTTTGTCATCATGTAGCCTTCCTCATCATAAACATTTTTGTAGAGGATGACTTTTTCGGTCGCTGTCGCATAATTTGCGTTCGCATCTTTGCCGAGGACGATGGTTTTTCCTTTGAAAGGGGAGAGGTCGTTTCTGTAAACAAGCTCTTCGTATTCGGTATCGTATTCATAAAATATTATATCGAGCCAGAATAAAGCATTTTCCGGATCTTCGGGATCTTCCACGTAAGCGTATATGCCGTCTTCGAGAGTTGATGAGATCTCGTCGAAAACGATTGCCTGACATGCCGGATCCACCGGTTCGAAGTCACTGTCGTCAATAGTGTCTGTGTCGTCGACGGTATCGGTGTCATCTGTCGTGTCGGTGTCATCGATCGTGTCCGTATCGTCTCCTGTGTCGGGTTTGTCGCCGTCCGGAACATCAGAATCGGGAGAATCGCTGTCAGGAGTTTCGGAATCTGGAACGTCTGAATCGGTCGTATCTGTGTCTGCGGCATCGGAATCGTCTTCATGTTCGGTATCGCCGTGATGGATCGTTTTCCCTTCCTCTTCGCATGAAACAACGAAAATCAAGACACAGATTGCAAGTGCAAGAGCAAAAAACTTTTTCATAAGAGCCTCCAATGTTAAAAAACAAAACCCTTAATTATAATAAGATGTTATTTTTAAGAAAGTTTTTCGTGAATTGGTATGAAGCGGATTATTTTCCTTTTGCGTTGATCTGAGAGTTTGTGATCCTGAAGCACTTTCCGCCGGAAATTACTTCTCCGGTGACCTTGTCGACTTCGGTAAGTACCAGCTGCTGATCTACAGGAGCGTAGAATGAACCGTTTGAGTTGAACAGTACAGTTATGATGCCTTTCTGCGGATAGTAAAGTCTCGTGATGATGTCGCCCTCATATTCTTTTATAAAGGCGCATGCATTGTTGGCGTTGTTCGGTTTGTCAAGCGTGCAGCTGCTGAAGGGCAGTTCGTCGAATTTGATATAATTGTGAGGCGGGTTGTACATTCTGAACGAGAAGTGATTTTTGCTGCTGCCGCTGTTCGGAGCGTATTCAGCAGTGTAATCATAAAAACCGTTTGCAGGATCTGACGAAGAGGTATGAACGAGGTCTTTGAGTGAAATCGTGTCGCATTTGTTGCACCCTGTCTGATCTGCATTGCACATTTCATCGTATCCGCAACCTGTTCCGCAGTCTTTGCCGCATTCATTTTTTCCGCATTTTTTGCCGTCGCATGAGCATGTGATGCACTTGCCGTCAGTTGAGCAGCCTTGTCCTTCGGGGCAGTTTCCGCCGTTGTTCCCGCATATTCCGCCGCAGCCGTTGGTCCCGCATTCTCTGCCTTCGCAAGAGCAGGAGAGACACTGGGTCTGGTCTATACTGCATGTGAAATCGTGAGGATTGCCGCAGTCGCCGCATGATTCGCCGCAGCCGTTGACGCCGCAGACTTTGCCTTCGCATGTCGAATCTACGCAGGTCGAAGGAACACATTCTCCGGCATCGCAGACAAGACCGCCTGTGCATGAGCCGCAAGAGCCGCCGCAGCCGTCATTCCCGCACTGTTTGCCGTCGCAGCTCGGGAAGCAGGTGCAGACTTTCGTGTCAGGATCGCATACGTCGCCTTGATTCTGGCAGGAACATGTTCCGCCGCAGCCGTCGTCACCGCAGTGTGTTCCGTCGCATTTCGGGTTGCACTGGCAGGTGAAATTGTTCAGGTTGCACATTTCATTGGCGCCGCAAGTTCCGCAGACTCCGCCGCAGCCGTCGCTTCCGCACTGTTTTCCCGTGCAGTCAGGCTGGCAGTTGGGATCAGTCGGATTTGTAGGATTGGTCGGATCTGACGGAGCCGTCGGGTCTGAAGGTGTAGTGTCTCCCTGTTCTGAAGGGGTGGTGTCGCCTGTGTCTGCCGGGTCAGTGTCTCCTGAGGGAGTAGTGTCCGACTGAGCAGTGTCACCGGAAACGCCTTCTTCTTCATCGTCGTCGCTTACGCATGAAACGAAGATGAACATCACGAAAATCAGTGATAAAAGAGTCAGGAATTTTTTCATGAAAACCTCTATTCGGCAGGATATGAAAGAGTGGTGTCGTTAACGATTATGCAGTCGCCGTTAGGAACAAAATAATCTTTGTCGCCGCCATCAATCAATCCGCCGTCTTCGTGTTTCATTTCGCCGAGTTTTACTCCGGTGAGAGTGAATTTTATATTGTTGTTGCTTTTGTTGTATTCATCTATCGTGAGAGTTCCCTCTTTCGTGAAGAATGTTTTTGCCGGGTTTGTGCCGTCGCTGCGGTCATTATCTTCACCGATGATAAAGCAGATAGATTTGTTTGCCATTCCTTCCTCACAGTTTTTGAGGCTGTCAAATTCGGCAAGGTTGATCTCCTTGCCTGATTCGATACTGGCTTGAGTAGTAAAAGAAAGGACATATTTGTCTTCTTTTGAAGTGTCACCGGTATTAGGCGTGTAGGCATTTTTTACGGTTTTGTAGTATCTGCCGGTTCCGCCTTTTGACAGTTCCGCAATCGGAGCAAGCGTTACTTTTGTGCAATATTTGCAGGTATGAGCTGATTCAACGCAGACGCCTTCATCCCCGCAATCTCCGCATGTTCCGCCGCAGCCGTCATCGCCGCACTCTTTGCCGTCACAGTTGGGAACGCATATGCAGGCTCCTGTATCTGTGTCGCATGTCTCGTTGGATTTGCAGCCGCATGTTCCGCCGCAGCCGTCATCGTCCGTGCAGAGTTTGCCGGTGCAGCTCGGTGTGCACATGCAGAGGTTTGTCGAGAGATTGCAAGTGTGGTTTTCGGGGCATCCGCCGTTGTAGTTACCGCAGGTACCGCCGCATCCGTCATCGCCGCACTCTTTTCCGCCGCACTGAGGTGTGCAGGGCTGGTTGGGATCGGTCGGAGTCGTCGGATCGTTTGTCGGATCGGTCGAGGGATCTGACGGAGTAGTAGGATCACTTGTCGGATCGGTAGCGGTGTCTGCCGGATTGTTGTCTCCGGTGTCTGCCGGATCTGTCGGAGTAGCCGTATCGGTCTGATCGGCCGGAGTCGTATCTCCTGACGGGGTCGTGTCGCCGGAGAGACCTTCTTCAAGATCGTCATCTTCAACGCATGAAACAGAAATAAAGATCGCAAAAATCAAAAACGGGATAGTCAAAAGCTTTTTCATGAGAATCTCCTTCAATGGGGTTAATCTGCAACGTAGTTCAAAGTTTTATTCGTGATCTCAATGCATTTGCCGTTTTCAACAGGCTGCAGGAAGTCAAAAAGAACGTCGTCGACTTCGTATTCTATAAGTTTTACGTTTTCAATCGGAGCGGAGAGATTTCCGTTCGCATCGAAAGAAGAGATGTCGATCGTTCCGGCTGCCTGGAAGTAGGACGTGCCGCTCAGATCCTTTATAGACAATGATACGAAGTTAGTTTTTTGACCGGTGCAGTCGTTCGGAGAAAATTGTGATAAATCGACTGTTGACGGAAGTGAACCGTCGTTCTTTATCCAAAGTATAAAATTCTCTTTGGTGAAGCCGTCGGCAACGAGATAGTACATATTTTTAAGACCGGCTCTCAATTCGAGACTTGTGATCTCTACCTGCTGGCATTCTGGCCACAGCGGTTCGTCTGTATCAGCCGTGTCTGCGGTATCAGCGGTATCAGCCGTATCAGCCGTGTCTGCGGTATCAGCGGTATCAGCCGTATCAGCGGTATCTGCGGTATCTGCGGTATCTGCGGTATCTGCGGTATCAGCCGTATCAGCGGTATCAGCCGTATCAGCGGTATCAGCAGCGGTATCAGCGGTATCAGCGGTATCAGCGGTATCAGCGGTATCAGCGGTATCAGCGGTATCAGCGGTATCAGCGGTATCAGCGGTATCAGCCGTGTCTGCCGTATCTGCGGTATCAGCCGTGTCAGCTGTGTCAGCCGTATCAGCCGTGTCAGCTGTGTCAGCGGTATCAGCGGTATCAGTTGTGTCAGACGTATCCGGATTTTCGGTGTCGTTTACATCGGTGTCGCCTTGTGTTTCTGAGTCAGCCGTGTCGGTCTGATCTGTCGGTTCTGTGTCAGTCTGTGCCTGAGTGTCGCTCTGGGTGTCAGGATAATCATACCATTCCTCGTCTTCAGCGCCATTGCAGGAAACAAATGTTGTGATTGCAAGAAGTGTAAGCAGGATCATAAGATTTTTCATTTCTTTCTCCGTAACAAGATAAAAAATGTGATTAGATCAGTAGATTTCGGTTCCAAGTAAAATAAGAAATGCGATTACCATCCGTCACCAAACAGGAGTTCAAGCAATGCATATAACCAGCTGTAGGTTCTTTCCGAGGCTTCGAATTCAAGTGTCGTATTCTTGACTTGAAGGCATGCGCCGCCTGTAACAGATATAGCCTGGTTGTTGCTGATATTGACTTCCTCAAGCATTACGCCTGTAAGTTTTACCTGGACCGTTTCCGTTTCCGACCATCCGTCGTCGTAATTGTTGCCATAAGTTTCCACGGTTCCATTTTTCTGGAAGTAGGTTTTGATGCCGCCGTCTTCCTTGACATAAAGGAAAAATCCGCTCTCCGCTCCCCAATTATTTTCAAGGTAAAATGTTCCGTTATAACTTTCGAGGTTTGCAAACTTGATAAAGAAAGTGTCTACCGCGTCTGCACCGGTGTTGGGGGTGTAGCTTGTCGTGAATATTGCAGATTCAGACGAATAGTCGACATTGCTAGGATCCAGATCCAGACTTGTTTTCAGATTGATTTCTGTAACCGTAGCACATTCAGTCGGAATGCACTCGTATGCATAGTTGCAGAATTTACCTTCTTCGCATGCATCGCATTGTCCGTCGCAACCGTCAGGATCACCGCATACTTTGCCTTCGCAGTTAGGAACACAAGCCGGCTCAGTCGGCTCGGTCGGGTTTGTCGGATCGGTCGGGTTCGTCGGATCATCCGGGTTGGTCGGATTGTCCGGATTGGTCGGATCGTCCGGGTTGGTCGGATTGTCCGGATCGGTCGGATCAGTCGGGTTCGTCGGATCAGTCGGATCGGTCGGATCGTTCGGATTGGTCGGATCGTTCGGATTGGTCGGATCGTCCGGGTTGGTCGGATCATCCGGATTGGTCGGATCGTCCGGGTTGGTCGGATCGTTCGGATTGGTCGGATCGTCCGGGTTGGTCGGATCGTTCGGATTGGTCGGATCGTTCGGGTTGGTCGGATCATCCGGGTTCGTCGGATTGTCAGGGTTGTTCGGGTCGTTCGGGTCGGTTGTATCAGCCGTATCCGGGTTTTCAGAGTCACTGACATCAGTGTCGTTTACGTCAGTGTCATTTACATCTGTGTCGGCTTGTGCTTCGGAGTCAGCCGCTTCTGAGTCGCTCTGAGCTTCAGCGTCATCCGGATACTCACCGTACCAATTTTCTTCTTCTGTGCCCTTGCAGGAAACAAAAGTTGCGAGTGCAAGAACTGCAAGCATCATCATAAGGTTTTTCATCTTTCCCTCCTAATTGTGGTAATCAAAAAACATAAAAATCGTTATATTATACTCATAATAATTTAAAAATAAATAGTAATGTTGAAAAAAAGTGAAGACTATTGTGCGGAACAACTCAGAGTTTCATTTGTGATTTCAAAACACTTTCCGCCGGGAACGACTGCACCGACATCACCGTTGTATGTATTGGTATTGATTTCAAAAAGTCTGATACCGTTGAGTGCTGCTTCAAGTTTTCCGCTGCTTTCAAGTGTCGTAATGTTTATTGTCCCCCCCTGGGTAGGGAAGTAGAACTTGTTGCTCTCGTCCTTGATGTAAATGCATACACTGTTTTTTTCAGGCCAGCCGTCTGTTTTATCTCCGAGAGATGTTTCTCCTTTGCAGTTGCCGAGGAATGTCATGGTGGAAAGATCAGTTTCTTTCATCATCGAAAGTCCCTGAAGTCTGAGCCAGAAATCGTGTTTTAGTTCCGAACTGTCGCCTTCTTTGAACGATGACACATAGAAAAATTCCTCATTTTCAAGCTGACTCGTTGTGCTGGAACGGGAGAGGTCGTTGACTGTTATCTTAGTACATTCATATTTAACACACTGAGTCTGATCAGGACTGCAGCCCATATTTTCGCCCTGGCATACGCCGTTGTTTTCACCGCAGGTCCCGCCGCATCCGTCAGATCCGCAAATTTTGTCTGTGCCGTCTTCGGTTTTGCAGCTGGGAACGCAGAGATTGTCCAGAACAAGATTTTCGATCTCAACGCAGCTTCCGTTCGTGACAGGTTCCGACCTTCCGTCTTTGATCAGAACTTCGACAAGTTTGGCGTTAAGAGTGCCTTTGATCCCGTTGGAAGAGTCAACTTCGGTGATCTCCAGAGTTCCCGATTCCTGAAACAGGAATTTTGCCGGTTTGTCGTTGCTGATATCCTGGGAAATACTTACACACTCGGTGCATGTTTCGTAGTTTCCGTTGTTGTATGTCGTCGGATCGGCAGGATCGTAGTTCAGACTGTAGGTCTTTGCTTTCGGGTCGCCGTCAAGCTGGAAAATGACCTCAAGTTCGTCTTTCAAATCGCTTCCGAGAGCATCCTGGATCTCTGCGCGGTATATGCCGGCTGATTCGTAGTGTAGTGATTGCGGTTTGAGTGAAGAAATTTTGGTACATGTTACCGGTTCCGGATTTGTGGTGGGGTCGGTAGGATCTGTTGTCGGATCAGTCGAGTCCGTCGGATCAGTCGGATTTGTCGGATCGTTTGTCGGGTCAGTAGTCGGATTTGTCGGATCCGTAGTCGGTTCAGCTGTGGGGTCTGTCGTCGGGTTGGTCGGATCTGTATCGCCCGTGTCAGTATCTCTGCCGGGATTGCTGCCTGTGTCGCCTGAAATCGTGTCTGCTATCTCGTCATCTTCATCGTCAACGCAGGAAACAAAGAAGAAGACCGCAAGGATAAGAGAAACAAGTGCTAAAAACTTTTTCATTTCAGAACTCCAAAAAAATGTCACAAAAAAATGTCAAAAAACGAGAGGTGAAATTTTATTGAAATAATATATTAAAGAAAGTTTTTTCGGTTTTTTTGTATTGGAATGAGTCGCGGGACCGGTGATCCTTCAGAGATCAATACTCGTCGAAATAGTATCTGAGAGTCGTATTCTTTATCTTGATGCACGAACCGTTGGAAACAGGTGTCGTCTGGGATGTGCTGCTGTCGATCGTGACTTCCTCAAGCACTACGTCCGTGAGTGTCGCTCTGAGATCGTCATAACAGCTTGCTATTATGCAGAATCCCCAGCCGTGTTCATAGTCATAGGTCACACTGACAGTTCCCTCTTTCTGGTAGTATTTTTTGCTGCCGCCGTCTTCGTGGATCAAAAGGTAAAGCCCTAACTGAGCGCTGTAGTTTTGTCCGGCAAGAGGGAATGTGTTCGTATATTGGTCGTAGGTGAGGTCGAAGAATTGCATGTAGAAAGTGTCTGTCGATGACGAGCCGGTATTCGGGGTGTAGTTCGTATAGAAATATTCGTAGTCGTAGTAGTCTTGGTAGTAGTTGTCGTAGTAGGAGGCAATATTGAAGTTGAGATTGGTATTGAGAGTGATCTCGGTGCATCCTTCTTCCTGAGGATCTGTCGTCGGATCGGTCGTCGGATCAGTGGTCGGATCGGTCGTCGGATCAGTGGTCGGGTCTGTTGTCGGATCGGTCGTCGGGTCTGTTGTCGGATCGGTCGTCGGGTCTGTTGTCGGATCGGTCGTCGGGTCCGTTGTCGGATCGGTCGTCGGATCAGTCGTCGGATCTGTCGTCGGATCTGTCGTCGGGTCCGTCGTCGGATCTGTTGTCGGATCGGTCGTCGGATCAGTCGTCGGATCAGTCGTCGGATCAGTTGTCGGATCGGTCGTCGGATCGGTCGTCGGATCAGTTTCCGGATCTGTGGTCTGGTCAGTCGTCGGATCTTCGTTGGATACCGGTTCAGGAAGATCATCGCCTGGATCTTCGTTGTGCCCGGGTTCCGGAAGATCGTCGCCCTGGCTGCTGCCCGGATCGTTGTAGTCCGAGCCGCCGTTACTACCGCCTTCAGTGCCGTTGTTGCCTTCTGTATTCTGGTTGTAACTGTCGGTGTCGGAGAAATCGAAATCTTCATCTTCGACACAGGATGAAAGAAGGAGCGCCGCAAAAATCAACAGCGCGATCATAAAAAATTTCTTCATAGCCGCCTCCAATTTAAATAAGCGAAACATCATATTTTACTAAAAAAAGAAATTAAGACAATTTTTATTTTTTTAATATCTGATTTTATTGAAAAATTGCAGGAACAAAGGTGCGTTCCCTGTGTGATGACGCGAATATTTTCTGCTGATTTTTAGTATGAAAGAGTCATATTTTTGATCTTGCGGCAGGATCCGTAGGGAACTTTTGAAGATGCGTTGGTGCTGCCGTTGATCGTGACTTCCTCAAGCACTACGTCTTTGAATTCTGCCGTGATCCTGTTGTTTGAAGAGTTGTAGCTTTTGACGTTTACCGTTCCCGATTTCTGGAAGAATTTTTTTCCGCTGCCGCCGTCTTCGTAAACAACAAGGAAAATGCCGTTCGCATTGCTGAAATTCGTTCCTTCGAGAGTGTATTCACCGGTGCTGATATTGCGGAGCTGCATTTTAAATCAATGTAATTAAAACATAAGAACGGAGCATCCGCCCGATTTTTTGCCGGATTCATCTGATCCTTTCTCTTTTCCGCCGTTGTCA
Organism: bacterium; assembly: GCA_017963125.1. Taxonomy (GTDB): domain Bacteria; phylum UBP6; class UBA1177; order UBA1177; family UBA1177; genus UBA1177. The sequence continues at coordinate 18,595 of JAGCUA010000002.1, forward strand.
GGATCTGACGAACCGCTGTCTGAAGAGTCGTTTGAACCGCTGTCTGAAGAGTCGTTTGAGCCTGAATTATCCGTATCGGTATCACCAAGATTGTCGAATTCACACCAGCAGCCGATACAATGGGTACCGAAGTCACAATCGCTGTCACTACGGCAGTCCCAGTTCTCTCCATAACACTCTGAACACTTACCGTCTTCGCAGCCATAACCCGGGTCGCAGTCGGCGTTGGTATCGCATTCTTTCTGACTTTCGGAACCCGAATCTGTATCTGTGTCATCCGGATCTTTGATATAGCACCAGCAGTCGCTGCCGCAGTAATATCCCGCATCGCAGTCACTGTTGCTTACGCATTCTCCCATGCCTTCGGAGCATTCAGCCGGTTCTATAGGATCTGTCGGATCTTGCGATGTAGATACGTCGAAAGCAGCAGTCTCGATCTCAAGGCATTTGCTTCCCGTGAAGAAGGTGGTCGAGTTGTCTTCCGCGATGTCGGCTTCGACAAGTTTTACAGAGATCGTCCCTTTGATCATGTTCTTTTCCGCAACGGAATCGACGATCAGAGTCCCGCCGTGCTGGAAATACATTTTTGTGTAGTCTCCGTACTCGGGATCGTAGGCGGCATAAAGCTTTACCGCTTCGGAGCAGGTGCCGTAATTCAGGTTTTTGTCGCTGCCCAAGTCGTAAGTTCCGGGTTTTATCTTTGTTTCGTCATCGTCGAGGAAAAATACCATGTAAACGTAGGGCCTGCCGTCTTTACTGCTTGTTTCAAACGAGTTCAAAAAGTGTTTTTTCAGTGTGCCGAAATCGATCGAAATGCCCGTGCAGTCGGAAAGATCGAGATCTTCGCACTTAGACTGGTCGTGAGAGCAGCCCTGGTTTTTGCCGCACTGACCGCACACGCTGCTGCATCCGTCTGAGCCGCACACTTTGCCTGTGCAGTCGGGAATGCAGATCGTGTCCCATTCAAGATCGTCGACATCGTAGCATGCTCCGCCTTCGACCGGCTGATAGTATTCGTTGACTTCGACGAGTCTGAACGAAGCGTTTCCCTGAGATTCCTTGGTCCCTTCCTTGACTTTGGTGATGTTGAAAGTCCCGCTCGTCTGGGAGTAGAGCTTTTCCGACGCGAAACTGCTCATGTCTATGTCTTCGTAAAGAGTTATGCAGGTGTCGCAGCTTTCGTAGTCTGTGAGAGGGTAGGAGCCCACTTCAAGTTTGTCGAGAGCTTCTCCGCTGCCGTTCCAGAAATCGATCCAGAGAAGGTCCGGTTTTGCAGGGTCTCCTGCGGCATTGTTGTTTTCGTAGGCAAGATAAGAACCGTACTCGAGAAATACTTCGTCAAAAGTGAGTTTTTTGCAGTTTTCACCGGATAAAGCGAAAGTAAACAATGCCGCAAACGCGACCGTAAAGAACTTTTTCATAAAAAACTCCAAAAAACGTTGATAAACAAAAAGCGCAATATTTTAGTGAAATAGTTTGTTAATGGAAGTTTTTTTAGTATCCGCGGTCGTGATATTCAAAGTCGACTAAGTCGTAGCATTTTCCGCCTGCGACAGGAATTGTGTAGCGGACGCCGTTGTCATCGCGATACATAGTAACTTCTTCAACCATGACATCTTCAGTCGAGAAGGAAATATAGGTCGATTCCTTGTCATATTCGTAAATGGTGAGAGTTCCTTTCTTCGGAAAATAGAATACTGTGCTGTCGGCATCATTTATGTCCTCTATCTCCCAAAGAGAGAGTGTGACTCCGGCAGCGCCGGAAACGCTGTTCTCGTCAAGGATGTGTTCTCCGACAGCATTTGCCGTATCGACGATCTCCATGTAAAAAATATTGTAGTCTGCGCCTGTAGACGCCGAATACATTGTCTGGTATGTCGGAATGCCGTAATTCATGTAATAATTTAAAGAAACGATGTTCATGTCGAGTGTTTCGCAGTCGTAGGGGACGCATTCGGTCTGAGCGGCATTGCAGGCAAGTTCGCCGCAGCCGTCACCGCATGTCCCGCCGCAGCCGTCGTCTCCGCAGATTTTGCCGTCGCAGTCGGGACGGCAGATCGTATCCCATTCAAGATTTTTGACGTCGTAACATTTTCCGCCATCTACTGGTTCGTATTTGCTGTCGATCTCGACCAGCCTGAAAGAACCGTGTCCGCGTGAACGCAAAGTTCCTTCCTGCACTTCTTCAAAAACGAGTTCGCCGCTTTCCTGAAAGTATTTTTTTGTCGGTGTCGTTTCGTTTGTTTTAAAGTCTTCCCCGAGGAAAATGCAGTATTCGCAGGTTTTTCTGCTGTCCGAAAGAGTGAAAGTTCCGGTTTCCAGCTCTTTTTTGTTACGGAAATCGATGTCGAGAACATCTGAATACGCCTTGTCGCCCGCCATACCGTTTTCAGCGTAGGCTTCGTAGTAGTCTCCGCTTGAAGAGTTCATATAGTATACTTCGCCGAATTCCAGGGTTTCGCATTCACGCTCCGCCGCAGTGTCGGAATCGTCAGTAGAGTCGGTGTTGTCGGAATCGTCTGCTGTATCGGTATCGTCGGTCGGCTCGGTATTGCCGCCTGGTTCTGTGTCTGAAGCAGGATCCGTGTCGGATGAATCGGCTGTGTCCGTGACATCTGTATCGGTATCGCCGGTATCAGTTTTGTCTTTGTCTTTTTTGCTGCCGCCGCATGAAATAAAGAAAAATGCTGCAAAAATCAGAAGAGAAATCATCAGAAATTTTTTCATAACTGCCTCCAATTAGTAAATAAGCAAAACACTATATTTTAATGAAATAAAAAATTAAAGAAAGTTTTTTTTGAAAAATCAGAGTGAAATTACGGTTTTGGACGTTTTTTTTATTCTGTGAGATCCCATGAGAAGTTGTCTACATTATAGCATTTTCCGCCTGGAACGGGGATGTATCTGCTGTCAACTTCTTCAAGTCTGAAAGATGCAGAACCTTTTGACTGCATCGTTCCTGTTATGTACTGCAGATTATCATTTACATTCAAGGTGTTGTTTACAAATGTCTTGTAAGTGGACGTGTAGGTTTCAGTGTTAGGATTATAGACATCTTCATAGAATTCTATCATAATAGCGACGACATCACCAAAGTCAGTGGGGTAGAAGTAAGATTCGCTTTCATCATCGTATCCGTAGAATTCCATTATAAGCAGGTCGTAAAGCGATGTGCTTCCTGCTTCATTCGTAACAGCTGAATAGTACTGCTGACCGGATTGAGAGTCTTCTTCAAGATATACATTGTTGCTGTTAAAGGAAAGTGCCTGACAGTTGAACGGAACACACTGACCTTCCTCGCTGCAAGCCTGACCGTCACACTCTCCGCAGCTGCCGCCGCAGCCGTTCGGACCGCACTGTCTGCCGTTGCACTGCGGAACACATTCGAAAGAACCCGATTCGATTTCAAGACAAGCTCCGCCGGAGACGAAAGTCGAGGTCGCATCGTCAGCGATTGTTGCCTGAACGAATGTTGCCGAGATCGAACCTTTGATTGCGTTGGAATCTTCATCGAAAGATTCGATCGTCATAGTTCCGCTGTTCGGGAAGTAGTTGGTGTATGTGTCGTTCTCGATATCTATATCAGCATAGATGAGAGCACATTCGGTGCAGGTCTTGAAGTTGGCGTTTTTGCCGGTTCCCAAATCGTGAGTTCCGACAGTCGGAGCCGCTCTGTATCCTGCTTCATTGAAAAACATCATTGCAAGTTCCGGATCTTCGCCTGCATACCAGGTATATGAAGATGATCCGAATTTAAATGAGCTCCAGTCGATCGAAAGACCGGTGCATTCGTCAACAACCAGATCTTCGCATTTGAATTCCGTGCTGCATCCCTGATTGTCACCGCAGGAACCGCATGTTCCGCCACAGCCGTTGTCGCCGCACTCTTTGTTTTCACAATTCGGAGTGCATTCCGGCGGGTTCGTAGGATCGGTCGGGTTCGTAGGATCGGTCGGGTTCGTAGGATCGGTCGGGTTCGTAGGATCGGTCGGGTTCGTAGGATCGGTCGGATTCGTAGGATCGGTCGGATTCGTCGGATCGGTCGGATTCGTAGGATCGGTCGGTTCAGTCGTCGGCTCAGTAGTCGGATCGGTCGTCGGATCTGATGGGATAGAGTCGGAATTGTCTGACTGCTCGTTGTTGTCAGTCGTGTCTCCTGTATCAGGAATATCTAAATCATCTTCGGCGCAGGAAACAAAAAAGAACATCGCGAGTGTCATAAGCGTGATCGTGAAAAGTTTTTTCATAAAAGCCTCCAAAAGCTGATGATTATTCTTCTTCTCCCGTGTAGGTGAGAGTCGTGTCTGTTATTTCATAGCATTTGCCGCCTGCAACGGGTTTCGATTCGTATGTCGAAGAGTTGATCGTTACTTCTTCAACTCTAAGATCCTTGAAAGAAACTGTCATAGCTCCGGTCGTCTCATCGTAAGCGGTGATATTGACCTTTCCTTTCTGCTGGAAGTAGGATTTAGCCTGTTCGTCTTCCCATACGAAAATGAATATTCCGGCATCATCCTTGTAATTCGTTCCTGCAAGGTTGTGTTCGCCGAGAACCGGATCTACATAGAAAAGCTGCATCGAGAACAGGTCGTCGAGTGTAGCGTCGCCTGTATTCGGAGTGTAGGTGGTTCTGTAGCTTTTGTAAGAGCTGTTGAAAGTCTTGTCTGCATCATCGTTGCTGAGAGTGATCGTTTCGCATTCATAAGGAACGCATTCTGTCTGAGCTGCATTGCAGGTCAGGTCTTCGCCGCAGCCTTCGCCGCATGTTCCGCCGCATCCGTCGTCTCCGCAGATCTTGCCGTCGCACTGGGGAACGCAGATCGTATCCCAAGTGATATTTTCGACTTCGAAGCATTTTCCGCCTGCAACAGGAATATAGTCGGTATCGATTTCAACAAGTCTGAAAGAGCCTTTTCCTTTCGATTCAAGAGTTCCTTCCTTGACTTCGGTGAACTCAAGCGTTCCGCTTTCCTGGAAGTAGTATTTTCCGATGGACTGGTTTTCCAGATCATAGTCTTCATAAAGCAGAACATAAGCGTCGGTTATGTTTTCGGTATCGCTGTTGAGAGTGATCGTTCCTTTTTTAAGTTCGTCTACTGCAAAACCGATTTCAAGAAGGTCCGGGATCGATGCGCTGCCGATCCCGTTTCCTGTCGTATATGCGTCATAGTAGTAGTTCGTGCCGAACCATGAATCTTCAGCGACCAATTCAAATTCGCTGACTTCTCCAAGTTTGTCACAGTTGAAGGGAACGCACTTGAAATCTGCGCTGCAAGCCTGACCGTCGCATGTTCCGCAGGTTCCGCCGCATCCGTCGCTTCCGCACTGTTTGCCGTCGCACTGAGGAATGCATACGCCGCTGTCGAATGCTGCCGTTTCGATTTTAAGGCATTTGCCGCCTTCTACCGGAGTCGATTCATAAGTTTCGGAATTAACAGTGACTTCGATAAGTTTTGCGGAAACAGTTCCTTTGATTTCGCCGTTTGCGTCGATAACTTCGACAGTCAGAGATCCGCTCTTCTGGAAGAAGCGTTTTTCGTAACTGCCCGAGCCTTCTTCATCTTCGACATAGTCTGACATAACGCTTACACATTCTGTGCATGTCGAATAGTTCGAGTTAGCCTCGTTTCCGAGATCGTAAGTTCCTTCAGTAACGTCAAATCCGTTGCTGTTTCCTTCCTGGTAGAACTCAAGGTAAAGCATGGGATCTTCGCCTGCATAGTAGAAGCTCCCTTCATAATACATCGATAAAGTGTTCAAATCGATCGAAATGCCTGTGCAGCCTTCATCATCGGTCGCGTCAGTGGGCTCTTCCGAAGTCGGTTCGTCCGAGGTAGGTTCTTCCGAGGTGGGTTCTTCCGAGGTGGGTTCTTCCGAAGTCGGTTCGTCTGTCGGATCAATTTTTTCTTTTTTGCTGCTGCCGCCGCATGCAACAAAAACCATCATCGAAAGTACGATGACTGTGATTGTGAGAAATTTTTTCATAAAAGCCTCCTAAAGTTAAAAAACAAACCGTAAAATTATAGTTAAAACTCTATTAAATAAAAGTTTTTTCTATTCTGAAGCGGGGTAGGCGAGGGATGTATTGGTGATTTCGACGCATTTCCCGCCGGGAACAATTATTGAACCGAAGTCTTCGTCAACATCGATTTCGGCAAGTCTTACCGAGGTGAGAGCCGCTTCGAAATAGCCTGTATCAAGGTCGAAAACGCTGAATTCGACTATGCCGCTCTGCTGGAAATACATTCTTTCGCCGTCCTCGTAAAGCGTGAATACGACATCGCTGCTTCTGAGGTTCGTTCCGTAAAGCTTGTATTTTCTCATCGTCTGGATGTTGCCGTACATCGCGAATCTCAAGGTTTCGACTTTGTCGGCACTGCCGAGATCCGGCGTGATCGAATAAGTGTAGCTGTAGATCCTGTCGCCTGGATAGATCTGCGCGTCGTTGTCTGCGAGTTCAGTCATCGTGATCTCGTCGCAGTCCCAGTCAACGCACGATTTCTGGTCGGGGCTGCATGCCTTCTCTTCGCCGCAGCCTTCACCGCACTCGCCGCCGCAGCCGTCAGGACCGCAGATCTTACCGTCGCACTGAGGAACGCAGATGGTATCCCATGTCAGATTTTCGACTTCGTAGCATGCTCCGCCGGGAACCGGAGTCGATTCGTAGGTGTAGTCGTCGATTTCAACTTCGACAAGCCTGAAAGAGCCGTGTCCTTTCGATTCAAAAGTCCCTTCTTTCACTTCTTCAAAAACGAGTTCGCCGCTCTGCTGGAAAAAAGTGCGGCCGTATTCGTTGTTTTCAAAATCCATATCTTCGAAAAGCCTGATGCATTCGACGCATGTCAGGTACTGTGCATTCTCTCCGCCGAGGTCGATCGTTCCTTTTTTCAGCACATAACCGTCCTGCTCAAAATGGAGTGTCATTATGTCGGGGAGTTCCGTGCTGCCTATGATGTTGTCTGAAACAGATGCCTGATAGTAATAGTCGTCAAACTGGTTCGCGTGCATTTCCACTTCGTCGAAAGTGATTTTCTCACATTCAAACGGAACGCACGATTTCTGGTCTTTAGAGCAGGTAAGGTCTCCGCTGCAGCCTTCGCCGCATTTTCCGCCGCATCCGTCGCCTCCGCAGACTTTGCCGTCGCAGTCGGGAACGCAGACTCCGCTGTTGAAAGCCCAGTTTTCGATTGCGACGCACCCGCCTCCTGTTACCTTGTTCGCTTCGCCTGTCTCCGGATCGACCGTGACTTCCACGAGTTTAGCCGTAAGATTTCCTTTGATTTCGTTTTCTTTATCAACTGCTTCGATCACGAGAGTTCCGCTTTCCTGAAAAAACAGTTTGTTTGCATGTTTCCCGTCGTGATCCTGGAAAACTTTCACGCACTCGGTGCAGTTCAGATAGCTTTTGTTGTCGCCTTTGCCGAGGTCGTAAGTGCCGGGGTGCGATGTGATTTCATCAGGCGAAGTTGCGTTTCTCGACTGGAAAATATCGATCTCGAGTTTGTCCGTCATGTTTTTGTCGCCTAAAATGTTGTCCTTGACATGACCGAGGTAAGTGTCTCGGTAATATTTGCTGAAAGTGGAATCGTCGATCGTGAAAATGTAGCATCCTTCAGCGTTTTTCTCCGGTTCGCCGCTTTCCGGAGCAGTGTCGCTGTCGTCAGTATCAGGGATTTCAGTATCAACGGAATCGGCATCGCCTGTTTCTGTATCAGCCGTTCCGGTATCCGGAAGGTCTTCGTCGGAAATCTCTTCGTCATGATTGTTTTTTTTGTCGTTGCTGCCGCAGGAAACCAAAAATAAGAAGGAAAAAACCAAAACAAGGAAAATCAAAAACTTTTTCATGAAAAACCTCCGAAAAATCAAAAGTTGCCGCTAATTATGAAGTGGATCGAAAAAAAAGTAAAGTTGCTCTGCCGGTTTTGCCGCCGCCGGTTATCTGGATGTCGGGATATCGTTATTGTTCTGCGTCGATAAAATGTTGCTTTTTAGGCTGTTTTTAATAAAATACTTCAATTTTTGTGTGTTGGTTCTCATTTTAATTTGTTTGGAGGTATTATGAAAAACGCAAAATTCTTAGTGCTTTTTTTAATTATTTTAACTTCTTTAGTGCTTTTTGCACAGGAAGATCCCGATCCTGAGACACCGGATCCGGAAGCTTCGGACGCAGATCAGACTGAAGTTGCCGACGAGGATCAGGCTGAAGTTCCCGATGAAACTCCTGATGAGGAGGAACCTGTACAAGATACCGGCTGGGGACACATGATCGGCGGAGAACCTGCGAAAAGCTGGGAAGACGGCGGTCAGGATTTCTTCGTTATGTTCAACTCGAACATTGACAACAAAATCAAGCTTTATGATGAAGATCCTGCCAACCCCCAGGGTGATACCTGTGTGGAATCGAGTTCTTTCACACTGAACAATTTCCACATTCCTGAAGATGCCATCATCGAAGAGGCTTATCTTATCTGGATGGGTGCGGTCGATCCTGCGAAAATCAACGAACCTACCGACAACAAAGTCCATCTTGCCTTCACGCAGACGGCTGATTCAAATGTAGAATATGCAGCAGATATCACCGCCGGTGAAGAAGGGAAGGGCAAAAAACTCGGCACAAGCCCGAGCTTCGAATTCGAAGGCATCAAATTCAAGGACGATGTCGAAATAGGATGCTCTGAAACGGCAACAGGCACCAGTACTCCCGATTTTGAAATCGGTTATTTTACCTATCGTGTTGATGTCACCGATTTCTTCAAAGAGATCGAAAAAGTCAACAGCGCGGCAGGTTACGGCGAAGACGGCGAATACTATGGAACATACACTTTCAGCGGTCTCGACTGCACGGATCACGATGCTTACAAGTGCAAGACTACGATGGTCAGCGCATGGTCGCTCTTCTTCATTTACAGATCGAAAAACATCAAACCGAAGAAGATCTACTTCTATAACGGTCTTTCATTCGTTGTAGGCGACACATCGACTGCTAAAGTTTCCGGTTTCGAACTTCCTCTTTATCCGACAGCACGTGTCACCACGATGATCGCGGAAGGCGACCCGAGTCTTCTCAACCCGTCGCTTCCTCCGGAAGGCATTTCTCTTATCGGCCAGAATGCAAGCAGTTCATACAAGCTCAACAACAAGTGCAACCCGATAACGAGCACCTACGTCGAAGTTTACAACTCTGTTTCTTCGATCGTAAACTGGGATCCGAACGCTGCTGAAGACAATCAGATCCAGTGCGTTTCCGGTCCTGAAGACGAAGGCGTCAACTACGGTATCGACGTCGACACGTTCCTTCTCAACAGCGAAAAAGAGATCAACCTTCAGGAACATCTCGAAAAGGGAAATACCGAAATGGATATCCAGCTTTCAGTAAACCAGGACGGTATTTTTACGAACTACATGGTTCTTTCGGTCGATATCAAGGGCGCAAACTTCGATATTCCTGACGAGGACGAAAAATACTTCTGCGCATGTCCGGCTGCAGAAAATAACGGTGTAAAGGATTACTACTGTCCTTACTCCAACATGAGCAGAGAGTTCTACTACCTTGTCAAAATCCAGAACTGGGGCGAAGACGAAACGGGAACGGTTACGATTTCCGACGAGCTTGATCCTCAGCTTGAATACATCAAGGGATCGACTGATTTCGCGACGCAGTTCGACGAGAAAGGCGACGGTACAGACTGGACCGTTATTCCCGATAAGGACGGCGGCCTGTTCCCGCTTTCAGGTACTGGCTACAAAGTCAGCGACAAAATGCTCAAATGCAACAAAAATTCGTGTCCCGACAAGATCCTTGTCAGATACAAAGTCAAACCGAAAACAGGTATCGCCAAGAACTATGTCTTCTCGAATATTGCTTTCATCAAAGACGAGAAGAGCGAGGAGCCTTACAAAACGAATACTTCATACCCGCTTAAACTGAAACCGGGAAGCTGTGTTCCGGAAGCTCAGTGTTCCTCTCCGACACAGGAAATGTGCGGCGGCGTAAAAGACAATAAGGAGTGCGGTGCATCAGGACTTCCTGACTGCCCGACCGGATACAAGTGCGAAAGCTTCAAGTGCAAGGACGATCTCGAACTTATGTGCAGCGATGCGGCGATAACGCTTGCTATCGGTAAAAACTCGCCTCAGTCCGACAACTCGATAATCATTGCCAAGGACAACGGCGGTCAGCCTCTCGTTCTCGGTCAGTTCACGCTCCAGGCTTCAGAATGCGCTGATGAAAAAGTTTTCAACTTCGATGCGATCAGCGTTCACTACGATACGAAGCGCGACACGAACTTCAGCTTCAGCGATTTCGAACTCGTTTACGATGCAGACGGCAACGGAACTTATGACGAAGCTGTCGATTCGATAATCAACATCGCCGAGGGCACCACGGTCAACTCGAGCAACTACGTTTACTTCCCGCTTAAAGCCAATGCGAAGAAGTATATCGGCAAATCGCTGAACTACTTCCTCGTCAGAGCGAAAGTCGATTACAGAAGCGAAGAGATCGCTGCGAACACTTCGTTCTACTTCTTCCTTGAAGAGGGCGATGTCCGTGTCAATACCGAGATCAAGGACAGCAATGCGACTGTTTCCAACGAAAAACTCGATTTCGCTACATTCTTCCTTGAGCCGACGGGTGATTTCTTCATCGTTACGACCGGCGCTCACGATCCTGCTGTTCCGGCTATTTCCGAGATGAACAACAATATTCCGGTTATGCAGATCAGAACGAAGTCTGTTTCCAAGGAAAATTCGATCAAAGAGTTCAAAATCAAAAACCCGAATACGTCGAAATTCGTAAAATTCGGCGACAAGAACGGCATCACCGGTATTTCGATCTGGCTCGACACGAACAATGACGGAGCAGGAGATATCAAGATCGCAGAAAAGACCACTTTCGAAGCTGGTGAAGCTGCTACGGTGACCTTCAAGTCGGATACATTCAGCCAGCCGATCAACTACATCGCAGGCGAGGAGAAATATTTCGTCGTTTACGTCGATTTCAACATGGTTAAGGCTGATCCTGCTATGGCCGGAAAGATCCAGATCCCGAAGGGCGGACTCAAACTCGGTGATGAGTCGAATTTCTACGAGCTTCCGCTTAACTCTAAGACCTACACCTACGCTTGCCAGGAAGGCGATGCTAACTGCGAAACCAAGAAGAAGAGCGGCGGCTGTGCTGTTCTCGAAGTAGAATCCGACAACACGAATCTGATCGTCGTTGCTGCGGTCCTTTCGGCGGCTGCAATGCTCGGTTTTGCACTTCTCAGAAAAAAAATCTTCTAAATCCTCTAAAAAATCTGTTTAAAAACCTCTAACAATTTTACTTTTTTTTCATTTTGTGTTACTCAGCACCGTTTTTTTTGTATTTAGTGACAATTTTTTTGCGTTTTCGCAAGGGGGAAACATGAAATCAGTTAACGTTCAGGAACTTTTGAAAAGGCTCGGAATCAAGAAGAAAAACTACGGTGCAACGACCGGTTCTTCGAAAGGTTGGCTCAAAACGACGGGAAAAGAGCTCGACAGCATTTCCCCGATCGACGGCAAAGTGATTGCAACTGTAATCCAGGCAACTAAGAAAGATTATGAAAAAGTTGCTGCGAAGGCAAAGGCTGCTTTCGAGAAATTCAAAATGATGCCCGCTCCGAAACGCGGACTTATCGTTCGCGAGATCGGCGACGCTCTGAGAAAGTACAAAAGCGACCTCGGCGCGCTTGTAACTCTTGAAATGGGTAAGATCGCCGTTGAAGGAAAAGGCGAAGTTCAGGAAATGATCGACGTTTCCGATTTCGCACTCGGCCTCAGCCGCCAGCTTTACGGCTACACGATGCACAGCGAAAGAGAAAACCACAGAATGTACGACCAGTATCATCCGCTCGGTGTTGTCGGCGTTATCACCGCTTACAACTTCCCGGTAGCAGTATGGTCGTGGAACTCTCTTCTTGCAGCAGTATGCGGCGACGCTGTAATCTGGAAACCGAGTTCAAAGACTCCTCTTACCGCAATCGCAGTTCAGAACATCATCGCTCCGATCGTTGACAAATACGATATCGACGGCATTTTCTCGCTCGTTATCGGTAAAGGCAGCGATGTCGGTGACACACTCGTAAACGATCCGAGAATCCCGCTCATCAGCATGACAGGAAGCACGAAGATGGGACGTCAGATCGGCGAAGCAGTCGCAAAGAGATTCGGCAGATCGCTTCTTGAACTCGGCGGCAACAACGCAGTAGTCATCGACGAAACTGCTGACCTTGACATGGCTCTCAGAGCTGTCGTTTTCGGTTCTGTCGGCACGGCAGGCCAGAGATGCACCACGACAAGAAGAGTCATCATCCAGAAGTCTGTAAAGGCGAAATTCGTAAAATCGCTCATCAACGCATACAAACAGGTCAAGATCGGCAACCCGCTTGACGACGACAACATCATGGGCCCGGTTGTAGACGAACAGACTGTAAACGACCTCATGGAATCGATCAAACAGGTCAAGGCTCAGGGCGGCAAGATCCTTTACGGCGGCAAGAAAGTCACCGTTAAAGGCTGCGAAGGCGGTTTCTACGTTGAGCCGACGATCGCTGAAGTAAAACACGACCTTCCGATCGTTATGCACGAAACGTTTGCTCCGCTTCTTTACATAATCGAATACGACAAGATCGAAGACGCTATTCTCTACAACAACGAAGTTCCGCAGGGACTCAGCTCGGCACTCTTCTCGACATCGCTTCCCAACACTGAACTCTGGCTTTCACACGCCGGCTCAGACTGCGGTATCGCGAACGTCAACATCGGCACGAGCGGTGCTGAGATCGGCGGCGCGTTCGGCGGTGAGAAAGAGACGGGCGGCGGCAGAGAATCCGGCAGCGATGCTTGGAAAGTCTATATGCGCCGTCAGACCAACACGATCAACTGGGGCAAAACGCTTCCGTTGGCACAGGGCATCGATTTCAAAATTTAATAGGAGGATTTTACAATGACAAACGCTATCTATTCGATTCCGCGTCCGCAGAATGAACCTGTTTACGCTTATGCTCCGGGTTCTGCTGAAAAGAAACTTCTGAAAGACGAACTTGCAAAACAGCTTAAAGAAGAGATCGAAATCCTGCTCATCATCGGCGGCAAAGAGATCAAAACCGGAAAAACGATGAAAGTCGTCGCTCCGCACGATCACAAACACGTTCTCGGCGTATGCCACCTCGGCGGCGAAAAAGAAGTCCAGAAGGCCATCAAATGCGCTCTCGAAGCAAAGAGAGAGTGGGAGAATATGGACTGGCACCAGAGAGCTGCCATTTTCATGAAAGCAGGAGAGCTCATTTCTCAGAGATACCGCTACAAAATGAATGCGGCGACGATGCTCAACCAGAGCAAGACCTGCCACCAGGCTGAGATCGATTCCACTTGCGAACTCATCGACTTCTGCCGTTTCAATTCTCACTATATGCAGGAGATCTACCGCAGACAGGATCTTCACAACGATAAAGGAACATGGAACCGCGTTGAGTTCAGAGCTCTCGAAGGCTTCGTTCTCGCAGTAACTCCTTTCAACTTCACCTCTATCGCAGGAAACCTTCCGATGTCTCCGGCTCTTATGGGCAACGTAGTTCTCTGGAAACCGGCGTCGACCGCTCTTCTTTCGAACTACTACCTTATGAAGATCTTCCAGGAAGCAGGACTTCCGGACGGCGTTATCAACTTCCTTCCGGGCCGCGGCGGCAGCATCGGCGATCCGGCTGTTGATTCTCCGGAATTCGCAGGTCTTCACTTCACAGGTTCGACCTCTGTTTTCAAATCGATCTGGAAGAGATCGGCAAACAACATCGACATTTACCGCTCATATCCGAGGATCGTCGGCGAAACAGGCGGCAAGGACTTCATATTCGTCCACAGCTCGGCAAACGTTGATGAAGTCGCAGTTGCGGCAGTCCGCGGTTCTTTCGAATATCAGGGCCAGAAATGCTCGGCAGCTTCGAGAATGTACGTTCCGAAGTCGCTCTGGAAGCAGATCAAAGAGAGAATGTGCGATATGATCAGCACGATCAAAGTCGGCGATGTAACCGATTTCAGAAACTACATGGGCGCAGTCATCGACGAAAACAGCTTCGACAATACGATGAACTACATAAACATCGCAAAGAAATCGAAAGATGCAAAAATCATCGTCGGCGGAACCGGCGACAAGAAGAAAGGATACTTCATCCAGCCGACCGTCATCGAAGCGCTTGATCCGCACTTCGTAACGATGGAAGAAGAGATCTTCGCACCAGTGCTGACCGTTTACGTCTATGACGACAAGAAATTCGCCGAGACGATGGATCTCTGCGACAAGACTTCTCCGTATGCACTTACCGGCTCGATCTTCGCAAACGACAGAAAGGCTGTCGCTCAGGCTGAGGATGCACTCAGACACTGTGCAGGCAACTTCTACATCAACGACAAACCCACCGGTGCAGTTGTAGGTCAGCAGCCCTTCGGCGGCGCAAGAGGCAGCGGAACCAACGACAAAGCAGGCAGCAGCGTCAACCTTCTCAGATGGACAAGCCAGAGAGCGATCAAGGAAAGCCTTGTTTCTCCGACTTCATACGAATACGCGTTCCTTAAAGAGAAATAGTCTGACTATTTGATTCCTTTTAAGATTCCGTGCGGTGCGCGATCAGCGTGCTGCACGGATTTTTTTTATTTTAAGATGATTCATAGAACGATTTTTAATTAGAACAGCTGAAAACAAAAAATTCAAGCCTTAAATCAAAACTTGAATTTGAAAAATTGTGGGAAAATAAAAGGAAACCTCTCGAATTTTCTGGCGACCCCTAGCGGATTCGAACCGCTGTTAGCGGCGTGAGAGGCCGCCGTCCTAACCGCTAGACGAAGGGGTCATTGCATGAATAAATGGATCCCGAACAAGGATTCGAACCTTGATTGACGGAGCCAGAATCCGTAGTCCTGCCATTGGACGATCCGGGAACCTCATGCTTTATTTGAAGATTCGTGCAAAGACCTTGTCATCCCAAGCGATGACGTAGATTTTATGCCACGGTGCAGACTGTTTCAGGTTGTAGAAAACATGAACCCGATAATTCTCTTCGTTGGTGAGCAGCTCGTCTTTGACCGAACTGTCTCCCACGAAAAGCGCCTTGACCTGTTTTACCGAAGTATCGAAGTCTTTTACGAGCTGATACTTGTTGTCTCCGGTCTTAGTTGCCTGAGCCGGAAGATAGGCTAAATTCAAATCTTTTGCAAAAATTCCAAAACTCAAAAGTGAAAGGACGATCAAAACGGCGGCTTTATAGCCAAAAAATTTTCTAAAGTCAAGAAAAAAATTCATTTTCACGAAAATCTCCGTTTTTTTTAACTATTCACCCTGATTCTGGAGTTCTTTGATCTTGTCTTTGAGAGCTTTTTCTCTTTCCCAGATCTCTTTGAGCTGTTTTCTTGCCTCTTCGTCAGCCTTTTTGGTGTCTTCGATGAGCTTTTTAAGTCTGTCTCTCTCTTTGTTTTCAGCGACAAGTTCGTCCGGAGTGATGTGAACGCCGTCGATGATGTAGAAATTGAAGGAAAGCGGCTGATCGGGATCCCACTCTTCAGGAATATCTTTAACGACGGTCTTGAAAACTTTTACCGAGTTCGGAAGAAGCGAAGTTCTGAGACCTTCGTATCTCATGTCGGTTACGGGAAGGAAGTTTTCAGCATAGATTACGTCGCCGTTTTTGTCTTTGAAACGGACTCTGATGCCGACTCTGATCATGTCAAGGTCGCTGCTGCCGTTGAGGATCGTTCCGGTAAGTTCTGCAAGTCCGGGGCGTCCGGGAACTTTCTTTCCGGTTATGTCGTCGATTTTGATGAGTCCTTTGTAGTTTTTGAGCAGGTTTGCAAGTCTTGCCTGTTCAGCATCGCGCTCTGCGATCTCGGCCATAAGGGTCTGAAGTTCGACTTTGAAAGCTTCTCCTTCCTTAACGATTCTGACGGTGAAAATAAGAGATGCGTCAGCGTTCATGACGCCTGCCATACGGCCCATGTTTGCCGTCTGACCGGTAGCTTCGATGAAAGCCTTTGTTTCTGCGTCGATAACGATATTTGCACGCGAAGTTCTGATTTCGGCACCGATTTTTCCTTTATATGTCGTTGTTGCGAAATCTTTGAAATCATCGAAAGTTACGACTTTTTTCATCTCAGCGGAAAGCCAGTTGTCGTAAATGTCCTGCAAAGTTCCCTGTTTGCCGTCTGAAGCGTCGCGGACTGCGTAAAGGTAGCTCTGAATGAAAGCATCGACCTGATCCTGAAGAGATTTTGATTTTTCGCCGCAGCTTACGAACATCAGCGCTGCAAGCAAGCAAAGCATCAATTTTTTCATAATTCCTCCTGAAAAAGTAAAAAAACAACGTTGCGCGAACATATTATTACTTTAAATATAAGTCAAGTATATAGTAACCTTTGAGATTCATTGCCGAAATATTTGAACTTTCGCTCATGAAGGGCATTATTTTCACCGTGTAGGTCTCTCCGGCTTTCACTTCGTGCGAAATGAAGCTGTATTTGTTGAAGTGGATAGTCGGGATCATGTCATCGGAAACGGCAAGAGTCTCGTTTCCGAGCATCAGTGTCATCACCGTGTCGATGTCGAAACCGGTCGATCCGCGGTCGGGGCTTGTCGAAAGATAGACTGTCCCGTTCTTTTCCGGCGTAAATTCGAAAAAGTTCTCGTAAAAACTGCTGTCGGTGTCGAAGTATCCTAAATAAGCTGCACCGGTCTGGATTCTGACCGGATTTTTGTCTGTTCCGTGACTCCATTTTTCTGGTTCTGAAACGCTTTCCTCGATTGACAAGGTCAGTTTCTGCCCCGAATTCTGCTCGCATTCATTGATGTAAAGTCCGAAAATCAATTCTTCGGTTTTTTCATATTTTCTTGGAAAAAAGCGGACGGTTTCTGCCGGTTCAGGCGTGGCGAACGGCATCAGGTCGCTGTCGAAAATGTAAAGTCCTGCGAGATTTCCTGGAACAGAGAGGGTGATTTCGGCAAGATTTTTTTCTTTGCCGGCAATCCATTTTAAAAATTTCCAGCCGCAGTCGGGGAGTTCCGTCTCGAAGTCGCCGGCAGAAGGATCGAAAGTCTCTATTTCGGTATCCCTGCTGATTTCAAGAGAGTAGGGGACGTCGCTTCCCCAGAGGTCAAGGTAGATCTCGCCGTTGAAAG
The DNA here is from genome assembly GCA_017963125.1 of bacterium. Taxonomy (GTDB): domain Bacteria; phylum UBP6; class UBA1177; order UBA1177; family UBA1177; genus UBA1177. The sequence continues at coordinate 35,777 of JAGCUA010000002.1, forward strand.
GAGAGAGCATGTTGATTTTGTGCGTTTCTATGCCGGAAAGCATGCTGCCGCGCAGTTCGATGAGGCCGTTTCCCGTGATGTTGTAAGAAGAAGCCCAGATTTCGGCAATAAAAGGATTCGGATTTTCAGGTGTGATTTTTACGGAAATGATATCGCCTTTTTCGACCTTGAATCTGAACCAATCTTCATCATCGCTTTCTTCGCCTAAAATATTTTTCTTTTCCTTGTCAAGGTAACCGGAAATCTCGGGCGAATCGGTAATGTTCGCATAGTTGAACGTGTCGTTAGGTTCAAGTTCTTCCGATTCCGGCTGTTTTTTCATCGAAACCGTAAAATTTTCGGTCCCGGTCTCGTCGAGATCAAGGAGGATCCTGCCTGTAACGAGAAGATAACGCAGGTTTTTCTCAAGCCGTGTATAGATGAGCGGGTCGATCTTGTTGCTGTAGTAGTCCTCATCGTCGTTTCCGGCGGCAACTTCGCGGCTTCCGCAGTTCATGATAAATGAGAATTTGTCGCTGAGCAGGTTTTCAGTGTCTATGTCGAACTGGCAGATCCCGTTCTCTTCGAGTTCGATTTCAAGAATGTCTATAAGGTTTCCGTTTTGCGAAAAGCTGCGTTTGAGTGATGAACCGTCTGCGATTTTTTCATAATTTTCAGTATTGCAGATGTGGGAAGAGACCACGCGGAAATAATATTTGAAGCCTCCGACTTTCTTTTCCTCTCCGGTGTTCCTTTTGTCGCCGATTTCAAAATACTGCCAGCCGTCCGCGGTCGTCACAAATGCCGGATGCTGTTTGCCGAGTGGCGAAAAAACGGCGAAAGTGTAGTTGCCGAGGTTGTCCGTGTGGCCGATATAGGGCTCGAAATTCTTTTCGCGGGTCTCGAATTCAAAAGTGACGAGCGTTCCCGACGGGAGCCAGATTTTGTATAGATCGGTGTCGTAGGAACCGTTTGCAGGCTTTGCTATCTCGCCTGAATACGCAGATCCTTCCTCTATTTCGAACGCATCAAAAGTCGATTCATTCGGCTCGATTTCCGTGATATACTCCATCGAATCGACATATTTCGTGTGTTCACAGCCCGAAAAAACGATCGGCAGCAGCAAAAAATAAAAATATTTGAGGAAATTGCGTGTCAAAAGAGCCTCCGTCGGCAAAACAAGGCAATTATTCAGATAAATCGCAGAAAGTAAATATAAAGGCCCGAAAGTGTAAAAAAGTGCAAAAAATCTGATTTTCAATATAATTCACCGCTTTTTTCTTTGAGGAGGCGTTATGAAGCGTTTTTTTCTTTTGTTTTCTGTTTTTCTTTTTTGTGTTTCGTGCGGCAGCCGCGAACGGACGGCTCCGTCGGTATATAAATCGAGAGATCAGCTGACTGTTTTAGGGTATGAGTTCTCTGAAGAGGATTTTGAAAAGGCAGTAAAAGAAAAAAGATCTGATATCGTTAAACTTTTTATCGATGCAGGGATGAGCCCGAATACGACTTTCAAAGCCGGAAAATATCAGATCCCTGTCATTTTTTATGCTATCAACAGCGGAGATGAGATGACTTTTCAGGTCCTGCTTCATTCCAAGGCTGATCTTCAGGCTTCGGTAGAAGGAGTTTCCGTTATTACCAAGGCTGCGGAAAAGGGGACTCCCGAGATGATTTCCCTCATAATAAAATCAGGAGTGGACATAAACAGCGAAGGTTATGACATGATGACTCCGCTTATGACGGCTATCGAAAGCGAAAACAACGGTACCGCGTGGTTTCTGATCCAGTCCGGAGCGAACGTCAATGCAGCCGATATAAACGGAGTGACGCCGCTTATGCGTGCTGTCGGAAAGGGAAACATCGATATAGTCCGCGAACTGATAAAAAAAGGTGCGGATGTCAACGCTAAGATGAAAAACGGAACGAAAACCTCAAAATTCATAGGTGGAAAAGAAAAAGAGGCGATGGAAGTGCTTCTCCGTGACGCCGGAGCTGAGTTTTAGATTTGCGGGGTGAAAATGGATTTTGAAAAATATTTAGAGACTATAGATCTTCTGAACAGGGCAGCAGCGGCTTACTACCGCGACGACGCTCCTTTTATGAGCGATGAGGAATACGACAGGCTTTATCGCGAAGTTGTCGATTTCGAGTGGAAAAACCCGGACAAAAAGCAGAGTTTCTCTCCGACGATGCGTGTCGGATCGAAAGTCAGGGAAGGTTTTACAAAAGTTATCCACAGCGAGAAAATGATGTCGCTTGATGACGCTTTTTCTGTTTCGGAAGTCGAAGAGTTCTTCAACCGTCTTGATTTTGTGCCGGCCGGCGGTTATGTCGTCGAGCAGAAGATCGACGGGCTTGCGCTCAATATTATCTACGAATCGGGAAAATTCGTCCGTGCCGCAACGCGCGGAGACGGTTCCGTAGGCGAGGATGTCACCGAAAACGTAGCGACAGTCAAAGAGATCCCGCTTTATGTTCCTGAGTTTGCCGATATAAAACTGATCGAAGTGCGCGGCGAAGTCTATATGCCGAAATCGAGTTTCGAAGAACTCAACGCGGCGAAGTCGAGTTACGGCGAGAAACCTTTCGCCAATCCGAGAAACGCTGCTGCAGGTTCTCTGCGACAGCTTGATCCGAAAGTCACAGCCGAAAGAAAACTCAAATTTTTTGCATACGCGATAACCGGAATAAGCGATGTCGATATAAAATCCCAGGAAGATCTTCACGCTTTTTTAAGAAATTCAGGCTTCAAGACGCCGCACTTTGAAAAAATCGGAAAAATCGAGGAGATCGAAGCACTTATAGAAAAAACGATAGCAGAAAGAGGTGATCTTCCGTTCGATATCGACGGTCTTGTCATAAAACTCGACAGATTCGACGAACAGCGCGCCGCGGGATTCCTCACTAAAACGCCGAAGTGGGCTATTGCCTACAAACTTCCGGCGATAGAAAAAACGACGAAACTTCTTGATATAACCTGGCAGGTCGGCCGCACCGGAATAATCACGCCGGTAGCTGAACTCGAGCCTGTCGAGATTGCCGGGGTCATCGTGAAACGCGCGACTCTCCACAACATCGAGGAAGTCGAAAGAAAAGGATTGAAAATAGGAGACACCGTTTTTGTCCGCCGCGCTGGAGACGTTATTCCGGAAGTTACTGCGCCGGTGGAACAGCTTCGTGACGGCAGCGAAAAAGAGGTCGTCCACCCCGAAAACTGCCCTGTCTGCGGCTCGAAACTCGCAAAAGACGAGAACAAAGTCGGCTACAAGTGCCAGAATATCGACTGTCAGGCAAAGATAGTCGCATACATCAGCTATTTCGTTTCGAAAGGGTGCTTCAACATCGACGGACTGGGTGAAAAACAGGTCGAATTCCTGCACGAAAGAGGATGGCTCAGCTCCGTTACCGACATTTTTCATCTTTCCGACTACGCGCTCTGGCTTTACGGAGAGAAAGGGTGGGGCGAAAAAAGTGTCAACAACCTGCTCGAAGCGATAGACAAGTCGAGAAAGATAAGGTTCAGAAACTTCATAAATTCGCTCGGTATCGACGGAGTAGGTGAATTTATCGCGGGAGAACTCGAGAAAAAATTCAATGTCGAAGAACTGATCGCGGCGACTCCTGCAGTCCTCATGCAGATCGACGGAATAGGCGATATCGTGGCAAATTCGATTGCCGATTTCTTTGCAGATGCTCAGAACCATGAAACAGTCGAAAAACTTTTGAAAGAAGTTGAAATATTTTATCCCGAAAAATCCCAAAACGCTGAAAATGCCGCATTTGCAGGCAAAACTTTCGTCATCACCGGAACTTTGTCCCAGCCGCGCGAAATCTTCGCCGAAAAAATCAAATCTCTGGGCGGCAAAGTAAGCGGCTCAGTCAGCAAAAAAACCGATTTCGTCCTCGTCGGCACTGATGCCGGAAGCAAGCTGACAAAGGCGAAAGAACTCGGCGTCAGAACGATAACCGAAGAAGAATTTGACGGGATGTTAGGCTAAAAGCCTGTTTCTGACGGATCAGTCACAAGCCGATAAATTGACATACCTCGTTGATGTGGTAATCTCACCTGTTTGTTTTTTTTAGAAGGAGGTTTTTATGAACATTAATTTCGCTTTCAGAGGATTTGAAGAAAACAGTGACGGTCTTAAAGATTATGTAACCAAAAAACTTGCAAAAATCGACAAGTTCGTTTCGGCAAACACCGCTGTCGAAGTCGTTTTTCAGAAAGACAAAAATCTGAAGATCACAGAGGTCAAACTGAACAACAACGGTGAGGAATTTCTCGCAAGCGATTCCGATGACAAAGAATTCCAGACTTCTATCGATCTCTGCATCGACAAACTGGTAAAACAGGTTGCAAGATCGAAAGACAAAAAAGTTGATTCAAGAAGATCATAAGGGTAGCGCGGGCGGGTAGCTCAGCTGGATAGAGCGTTGGCCTCCGGAGCCAAAGGTCGTGGGTTCGAATCCCGTCTCGCCTGCCATTTGATTATGAAAAAATATTCTTTTTTTATTTCGGTGCTGCTTCTTTTTTTCTGCTGTAATTTGTGTGCCGATGTTTTTTTAAGCACATATGAAGAGATAAAATCTGCATACGAGCTTGTCGGCTACACTTGGGACAACGAAAAAATACCGCGCATTTTCGTGGAAAAGATCCCTGAAGAGATCAAACAACTCGAGGGGATCGAGCGCAGACAGTTTTTTATCAAACTGCTCCTTCCTTTAGTTCTGCTCGAAAACGAAAAAATTACGGCTGAACATGACAAAATCGTTCCGGTCGCGGCAAAAAAAGAGTGGAATGCCGAAGATGTGAAAATTATCAGCGAGATTGCCGAAAAATACAACATCATCGACGAAGGTCAGGATATTTCTGCGATAACGGAAGAGGAAAAAGAGAAGATCCGCTATTTTCTCGACCACAAGATCCGTCCTGTGCCGCCGGCGATCGCGATCGGTCAGGCCGCGCTTGAATCGGGCTGGGGGACAAGCCGCTTCGTTTTTGAAGGAAACAACCTTTTCGGGCACGTTTCGCCTGATCCGACGAAAGGGATAAAGCCGAAAAACTGGAGCGGGAACCAGCGCCACATCAGGATCTTCGATTCGATCCAGGATTCGATTTCGGCATACATGCTAAACCTGAACCGTAACCGTGCCTACAACAAATTCCGCTGGTTCAGACGGACTCATCCAGACAATCTTTCTAAAATGGCTGAAGGTTTCGACAGATACGCCATCATAAAAGAGGCTTACATCGGCCGTCTGCAGAGCGTGATGTTCAAGTTCGGGGTTTATAAAATCAACAACGCAAAGCTCGATTCGGGCGAAAGCGCGAAAGTCATCGAAAAAGTTTCCCAACCATACATCAACTGACACTTTTCAAAAACACATGAAATTTCAAGGAGACAAATGATGCCGCAGCAGGATGATTTTTTGCAGCAGCTTTACAGCAGACGCGGCGGGATAAAACTCGGTCTCGGCCGTGTTGCAGACGCGTTTCCGGTGATTTTTGAGAAAAACATTCCGGTTTATCACGTTGCCGGCACGAACGGAAAGGGAACGGCGGTTTATTCGCTCGATCACATTCTGCGTTCCAACGGACTCAAAACGGGAAGGTTCGTCTCTCCGCATCTTTTAAGATACAACGAGCGTATTTCGGTAGACGGAGCAGACATCGCAGACGGCGAAGTGCGTGGAATTTACGATTATCTTGAGAAAAAGATAAGTAATTTTGAAGAGTTGTCTTTCTTTGAGATAACATTTCTGATCGCGTGGAAGTATTTTGAAATTTCAGGCTGCGACCGCGCAGTTTTTGAAGTAGGGCTAGGCGGAAGGCTTGATGCAACCAACGTGATCGGAGGTCCGAAAACGGATATCATCACTTCGATCGGGCTCGACCATACACATATTTTAGGCGATACACTTGAAAAAATCGCACTCGAAAAACTCGGGATCGTGAAAAAAGATGACTTGGTTCTGATGGGCGGCAGTGCAGATCCTGCGTTTGACAAGTGGATGGCAGAAGTCGCTCTTTCTAAAGGTGCTCAAAGCGTTGACGATGATTCCCTTGATCTCGAAATCGCTTTTCCTCCGAGCTGCATGAGCCCGGAACAGCGGAAAAACGTGCGTCTTGCAGTAAAAGCAGCCCTTATGAGCGAAGAAAAAGGCTTGAAAATCCCTGATTTCAGCGGGATGAAGATCCCTGCAAGGTTCGAATTTATCGAACCCGATATCGTCACTGATGTCGCACACAATCCGCCGGCGATAGGATCTCTTGCAAAAACAGTGAAAGAGCGGCTTGGCAAAGTTGTCGTTCTTTACGGCGCGATGAAAGATAAGGATGTTACAAAAGTGCTTGATCTTATTGGAGAAATAACAGATTCAATATATGTCGTCAATCTTGAAGCCGATAACGACCGCGGCGCAAAAGTGGGGGATATTCTCGATCGTGCAGATTCAAAGGTTTCAAACAAAATAAAGTATGCGGAAACCGATGAAAAAACGATGGAAGAAGCGCTTGCATTTGCCCGTCAGAATGGAAAAAAACTTCTTGTCACCGGAAGTTTTCACACTGTTGAAAAATTTATGAGTTATAAAAAATATTCGTGACGCTATGCTCGTTTGATTTAATATCGAGATGTGTCAGATTTTATCGTAGTTTTAGTCGAAATAAATTTATATTTGACAAATTCATTTTCGTAATTATTTTACGTCCTGTAATTTGATTTTTTTAAGGTGGGATCATGATTAGAATTTATTTTATCTTATTTTGTGTTTTGTTTTTGTCGTGTTCGGAAAACGGAATGCCGGATTATTCTCTGCCCGAAGAGTGCGGAGGGAAGTGTTATTCCGCGCATGACGTCAATTCTTTTCAGGATGCGCTTATTGATGCCGCAGCCGCTTTTTCAAACTGCGTGTGTCTCGGAAGCGGAGTTTTCGAAGGTTCAGTTGTGGTCGCAAAGCCTTTGAGGATCATCGGAAGAAAGGACGGCACGAGCTATTTGAAGAGCCTTGCTGTTTCTGATACTTCAGGTGTTCTGCTGAAAGATTTTTCTTTCAAAAACGTCATGGCAGATCAGGCGGCGCTCTTTATTTCCGGAAGTTCTGTCGAGATCGATAATGTTTCTTTGTCGGGCATAGGCGCATCTTCTGTTTTCGGCGGCCGCGGGATCGTGATTTCAGGTACGGAGTCTGAAGTTTTTATAAGAAATTCCAGGATCGATAAGAGTGACGGGACAGGGATCCTGATAAACGGTTCTCACAGAGTCACTCTCGAGAACGTCTCTCTTTCAAAATGCGGTTTCGCCGCTTTATGGGCGCAGAATCAAAGCGGAAAAAGAGGTGTTTTGTCTGTTTCAGGCAGCACTTTTTCCGATAACGGCGCGGCGGCAGTCGAAATACTGGGAAACACTGCTCTTAAAATTTCCGACACATCGGTCGAAGGAGTGAAAAAGAGGGAAGTCATGCTTGAAAGCGTGGGTGACGGGATAGTCGTAAAGAGCGCTTTTCTTGCCGAAACCGGTTCTCTTTCCATTGAAAACAGTTCAATAAGCGGTTTTGCACGGGCCGGAGTGATTTTAGACGGTGCAGGCGGTTCTTCGGAGGTGTCTGCCTCTTTCAAGGGTCTTTCGGTCTTTTCCGAAAGCGGAAGTTACGGACTTGTCGTACAGAATGCAGTTGAAGATACCGCTTTGCGTGACGGGATCTTGCGGAACGACTTTTCGTCAGCCGATATGAAACGCAGTGAAGAACTTTTTATAATAGAGACTTTTTTTGAAGTGCAGTGATGTTTTTGATACTTGTTTTTATTGCCTTTTTTACTTTTTCCTGCGGTGTGGCTCCGGAAAAGGGGGACAATATTCCGGTCGAAAATGAAGAACCTGACGAATTTCCGGATGAAGAGAGTGAAGTTTGCGCAGAAAACACTGTTGCGTACCGGAAGCCCGAACCTCCCGGAAAACCTGAAATCGCGGAAATCAGAAAATACGACAAAAATTTTGACTGTCTTCCTCTGCCTGAACCCGAAAACGGCGAACTTATCTTAGGTGACGGATGCTTTTCCGGCTGTATAAAAGCTGAAACCAGACTCAGGATTTCCGGAAACGGTGCCGGAAACACCATGATAGTTTGTGATGATGAAGAAAATCAGGCTGTTGTAGAAGTCCTTCCGAATGCAGAGTTTTCTTTGGAAGATATTTCGCTTTCAGGCAGGGTGCGCTGCATTTTTGCCGGAAACGGAAGCTCTACAACTGTGAAAAAGAGCGTTCTTTCGCACTGCATGAAAGGAGGGATAAACATCTGCCCTGACGAGGCCGGATGCCGCGCCGATCTTAGTGTGTCGGAGAGTTTTATAGGTGATATCGACGAAGCTGCATCAGGGATAAGTTACGGAATTTCTTTCGGAAACGGTTATCTGAGTGTTTCCGGAAGCGAAATCTCGGGAGTGAATTCTTTCGGCATAGCGGTCTGGGGAGAGAGTGGAAACAATAATCGGATAATTGTAGAAAATTCCGTTATTTCAGGCGTTTACGGCGGGCTCAGAAGTTATGAAGGACTCGGTTTTTATGCGGAAAACTCGGCCGACATAACTATAAAGAACAGTTCGGTTTCAGATGCTGCGACATCGTTTGTTCTGGTTTCTTCCGATAGTGATGAAATAAATCTGAAACTCGTTGATTTTTCTGCTGAAAATATACTCGAAACCTCTGAGGAGCAGGGCGGTATCGTTCTCGACGGCAGAGTAAACGGGTGTTTTGAAAGGGTTTCAGTTAAAACGAGCAGGGGAAACGGCATTTTTTCGCTGGGAGCGGTGCTTTATGCCGAAGATCTGACGGTAGAATCGGTATTTTCCGACGGTCTCGGGGAAAACGGATTCGCTCTTCAGCTTGTTGACGGAAGCGAAAGTTTCATAAAGCGTCTTTCGGTAATTTCGGCTGAAAAAGCCGGAGTCCTGCTTGACGGCGGATGCAGCGCAGAAATCGAGGATTTTGAAATAGTTTCAACTAAATCGGACGTTTATTCCGGCGAATTCGGAGTCGGAGCGGCGATCCAGAACGGAGCCGCAGCGGTGCTGAAAAACGGTATTCTCTCAGAGAACAGGGAAACGGGAGTTCTTGCTGTAAGTGCTGAAATTTCTTTGGAAAATGTTGAAATAAGGAATACTCTGCCGCGCAGGTGCACAGAGCTCGGGAACTGTGTTTTTGCCCCGAAGACCGATTTCGGACACGGAATATCGCTTTATTTTTCTTCGCTGCTGAGATTTGATTCCATGACACTTTTCAACAACAACAACGGCTTGAACATCGCCGCTTCAGAGGTGAGGAGTTTCGGCTCGAAGAAGATGTTCTTCGGAAATAATACGACCGCTGTTAATGCATGGAATATCAATGACTTGAGCGCATTGGAAGAAAGCTTGTCAAACTCTTCGTTCTGCGGCAACGCTTCCGTGTTCACTTCCGATTCACAGCCTGTCAGGGACGCTTTGTGATTTTTTCTTTAATTTAATTGTAATATATATTTAAGTGAGTAAAATTTGCGGTCTTCGGAGGTGAAATGAGCCGCTTTTTTTATGTTTTTGCAGCAGTTTTGTTGATTCTGACGGCATGCGGAAAGTTAAAGGATGATCCTATCGTTTACGTTTTCAAAGGTGATGTCGTCTCTGTTTCCGATTTCAAGCTGAAATACAATCTCTGGCTGCGTCAGAACAATATGCCCGATACTGAAGAGATGCGGAAAAACTATCTGTTCCGCGAGCTTTCAGAAAAATTTCTCTACGAAAAGGGAAAGAGCGAAGGTGTCGGCGATATTCCGGAAATCAAGAATAAAATCGATGATTTCAAAAGAAAAACCATCGTCGAGTATATGAGCCGCAGGACTAAACGCGAAGTTTATGCGATAGACGACGAGGCGGTGCGGCAGTATTACATCGAAAACAAAGACAAATTCCTGCGGGACAAACTCTACCGTCTTTATGCTGTCAGGGTTACTAACAAGAAAAATGCCGAAGATATAACGCAGCAGCTTAGATCCGGAGCGAGCATCAGGATACTTTCTGCAACTCTTTCCGACGACGAGATCTTAGCGAGAAACAACGGCGACTGGGGGCTTTTCAGTGCCGATGTGATGGGAGAATCGTGGAAAGACGATGTCCTCGCGAGTTTCCCGGGCGAAATACTCGGTCCTTATCTTGACAGCGAGAACTTTTATACAATAATCGAGATCGCCGGTTTCGCCTACAAGAGACACTTGAGTTTCAATCTGGCTTATCCGCTGATAGTTGAAGAGCTGATAGCGAAATACGGCACTGAAAAATGGGACGGGTACCGTGATAAGATGATGACTGAATACGGTGCGAAAATAAATGTCGAAAATCTAAGGTGGAAATAATGCCTCTGACGTCGAAAGATCTGGAACAGAAACTTACGGAACTTGACCAGAAATCGAAGATTTTCTTTGAATCTCTTGCCATAAATTCAAAAAGAGAGCGTCTCGGTGAGCTGAAAAAACAGCTCGATCAGCCTGAAATATGGTCCGATACGGCGAAAATGGCGGCTCTCAACAAGGAAAAAAGGGTGCTTGAGAGCAGTCTGGAACTATATTCGAAACTTGAATCCGATATCGAAGAACTGACTCTTGCGAAAGAGCTGTTTGACGAGGATCCTTCGATCGAAGGCGAGGCTGAGGCTATGCTCGGCGCGATAGACGAACTTGTCGAAAAGATCGAATTCCAGAAGATGCTCGGCGGAAAAACAGACCTTATGAACGCGATCGTCAGCATAAACGCAGGTGCCGGCGGAAGAGAGTCGCAGGACTGGGCGGTAATGCTCTCGAGAATGTATGCGAGATGGTGCGAGAGGAAAGGCTACGGTCTTGAAGTTATCGACAAAAACACAGGCGATGACGCGACGGCGATAAAGAACATCACTTTCATTGCCGAAGGCGATTACGCATACGGTTATCTCAAGGCGGAAATCGGCATCCACAGACTTGTCAGGATAAGCCCGTTCGATGCCAACAAACGCCGTCACACCTCGTTTGCGAGCGTTTTTGTTACACCCGAAATCGACGATTCGATCGAAATAGAAATCGACGAAAAAGACCTGAAAATCGATACCTACCGTTCGGGCGGCGCAGGCGGCCAGCATGTCAACAAGACCGATTCGGCGATAAGGATAACGCACATTCCGACAGGAATCGTTGTCCAGTGCCAGAACGACAGAAGCCAGCACAAGAACAAGGCTACGGCGATGAAGATCCTGAAATCGCGCCTTTACGAATTCGAACTTCAGAAAAAACAGGAGGAATCATCCGAAATCGAAAAACAGAAAATGGGGATCGACTTCGGAAGCCAGATAAGAAGCTACGTTCTGCATCCTTACAAGATGGTCAAGGATCACAGAACCGATTTTGAGACCGGAAACGCCGACGCGGTGCTTGACGGGGAACCTATTTTAGACAAATTCATGGAAGATTATTTACTTAAAGAAGGGGAATCAAATGAAAACAACTAACAAGATCGCTTGCATGCTTTCGGCTTTTCTTTTTGCCGTGCTGCTCACTTCATGTTCGGAATTCATGCTTATTCCGATCTCGATCGACTATCCTTTCGATCAGGGCAGCGAAGCAAGTCCCTCGACTTACAAAATCAACATCACCGAAGGACTTCAGGGTGTTGAAAAAATCTTTAACAACGAGGTTCTGCTCGTAACGAACACTCTTTTCAAAGATCTGAATATCCCCGATGCGGAGATCACGAAGTATCCTGAGTTTCTGACTGACGACATTCTTGATCTTATTGCCGGAAAAACCATCCACAAAGAGATCGATTTCAAGATCCCGATGGTCGAAGAGCTTCAGCATCAGGACCTTCCGTTTTCGATCTGCGATTTCGAGGCTGCGGATTTCAACAGCAAGGACGATGTAACGAACACTCACATGATTCTTGCGAATATTTCGAGTTTCTGTGCTTTGTCTGAAGCCGAAAGGGAAGTCGAGATCGACAGATGCAAGTTAGAGGCCGATGAGACCTGCCTCCATCTGGAAGTCCATCAGGAGAACGAATCGATGAAAATCAAGATGGCTGAGCAGAAGGACCTCAAAAAATACAAGAAATACCTCAACAAGATCTACTCGGCAACTTTGAACGAACTTACTTTCACGATCAAAAATCCGCCGAATGTCGCTGCCGGAAACAATGCATTCAGAATGAAAGCCGAACTTTACGCTCAGAAGATCGATCCATTCAGAGTCGACGGTGTTACGCCTTGCAAAGACGGAGACGACCTCAAACAGTGCATATATCAGGGTGTCAGCGAAGAAGGAATTCCTGAGAATTATTTCTCTGCGACGATAAGCGATGACTCTGCAACAGACGGTACTATTTCGGAAAAAAAGAAATACCTCATCGGCGTTTTCGAGACCGATGATGATACATATTCTTCGGAACAGATCATGAATCTGATCTACACTTACGAAGGAAAAGATACCCTTCAGCATGCGATAAAACACCTCGATTTCCAGCTCGGAATCAAGAGCTACTACATTTTCTATCCGCAGGCTCTGAAACCTGAAGGAACTCTCGAAGCAAGCATCAAAGCAAAACTTCTTTTCAATGTTGAACCTCTTAACTAATTGATTTTGTTGGAGTTATTCTTGATGAACGATTATATCGTCTGGGATGTCGATCCGGTGATCGCCCTCATCGGTCCTCTTCAGCTGAGATACTACGGGATCCTTTTTGCAACAGCCATCCTTATAGGTTTCTATCTTGCGAGAAGGATTTACAGAAAATACGGTTTCCCCGATAAAATCGCTGATGATCTTCTGATCTGGGGCGTTGTTGCGACCGTCATCGGCGCACGTCTTGTCCACTGCCTTTTCTATGAACCGGCATACTACCTGAGCAATCCGCTTGAGATCCTCAAAGTCTACAAAGGCGGCATCGCGAGCCATGGCGCTACGGTAGGACTTATTTTTGCGGTTATTTTCATTTCCAGAAAATACAAAGTTACATTTACCGACCTTGCCGACGGTGTTGTTTTCCCCGGCATCATGGGTGCTACATTCGTTCGTCTCGGTAATTTTTTCAACAGTGAGATAGTCGGCAAGATAACGACTGTTCCATGGGGTTTCAAGTTCGTGAAAAATCCTGACGATATGAAACTTGCGATAAATGCTGCTACCGGACACTGCGATATTTCCAAAATGGAGTGCCTGATAAACTACTGGCCTGTCCGCCATCCGTCTCAGCTTTACGAGGCTTTCGGCGCTTTCGTGATCCTGATAATCATGCTTGTTGTTTCCTGTGTCCGCAAAGACCACAGAAAGTCTGGGCTTTACACCGCTCTTTTCCTGATTCTTTATTTCTCATTCCGTTTCTGCATCGAGTTCATCAAGGAGTATCAGGTGTTCGAAGAAGGTCTCACGATGGGGCAGTATCTGAGTATCCCGTTCATAATTTTCGGATTTTGCGTTCTTTACCGTTTTCATAAAAAGCAGCCGGGGCTTGAGGCAGATGCAGATGGAAAGTCTAAGAGAAAAAAATAAAAATTCGCTGTTTGTGAAGAGTGCCGTTTTTCTTGTTCTGTTTTTTCTCGTGCTCAGCACCGATGCGAAGCCGTTTATTCTGAAAAGTGTCGACGGTTCATGGCTTCCGATGATCGCGCAGTCATGGGTCGCGAAAAACGGCGGAGTCCTTGTAAAGATCGCCGACGAGATAAAGCCGCACGAACTCAGAAAGGAGATGCTTTCAAAAATTCCCGATCTCAGTATCGAGATTCTTGGAAAAGATCTCTTTTTCCCGACGACTACCCCCGACAGCCTTTTCGAACTTTTGAAAAATATCGATCTGAACGTTTCCGAAGCAGCTGTGAAACGTCATGCATCCGCCGAAAGTTTTGAGATGTTCGTCAGAAAAAGCACCGAAAACCCGACTGCCAAAGAGGAATATACTGAAGCGCTTGTGGAAAATGTCGTTTTTGACGATAAAAACGAGAAAATCATTCTTACGGTGAAAATCCAGCAGCGCTCAAAAACCGGAATGTTTCCGAAACTTTACGGAACTTACAGAATAGAGCACACTTTCAAAATGAAAAACGATGCCGTTGATCCGTCAGATGTGAAAAACATGGCTTATCTGCCGCTTATTACGGCGAAAAAGGGAGGAAAAATCGCCTTTATTCCCGAAAAACTCGATTCGAGGGTTCTGACGATAACGCCCGATTTTAAAATCAAATAGTCGTTTAACAATAATTTCAGAGGTAAAAAGATGAAAGCTGCATTGATCGGTTTGCCGTTTTCAGGGAAAAGCACGGTTTTTCAGGCTTTGACCGGCATCGAAAGCGGTAAAAAAGAGGAAACTGTCGGAACGATCAAAGTTCCGGACGAGAGGATCGACAGACTGTCGGAAATATACAACCCGAAGAAGAAGACTTACAGCGAGTTCGTTCTCAGCGACTACACGGTCCCGCCCTCAAAAGAGAGTGCGCTGCCGGCAAAAGTAAAAAATATGATCCAGAAATCAGATCTGCTTATAATGACTCTCAGAAATTTCGATTCGCTTATGACTTCCGATCCCGCAGATCCTGCTGCAGAATATAAAAAAATCAAGGAAGATATGATACTTACAGATTTTGTGGTCATAGAAAGAAGGCTCGAGCGCGAGATGAAGGAAAAGAAGAATCCGCCGGAACTCAAGATCCTGCAGAGACTGCGCGATCTCTTTGAAAACGGCGAGTTTCCCGCTGCCGACACTATTTCACCTGAAGAAGCCGAGCTTATTGCGAACTACAACTTCCTTTCGCTGAAAAAGATGATCGTTCTCGTCAATCAGCCGGAAGGGGAGCAGGCTGTTCCGGAAGGTCTTGCAAAACAGCTCGAAGCCGACGGGATTTCGTGTTTCTGCGTCAGTGCGCCGCTTGAAGTAGAACTTGCCGAGCTCTCTCCTGAAGAACAGGCTGAATTTCTTAAGGATTACGGTCTTTCTGAAGGTGCTTCGGTCCGCTTTATAAAAAGTGCTTATGCGGCACTTGGCCTGATTTCCTTCCTCACAGCCGGAAGCGACGAAGTCCGCGCATGGCCTATCAAAAACGGCACTCCGGCGCTCTATGCCGCAGGAAAGATCCACTCCGACATCCAGCGCGGTTTCATCCGTGCCGAAGTCGTTCATTTCGACGATTTCATCAAATACGGAAGCGAGGCTGAATGTAAAAAGGCGGCCGCTTACCGGCTTGAAGGCAAGGAGTATGTCGTCAAAGACGGAGATATTATCAATTTCAGATTCAATGTTTAGGAGAAAACATGACGCTTCTTCATATTTCGACTGTCGGCGATAAAATCCTGCGTGAAAAGGCAAAGCCTGTTACTGAATTTAACGATGAGATCAGGGAACTTGCAAATAATATGGCCGACACGATGCGCGCTGCCGACGGTTTGGGCATCGCAGGTCCGCAGGTCGGTGTTTCGCTGCGTATTTTTGTCATAGATTTCGGATATCTGGACTTTGTAAAGGCTGAAGAAAACGGCGAAAAGCCGAAGAGTGCGGAATTTCGTCCGATAGCTTTCATAAATCCCGAAATTACCGAAAAGGAAGGAAAAATCGTTTACGGCGAAGGGTGTCTCAGCGTTCCGAGATACAATGCCGATGTCGAACGTGCCGAAACAATAGTCTGCAAGTATTTCGATGTCGACGGAAATCAGCATGAAATCAAGGTGTCCGGGCTTCCGGCAGTCGCGATCCAGCATGAAAATGATCATTTGGACGGAGTTCTTTTTATCGACAAAATCAGTTCCCTTAAACGTGGAATAGCTCTTAAAAAAGTCAAAAAATTCCTCGGTGCGGTGCGTGAAAACGGATCGAAAACCGAAACCGCGCTTTACGGAAAGCAGTAAGAGGTCCTTTTGAAAAATTTATATAAGAAATTCATCGGTTTTTCGGCGCGTCACACATATTTTATGGTAGTCTGTCTCGTTGTAGTTATGGCGTGCGAGCTTTTTTATCTCAAGCACAATCTCAAAATCGACACCGATCTGCGCGCTCTTTTCAAAGGTCAGAACGAAACGGTCATCGAGCTCGAGAAAATGGAGGACATCGTCGGAAGCTATTCGACGGTTCTTGTTGTCGCAAAATCGTCAGACAGAGAGAAAAACATCGAAGCGCTGCGTCAGATAAAGGCGAAAATCGACGGAAATCCTCTTGTCAGATTCATCGAATTCGACCGAGATGTCGAGTATCTTGAGAAAAACGCTCTTCTTTTCGCGACAGTCGATGAGCTGCAGAAAATAAAGGACGAAATAAACGGCGAGATCGCGAAAGCGGTCAAAAGAGAGCTCGCTTTCGGTGAAAATGATGAAAAATCTGAGAAAAATGCAGAGGATAATTCTGAAAAAGACGAGGAATCTTCCGATCTTACGTCAAAAATGGACGAAGTTCTGAAAAGGGCGGAGGATTACCGCGTCAAGTATAAAATGGACAAGTTTTTCGAAGCCGAGAAAGGGACTTATGTGGCGATGAAAGTGCGTCCTGCCGGTGGCGAAACTAATGTTTCAGACAGCAAAAAGATCGTTGATCTGCTGGAGAAGGCGATTGCCGAAGTTCAGCCCGAAAAACTTGGTGTCGAAGTCGAGGCAGGCGGGCTTTTCCGCAATAAACTGAATGAAATGACGGCGATCTACAACGATGTCTTTTCGACTCTGGCGATCTGCATAATACTCCTTTCTCTTACGATAATTTTCTATTTCAGGTCGATCAAGGCGCTTTTCATCGTATTTTTCCCGCTTTCAGTCGGAGTTCTGAGCGCGATCTCGGCAATGCAGTTCTTTGTCGGCGGATTCAATATCATTTCGGCGTTTTCATTCACGATTTTATATGGACTGGGAATCGACTTTTCGATCCATCTTCTCGGGCGTTTCAGCGAACAGGCGGAGAAAACGGGCGATACGGAAGATGCTCTAAAACTTTCTCTGCCCAACACGATGCCGTCGATTTTTTCAGGCGCGATAACGACCGTAGCTGCTTTCTTTTCGCTGATAATGATCGATTTCAAAGGCTTTTCAGACTTCGGTTTAGCTGCGGCCCTCGGCGTTTCGACATCTTTTGTCGCGATAATGATATTTTTCCCTGCTGTCGTTTTTCTCTTCGACAGGTTCGGTAAATTGAAGATCAAGGCGAGAACGACCGATTTCCTTGCTTCCGTTTTCGTCCGTTTTTCAAAGAAACCGGCGCTTGTTACCGCGATTTTCCTTTTGATAACGGTTGCTGCGGCTGTTTCGGTCAAATTCGGCTCCATAGAATACAATTTCGATAATCTGAGTTTTCCAGGAAAATACGCCGACACTATAACCAACCACTATGTTGCGGCTCAGAAAAAGGAGAAAACCGACGCTCTTTCAACAGGACTTCCTTCTTTCATAGTGACTGCTTCGGCAGAAGAGACCGAAGATGCGACGAGAGTCATCACCAAAATGAAAAAGGATAAATCGACTTCGATAGAGATCAAGGATCTTATTTCGATATACACTTTCCTCCCTGAAGATCAGGAGGAGAAGATCAAAATAATCAAGAGCATAAAAAGGCTCATTGAGAGGAAAATCAATCTTTTCAGTGATTCGGAAATCGAGAAATTCAATAAAGAATTCAAGCCTTTTCTTGAAGTCGATTCTGTCATGGAACGTGAAAAACTGCCCGATTGGATAACCGACAAACTTTCTCTCAAAGACGGCTCTTCCGACCGTTTCATCATGGTCGCTTTAGGCGGCAACAAATCGAATGTCGAAGACGTTATGCGTATAAAGAACGAATTCGGTACGATTCACGGAAACATCAATGATTACAAACTGTTGGGTTCTTATATGCTTCTTGGCGAAATCGAAAAAGTCATTGATATCCATGTTCCTTTAGCCATAGTTTTCGCGTTCTGTTCCGTATTTATCGTGCTTCTTCTGCTTTACCGCTCTTTTATCAACGCTTTCGTCGTCTTCCTTCCGCTCGCGGCTGGTATTCTCTGGATGATCCTCGTTGCGGTTTGCTGCGGAATAAAGTTCAATGTTTTCAATATGATAATCATTCCGACGGTTATAGGAACGGGTATAGATTCTGCAATTCACATCTACTACCGCTACCGTTCTTCGGCCGGTTCGATGATCGAAAATCTCAAAAATACCGGCGGCTCTGTTTTTTATTCGTCACTGACAACGTTAGTCGGTTTCGGCAGCGTAGCTCTGGCAAAGCATAAAGGCCTGCAGTCGATAGGGATCATGGCTTCGATCGGAATAGTCATGGTCACTCTGGTAAATCTCGTCTTTTTCCCGGTCATAATCAAGTGGATCGAAGATCTCAGGAAGAAAAAAGCGTGATCGTGTTGAACGTGCTGCGTTCCAGATAAAAACTGATGCGTTCGCGGCTTGTTGAGGACTAATTATCTGTTGATGACTACGATGAGATCACGGCCGTTTCTGTTGACCGTGAAGAGGAGTTTCTTCGATTTGTTGATGATCTGGTTTGCTTCCGCGGCGTTTTTGACCCGTTTTTTGTTGATCGCGACGATGACATCGCCGTTCATGAGGCCTGCGGAGTAGGCGAGCGAGCCCTGTTCGACGTTGGAAACGGTGATCTTTCCTTTGTTGTCGGTCAGCGTCAGGCCGATCTCGTCGAGGACTTTCTGATCAAGTTCCTGCGGAGTTTCCGAAAGCTGATAGTTTTTGTCGAGTACGACTTCGAGCTTCATCGTTTTGCCGTTACGGATTATTTCGAGCGGGATCTTTTTGCCGTAAGGGCTGAATGCGACCGCTGTTCTGAACTGCGAAATATTTTCGATCTCCTTTCCGTCGAATTTCGTGATGAGATCGTACTGCTGGAGTCCAGCTTTGTCCGCAGGGCTTTTCGGTTCGACGTTGGAGACAAGGACACCAGTGACGCTCTTGTCTATCTCGAAGTAGCTGCGCATATCGTCGTTGAGTTCCTGAATGACGATTCCCATCATCGCGCGCTGGATCTTTTTGCCGCTTTTGAGCTGCTGCGTGATCTCTTTGACCATGTTTGCAGGCACCGCAAGGCCGATCCCCATGTAACCGCCTGACTGCGAAAGGATGGCTGTGTTCATGCCGATGACTTCGCCTTCGATGTTGAGCAGCGGTCCGCCCGAGTTTCCGGGGTTTATTGCCGCATCAGTCTGGATGAAATCCTCGTAATCGGTGACACGCATTCCGCTCCTCCCTTTTGCCGAGACGATGCCGAATGTTACGCTGTTCGAAAGGCCGAACGGGTTTCCTATCGCGATTGCAAAACTGCCGACTTTTATTTTATCGGAATCGGCGAATTTGAGTGCCTGAATCTCTCCTTTTTTGAACTCGTCGATTTTGATAAGTCCGACATCTGTGTGCGGATCCGTGCCGATGAGTTTGGCTGAGAATGTCTTGCCGTCGATCATGACTTCTATTTTTTCGGCTTTCTGGACGACGTGGTTGTTCGTGACGATGAAACCTTCCTTGTCGTCGATTACGAAACCCGAACCCTGCGCCTGGCTTTTTCTGCTGCGGGGCTGCATCGGATTACCGAAAAAGAAGTCAAAGAACGGATCACGCATTCTCTGCTGCTCGGTTATCTCGACTTTGATCGAAGCGACGCTTTTTTTCGCCTTTTCAGAAATTTTGATGAGCTCGTCTTCGAGACCGTGCATGTCAGAAGCACTCATCCCGGCGAAAGAAAAAATCAAAAATAACGGTAAAAACAGGAATTTAATCAGGTTTTTCATATCTTCCTCCACAAAAAAACTCTCAATAAACAATCCTGCCTTTTTATTTATTTCCGTTTTGCCGAAAGAAAAGGGGCTGCAATGAGATTTTTTTACCGATTAATAATAAAACCCTGCGACGATGAGGTATCCGATATCTTTGTGAGTCGATTTTCTGCCGTCGTTTTCACGGAATTCTGTTGATCCGAGGATACCGGCGCCGAGTTTCGGGCGGATTTTGCCTGCGATCTCGAACGGCAGGACATAGGACATGCTTGCGGCGTATTCAAGAAAGTTCTGGGTCACACCGACTTTGTCGAAAATGTATTTCCCCGACCTTTTTTTGAGCACGGCAGACTTGTATTTTGCCTGCCAGAAAGAAAAACTGCCGCTTAAAAGTATACCGCCGAAAGGTGAAAAGCTGAAAAGAACTTCTTCCGAAAGCTCGATAGCGGGGACCTGCCACTTGACAGAATCGGTTTCGTAAACTCGCAGCGTGAGCGGATCGAAGAAAAGCGTCTGGTCGGTGAAAAGACAGTAAGTGGGGTAGAAAACAAAGAGAAAACGGTTAGTTACCCGCTCGGTGTATTTGTCGATCCTCAGTTTGAGGAAGGGGAAGATCATGTCGAGCAGCGTCGTGTCCTCGAAAGTGACGGTCGAGTCTTCGAGGTCGAAAAAGCCGAATTCTTCGTTTTTGACCCGTTTGTATTCGACTCCCGCGCTCAGTGCGAAAAATGCAGGTTTTTTCGCCGCATAAAACCCGATAACGTCGGCTCCGATGACGAAAGTCTTCGAAAAAAGGGCGTACTTGCTCTTTTCATAGTTCTCAAGGCTCTTTTTTTCCGCCGCGATGTAGTAGTTTCCGTACAAAGATGAGAAGATGTCGGAAGTATAGTGCCAGAGAATGTCTGCTGCCGGAATGAAGCCCGAAGTCTGGCTGTACTGGATGTTCACGCTGAATTTGTTCTGAGGTCTATCTTCATCTTTTTCTTTCGCGGCGATGGTAAAAATGGAAAGTAATAAGGAAATTAAAATTAAGTTCTTGATTTTGTTCATTATTTGCTCATGTCTATGATCCAGAAGTCAATGTCGTTTTTGTGCAGGTAAGATGTGGTCTGAGAGTTCATATATACTGTTTTCGCCTGAGATTCCTGGTTGTTGGGTTCATAGTTTGAAACGTCGGTGAAAGTATCGCAGTCGGAATTCCATTTGTCTCTGTCCCACGAGCCGACGCCGATAGAGTAGACTCCTTCGGTATTGAGTGAAAGGCTCTGCGCAATGAGTTTGTATTTTGCATCGGGACGGTAGGGGACCCATACGACGCTCGACATACTGACGATCTCGCGGTGCGGCGAAAGGAGTATGAACGGATTCGACATCGTGGAATAAAGGTATATCGGCACCGCTTTTCTGAAGATCCGCAGAGTTACAGTATCTTCCCAGACTTCGTTGTCTATGTCTTTGAGCGAAACTAAAAACTCGACATCGTGATAAACGGCGTCTTTCAGCGATGAAACCTTGCTGAAAGGGATCGTTTCGAGGGAAAAACTGTAGGAAACGTTTCTTTCGGGTTCGATCGTTCCTAAAATTTTCTCTTCCGCTTCGATTTTAACCGCATTGTCATTGGTTTTCAGCGAAATCGTTGTTGCCGAAGCATCCTGATTGCCAAGGTTGTAAACGCGGAGATGAACTGTGTATCTGTTGCCTTCTTCGCTGTTGTCGCGGTCTTCGGCGTAATATGTTTCGTTCGTCGAGTTGAGAAGCGCCTTGTAGATGTATCCGTTGGGTGAAAAGTAGAAATTCCCGGCGTTGAGGTGGTCGGCTATGGTCTGTGTCACGCTGGTACTTCCGACAGAGATCGTATATTCGCCTGAAACGATGCCGTCAAACTCGGTGTTTCCGTCGTTTCCTGACTGTTTTTCGTAGGTTTCACCCGGATCCTGCGTGTTTTCGAGAACGACGTCGATCCCGCCGACACCGCTTCCCGAAGGTGATTTCGTGTAGCCGAAAGCCTTTTTTACGTTAAGTTGCAGAGTCGCGTCGGTGATGCTGTTGCGGATAAGCCGGAAAGTCTCGTCTTCAGTCGCTATTTCAAGCATATTATCATCGATTTTCGTGATCGATTCCGGAATGAACTGACTGTTGTAGGAGCCTCTCGTGATGCCGTTCGTTCCGAGGTAGAAGTCGGAACTGTTGTCGAGTCTCAGCCATTTCCCGCGGAAAGCCTTTTTGATCTTCGGAACGCATTTAGGCTCGTAGTATTCGCTTGCAGAACTGCATGAGCCGCTTTCGACGACTTCGCTTTCACGGAAGAGAGATTCGCAGTTTTTGATGTTTTTCCAGACATATCCGTTGTAATAGTCCAGACTTTCGCATTTTTCTGCATTGTTTCTGTTGCAGCGGTATGAGTTGCCTCTATCGCAGACATACTGCGACTGAACTGAGCAGGAACAGGTCGAGGCGATGCATGCCGGATTTCCGATCCCCGAAGGACATCCTGTTATGCAGCTTTTGTACTCTTCCCATCTGTATTTTCCGTCGCTGTATATGCACTGTTCAAGGTAAAGTCCGTTGCAACGCATCGAGTAGGAATTCGAGCTCGAGCAGTCGTTTAAGAAGTCGCAGGAAGAAACGGAAAAAACAAGTGATGCAAAGACGGATAAAATCAGAAAAATTCCGTATCTATGCTTTAAATTGACTGCTTTTTCTGTCATTGTTCCTCCGAATCACGGCAAAAAACTAAAACTAAAAGTCATTTATTTTAAGAAATTAACTGAAATAGTCAAATTAAAGCTAAACGGGATCATTTCCAACGCCGCACTGGAGAGGGAGTAAATGAGAGATCTTTTAGCTGTTTTCCTTGAGGCTTTCCATGTATTCTTTGCCGCGCATTGCGTGACGCAGAGCGGCTGAAAGAACGGATTTCCTGAGTCTGAGCGAATTCGGGGTAACTTCGACGAGTTCGTCTTCGTTTATGAAGTGAATGGCTCTTTCCAAAGTCATCGGCTTTATCGGAGTGAGCGTTACGGCGTCATCCTTTCCTGCTGCACGCATGTTCGTAAGTTTCTTTGCTTTGCACGGGTTGACGTCGATATCGAGGTCTTTCGAGTGCTCGCCGATAATCATTCCTTCGTAAACCGGCATTCCAGGGGTGATGAAGAGTTCGCCGCGCGGTTCAAGGTTGAAAAGTGCGTATGCGATGGCTTCGCCCTGTCTGTCGGAAACAATCGAGCCCGTGAATCTGACCGGGAAGTTTCCGCGGTATTCTTCGTAACCTTCAAAAAGGGTGTTGAGAGTTCCGGTTCCTTTTGTGTCGGTAAGGAACTGGTCACGGTATCCGATAAGTCCGCGTGAAGGAACGGTGAATTCCATGAAAGCGCGTTCGTTCGCCGAGTTGACGAGGTTTATCATCCTTCCTTTTCTTGCCGAAAGTTTCTCAGTCACGATGCCTGTGAACATTTCGTGGCATTCGATATAGACGTGCTCGATCGGTTCATATTTTTTGCCGTCGATCTCTTTGTAAATAACGGTCGGTCTGCCGACGCAGAGCTCAAATCCTTCACGCCTCATCTGCTCGACGATGATCGCCATCTGGAGCTCGCCGCGCCCTTTGACGATGACGTAATCGTTCGTTTCGGGCTCTTCCAGCCTGATCGAAACGTTCATCAGAGTCTCTTTGTGGAGTCTCTCCTTGATCTTGCGGAGCTGGACGTATTTTCCGTCTTTTCCTGCAAGAGGACCGTTGTTTATCGTGAAGACCATGCTGACTGTCGGCTCGTCTACTTTGATCCTCGGAAGTGCGACGGGCTTATCTATCGTTGCGACGGTGTCACCGATGTGTACATCTTCGATTCCGGCTAAAATTACGATGTCGCCGGGTTCTACGATTTCGGCATCGACAAGTTTAACTCCTTGATAAAGCTGGAGTTTCGAGACTTTAAGGCGTGCCTGAACATCGTTTTCCTTGATGCAGACAAGCGATTCGTTGCAGTGGACGCTGCCGTTTACGACTTTTCCTATTGCAAGTCTGCCGAGATAGTCGTTGTAGCTGAGATCGGTGACGAGCATCTGGAACGGCTGTTCCGGATCGTAGAGCGGACCTTTCGTGAACTCAATTATCTTGTCCATGAGGATGTGGAGGTTTTCGCCTTTTTCCTCAAGTGTTTCCTGAGCGATCCCGTCACGGCCTATCGCATAGAGGACGGGGAAGTCGAGCTGTTCGTCGTCAGCGCCTAAGTCTATGAAAAGATTGCCGATTTCGTTGAGAACTTCCTGCGGTCTTGCATCTTTTCTATCGATTTTATTGATGACTACCATGATCTGGAGCTTCGCTTCAAGAGCCTTTCTGAGAACGAATCTCGTCTGCGGAAGAGGGCCTTCCGATGCATCAACGAGAAGAATAGCGCTGTCAGCCATGAAAAGCGCACGCTCTACTTCGCCGCCGAAATCGGCGTGTCCTGGAGTGTCGATGATGTTGATTTTGACGCCTTTCCATACGACCGAGCAGTTTTTTGCCGCGATCGTGATGCCGCGTTCACGCTCGAGATCCATGTTGTCCATGATCCTGTCGTTTACGATCTCGCCTTCGCGGAATACGCCGCTCTGCTTGAACATTGCGTCAACGAGAGTTGTTTTGCCGTGGTCAACGTGAGCGATGATCGCCACGTTCCTGATTTTGTCGTTTCTTACTAAATTGCCCATCTTAATCCTTCATTAAAAGACCATTTCCAAAAAAACGCGCGTAATTTATTTAGAGTTTCCTCAATTTCAAGAAAAATCTCGAAATTTGCTGAAAAATCAGATGCTTTTTTGTCAAATTGAAAAATTTCAACTTGAAATTCCGGCAAAAATCGTTAAAATACTGCGTTTTTTGTTTTATAGGTGTGAAATGAAGAAATTTTTGTTTTGTTTTGCTGCGATCCTGGTGCTTGCTTCCTGTTCCGGTAATGAAACTGTGGAAAGCAAGTGGCGTGTCATAAATGAAGAGAAATACGAACCGAAAATAGACGAAAGCCAGCTCTATACTTCGCTTGACGAGCTTGAAAAGCTGATCGTTGCCCCGGTTTCATACTTCCGCGATAAAAACGGGATCTACTCGTTTTCGCAGAGTGTCGATTACGGAACAGTTTCCGTTATAAAAACCGCGTCTGAAGACGGGGAGAATGAAAAAACGACCGAAAGAAAGCTCTCTCTGCATGAAACTTCAAAGTTCAGAAGCGACAAAAACGGCAACTTTTCCATGAGTTATCAGAACAACAAAAACGAAGGCTGGGATATAGTCTGGAGAAACAATTTCTTCTATCGCAAGCAGTTCGGCGGCGAATTTACGAAAACTTTCAGCATGGGCGAACACATTACGCTGAGAGACAATCTTTTCGGCACGATACCCTCTATTTATCTCATGCTGCGCGACCACGCTTCGATCGAATCGGAAAAGGCATGGAAGGTCGGGACATTCAAAGGTCATCTTGTAACGATCGTTTTCAGCGATAAAAAAACAGATCGTGCGGCGCTTCCGGAAAAGAAGTATCTCCAGAACCTTCAGGGCACAGAGGAGATGCGCGACGACTCTCTTATTGCAGGCTTGTCAGGGAAGAAGAAGGACGCTATCAAAGGAAAAATGACGGTTTTTGTCTCTCTTGAAGGTGCTGTCGCCGAAATGAAAATAGAAGATCTTTCGTTCAGGTTCACCGACGAAGACGTCACGTTCACCATCAACGGCGTGCGAACGCTTTCGACAGATTCCGCCGAAACTATCCTCGAGCCTGAATACAACGAGGAATATCACAGAAGAACGCTTGATTCCTCAGTAAACATCATGAAAAAAAAGGAAGATAAAAAGGAAGAGAAACATGACGAAGAATGAGAAGTTAGAGACGGTTATACGCACCCTTTCCGATAAAAAAGGGGTCAACATCATGGCTTTTGATGTCGAGAAAAAGTCGGGATATACTGATTTCATGGTTTTTGTGACGGGAACAAGCACGCAGCATAATACGACTATGGCCGATTCGCTTTTCAGAGAGCTCAAGACTGCGGGATTCGCAAAACCTCTCATCGAAGGCGAGACGAGCGCAAAATGGATCCTTGTCGATGCCGGAAGCGTTGTCATCAACATCATGCTTGAAGAACTGCGCGACTACTACTCTCTGGAGGACATCTGGAGCGGCTGCGCGAAAGTCGATATAAGTTCTTATCTTCAGTAATGAAAATCACTTTAATCGTTGTAGGAAAACTCAAAAGCCAGTTCAAGGAGATCGATGATTTTTTCCAGAAAAGGATAAAAATCTATTCTCCGCTTGAAATCATTGAGCTGAAAGAGCGCAACGATCTTGCTCTCGAAACTGAAAGCATAATAAAATCAATACCAACAAATTCGTTTGTAGTCGCTTTGCGTGAAACCGGAAAAGGGCTCGACTCGCTTTCTTTCGCAAAACTTTTAAGCGAAAAATCGGTCTCGCACGGCTCGATCTGCTTCGTGATAGGAGGCGCTTACGGATTCGGCAACATAAACGAAAACCTCACTCTTTCGATTGCGCCGTGGACGCTTCCGCATCAGCTTGCACGTATAAACCTTCTCGAGCAGATCTACCGCGGACTTTCGATAAACAGCGGCTCCGGCTACCATCACGGGTAAACTAAACAAAAACTTGTCAGCACAGCCAAAATTCCTAAAATACCGCGTTTTTTTGAATGATTCGTTTTTTGGAGAGAAAAATGAAGAAAATTTTTGTGGCTTTCGCGCTTTTAAGCGCAATGGTTCTGATGGTTTCGTGCGGTGGCGGGAGTTCTGACAGTAAAACCGGAAGTCTTTATGAAAAATGCTATCCGAATGAAACCTGCAACAAAGGATTGATTTGCGATATCGAGAACAATGTCTGCGTAAAGGACTGGTGCAAGTCAAACAACGACTGCACCGATCCTGAGTATCCGGTATGCAACACAAAAACAGGAAATTGTGAATCGTCTGACGGCAGAAAACCCGGAGATGAATCGGATTCTGATTCTGATACGCAGGATTCAGGAGATTCTGACAATGGAAAGCCGGATAATGATACAGGAAATCCCGAGCCGACAGATACAGATTCTTCTTCGGATGCAGATTCAGTCGATGATTCAGGAGATTCTCAGCCTGACTGCGATACGGATTACTCCGGCGACACAGAACCGGACAATGGCGATTCTGCACCTGACAACGGTGACACGGAACCGGACAATGACTATCCTCAGACTCCTTGTGACCCGAATCCGTGTACAAGCATTTCAAATTCAACAGGTGTCTGCACCGTAAACGGTACAGGCTACACATGTGGCTGCCAGTCCGGTTACACTTGGAACGGCGGCTCATGCCAAAGCAACGGCGGCTCGTCACTTCCGGAATGCAGCAAAACGAGCGGCACGCCTTGCTATGATTCGTCAAGCCATCTGACATGGTCGAAAATTTCATCAAGCACTATGACTTGGAGTGCTGCGGCAACATTCTGTCAGGGCAGTGAAATGAACGGTTATGGCGGTTTTACGGACTGGAGGCTGCCGAATATCGATGAATTGAAGACGCTTATCACGGTTTCGAGCGGCACACCGAGAACTCAAAACTGTGCGGTTTCGGAGGCAACAGGACATCTTGCAAGCAGTGACTGGACTTGTTCAACGTGTACTGAAGCATGCACTCAGTCCACGAGCGGTACAGGTTGTTCGAGTTGCAACGGTTCTTCGGACGGCAGATACAGCAAATTGGGTGACGGAGAAGTCTGGTTATGGTCTTCCTCGCTTCTATCCGGTAATTCACACGGCGTATGGTACGTGGTTTTCGACTACGGAGGCGTGAGCCACAGCCTTATAGACTACGACGGCAGCCACGTTCGTTGTGTGAGGTAGGTCAGTGGCCGCATTTTGCGAGCGAAGCGAAGCTATTTTGCGTCCGCCTTTTGAAGGGGCGGGCGCGTCTTGATTCCCCCGCTAAGTTAGCGGGGGTGGCGCGAAGCGCCGGGGGCGTGTGTCAGCGTCATGTTGAACGAATGTGAAACATCTGTCATCTTGAACGAATGTGAAAGATCTCAGAGATTCTTCGCTACGCTCAGAATGACGGGAACACACTCCTCAGTCACTCCGTGACAGCTCCCCTAACTTAGGGGCGCAATTCTGAAGGGTTTAATCTTGTCGGATTTCAAGAAATCGGATTTATACAAAGCAACATTTGATTTAACGGTTGAGGTGAATAATCAAAATCAATCTATTTCTGATTATTTTTTTCGAGTTCTTTCGTCTGTCTGTCAAATTCCGAAATATATTCCCTGTCCTGAATGATGCGGAAAACATCGTATTCCTTAAGAGCCTTTTTTATTGCCTGATCGTGACTGATTTTTCCTTTGGTTTCGAGCACCTGCTGGCGGGCACTCGTTAAAAAGAGGTTCACCGCATCAACG
Organism: bacterium; assembly: GCA_017963125.1. Lineage (GTDB taxonomy): Bacteria > UBP6 > UBA1177 > UBA1177 > UBA1177 > UBA1177. The sequence continues at coordinate 63,906 of JAGCUA010000002.1, forward strand.
CAGTCCTGCATTTTCATCAGATGACCGTCCTCAGCCTGCAGTTCGGCGTAGTCAATGAACATTGCGACAAGGCGGTTCAGGCGCGAGATCTCCTTTTCATTAAGATAATTTTTGGCAATTATGACATCGGACTCGTAAATTTTTCCGTCAGGCGAGTTCTTCCATGTTGTCAGCCCCATGTGCTCTTTCCGTGAATCGGCGCGGTTGTAAACAATTTCAGCGGCAGTGTTTCCGCTTACTGCAAAATGAAGTTTGTTCTGCACGAAAGCATAAAAATTTTTGGTAATTTCGCTGTTCTTATCGAAATCGCAGCTGCACTGCTCGAAAATATCGGTGATTTTCTGATATGCCCGACGTTCACTCGCTCTGATTTCGCGTATTTTTTCTAGCAAATCGTCAAAATAGTCTTTGCCGAACGGCTTTCCGTTTTTCAGAAGTTTTTCGTTGATGACAAAACCTTTTGTGATGTATTCGCGCAGAGTTTTTGTTGCCCACTGCCGGAATTTTGTCGCTTTTTTGGAATTTACGCGGTAGCCGACGGCGATAATCGCATCAAGATTGTAAAATTCCATTGACCGTTTAACTGATCGGTTGCCTTCTTTTTGAACTATCGAGAAATCCTCGGCAGTTCGATTTTTTTCAAGTTCATTGCTGTCATAAATGTTTTTTAAGTGTAGAGAAATATTGTCCACACTGCAATCGAACAATGCAGCCATCGCTTTCTGCGTAAGCCAGAAAGTTTCGTCTTTGTAAACCACATTGACGACAACATCCGCATTTTCCGTCTGATAAAAGACAACATCGTTTGTTTTTACCAATTCATTCGTTGATTGTGAAAAGTTGTTGCTATAATAAAAATGTCATCTTGTTGTGTTCCAGATTGAATCTTGTCGGATTCCAATAAATCTGATTTATACAAATTTTATCATTGAAAAAAAATATTGATTTCTTAATATTGTGCGGATTTTGGAGAGGTTCGCATGAAACCGTCGTTTATTGTTCTGTTTTCAGTTTTGTTTTTAACTTTCCCGCTTTTTTCCTATCACGATTGTCTGAATGATGAAAATGTGACTGAGGCCTGTATCAGAGAGCTTTTCAAAGCAAATGAATTCGCTCTCGCCGCGTCGCATATAGACAAGGCGGGATTTGCTTCAAAGACCGATTACACGATCCTGAAAATCGAGCTTTTTATGAAGCTCTCAAGATACGACGAGATAGAAAAACTGATAAATTCTCTGCCGAACGATGTGAAAAACACGCTTTACTACAAAGTGATGCTTGTGAAGACTTTTGCGGCGAGAAAACGTTTCAATCAGGCTCTCGAGATCATCGATGAAATCAAAAGTACCTATCCGGTTTACTATCTTTTCAGTGATCTCGAGTGTTTGAAAGGCGACGTGGCGCTTTACAGAAAGCAGTATGATTCGGCGCTGGAGTTTTACGACAGATGTCTCGATGCGCAGGATAACGGCGCGGCGGCATTCAACCGTATACTGGCGCTTGAAAAAAACGGCGAGCCGCAGGTCACGTTCCTCAAGGATTATGTTGAGTATATCGACAGTTACGGTTCTCTTTCGTGGAAAAATCAGATCCTTGACAGGCTCGTCAAACTCAAGAAGAACAAAGGTGTGCCGAACTCATCTTCGCCTTATTATGTCAGATGGCTTTCGATAATGCGGCGCGAGAACAGACTCTCGCAGTTTTTTAATGACGACTATCTGAATCTGCCGTTTCCTGCGAATCTCGAGATCTCCGATTATCTGATGTCAGCAAAACGCTATTCCGACGCCCTCAAAATGCTTGACGATGCTATTTCAAAGCAGACGAAGGCAAACGATACGAAATACAAGCTCGTGAACAAGAAATACCGGGTCCTCAATCAGTCTGGTCGCGAGATCGAATCTGCCGATTTTTATCTGAAAACTGCCGATGAGTTTACCGGAGTTCAGAAAGACAGGATGAAATTCCTCGCGGCGATCGTCTATTTCGAGAGCGGCATGTCGGAGAAAAGCAAGGAGATCCTGAGCGGAATAGTCGCAATGAAGCAGAACTCGAAATATTTCATGCTCGCGCTATACAAACTCGGGCTTATCTATCTTTTCGAGGGAAACGACCTTTACGCCTTCACGATGTGGTCGGAGTTCCTTCTTTCCGAAAAGATGAATTACGACAAATTCATGGACGGGAAGGGGAGTTATGAGGCAATAACGGGTCTTACTGCGCTTCTCGACAGGATAAACGGCTACTGTGCCGCACTCACTGACTTTAATTTTCAGTGTTCTGTCGATGAAAGCGGCATTTCAGAAAGCGTGAACACTTTTGTTTCTTACTACGATTTTACTTATTTCCACATAATCGAGAGTAATGAATTCAAGAAAAAACCGGACTTTGGCAACGTTTCGTCGACTTCAGAGAAGTGGCTTGCGAACAAAGTCGAGATCGGTGCTACGAAAGAGGAGTTCATCGACTCTCTGAGCCAGCTACCGCCTAAAATGAAGAAACGCGAGCCGGTGCAGATGATCGATCTGTTTCTTAAAGCCGACGATCTTGACGGGGTCGAATTTTATGTCGATATACTGCGGATCAGCAATTCATACAACGAATCCAAACACGCTAAGAATGCTACTTCGATGAAGGTTCCTATACCCGAAGCACAGACTCTCTACGAACTGCTTTCAAACTACAAGGAGATCCTTTCAAAAATCCATCTGGTTTATAACAAATTCTTCAAAAAAACGTCGACAGTGACGAGTTACTACTACAACCAGCTGAGTTCTGAACTGACTTATTCGCCGCATTACGGCAAAAAAGAGGAGTGGAGACTGCTTTATCCGACTCCTTATCTCGAAGTTGTCCTGAAACTTGCAGGCGAGTTCAACGTTCCTGTGCAGCTCATTTATTCGATAATGCGCGCCGAAACCTACTACCGCGAATCGCTTTCATCGAATGTCGGGGCGCTCGGGCTTATGCAGATAATGCCGCAGACATTCGAGAAAATAAGCAAGTTCGGCGGGATAAAGATCAAAGACCCGATGGATCCGTACGACAGCATGAAGGCTTCGGTGTGGTATCTTTCTAAACTTCTGAAGCGTTTCGACAACAATCTTATTGCAGCGACCGCGGCTTACAACGCCGGTCCGCACAATGTTTCTGACTGGATATCGCGCTACGGCGGGAAGGAAGCATATCTTTTCGTCGAGATGATCCCTTACAAAGAGACGCGCGACTATGTCAAAAAAGTAATGAAATTTTACATGATCTACAGCTATATCTACGAAGACGAGTTCTTCAATGTCGGCCTGAACGGAACTTATGATGTGAATGAAAATCACGATGTCGTGAATTTTTAGGAGGAAAGATGATTTTTATAGTCGATATCGGCAACAGCAACACGGTTGTGGGAATTTACAAAGGCGAAAATCTCATAAGAAGGTGGAGGATTTCTACCGACAGGACTCTCACAGTCGATGACATTGCGGCAAAACTTTCGGCGCTCATGATGTTTGACAGGATCGATGTGAAAAATATCAGCCAGTGCATAATCAGCTCGGTCGTTCCGACCTGGAACCATGCGTGGGAGCGTTTTTCGATCGAGTTTCTGAATATGAAGCCGCTCTTTTTGAGATACAACACCAAGTGCGGGATTTCACTGGATATTCTGAATCCTTCCGAAATCGGTGCCGACAGGATCGCAAACTCTGTCGCAGCTTCAGCCATCTATCCGCAGGGCTCTTTCATAATTGATTCAGGAACCGCGATAACGCTTGATATCGTGACTCCCGAAAAGAAGTATATCGGCGGCGCGATCATGCCCGGTATCATGATTTCGATGGAGGCGATGTCTCTCAGAACCGCTAAACTGCCGCGTTTCGAGCTCGACAGACCGCATCACGCCATCGGAAAATCAACGCTTGAAGGACTTACGAGCGGTGTCTTCTTCGGCTTTGTCGGAATGGTCGACCGCGTTATCGAGGAATCGTTGAAAGAAGTCGGTTTCAAACCCAAAATCATCGCGACAGGCGGACTTGCAGGTGCAATCGCCTCTGCTTCAAACTATATCAGCGAATTTGACAGGGATCTCACCCTGAAAGGTCTCAGGATCATCGCAGAACTGAACAGATAATTTTGTGGAGACGTCATGGTATTGGCGTCTACAGCATTCCAGCTCGGTTGCTGAGCTTGTCGAAGCACTACCTTGCGCAGCGGAAATTTTATGTTTATGGTTTGCTAATTAAAATTAATGCTAAGATCGTCAATGCAGAAGCGGTCATCGCCGCCGTTATCTTTGCTGTCTTTGCTATAAGTGAGTATCAAAGTATTGTTCCCGGCGGACAAATTTATAGTTTGCCGAGTCCAGTTCGACCATCCTCTTGTCTGGGTTTCAGGATCTGTGCTCATATTTCTGGTATCTATCCAGCTAACGCTGTAGCTTCCGTTTTGGATATAGTAAATACTAAAATAATCGCTTGCGTGGCATTTTCCTTTTATATAAAAAGATACTGTTCCGTCTGCCGGCATATTCAAGTGTATAGTCATCCCTGAATTTGAGTTGGAGTAGCCGCTGTTGTTGGAACACAATGCGTAATTTCCCGTATATCCTCCGAGAGAGGAGCTTTTCGACCAGTATTCTTTCGATGTTCCAAGGGACATATTAAAATAGTAAGAAGAATAAATGGTGGAAGTTGAAGTTAGCGATGTCTCTTCAAAACTCGACGATGCTTCCGTGCATGGATGATTTATCCCGGCGTATCCTTCTTCGCAGCCGCACACATATTGATTCCATGCCGTTGCTGTGCATTCACCTGTTGAATGCGGACCAGCCAGGCACTGATTGCACGGATTTATGCATCGGGATTCATGATCATCCCAGAAATATCCTTCATTCTTGCATCCGCATTCGTAGTCTACCGAAGTTTTCGGTGTGCATGTTGATTCGTCTGTGCCGCACGGATTTGCATTGCACGGGTTCTCGACGCAGGCCGAACCGTCCCAGAATTTTCCCTCTTCGCAGATATCGGAGTGGACACAGAGAACACTTTGTTTTGCAGTCATACTTGTCATGTTGGCAGAACTATAATCCAACGCTTCACCGCCATATACGGAAGATGATGAAGTCCAGAAGTAAGGCCATGTTTCTCCGGTTATTTCAAAATCGTAGTCAAGGAGTGAGTAAAATTCGTTGCTGTTGGGGAGACGCCAGTTGGTCAAGCCTGCGTAATTCAGATTTTCGCAGTATGAAAGAGCATCTTTCCAGGTTTTCTTGCTTTCACCCGGATTCTTCTGCCAGATAAGGCGTGTCGTCGAATCGGTGACGATTTCGTAACTGTTTCCGCCTGCGGTAACTGTAAAAGAATACAAATCGGCATCTGGCATTGTGTTGTTGCCGCTGACGCAACGGACATAGTACTCGTTGTTTTTGCCTGCATAACTGTAAGAATATGAGTTTTCAGATACGTATACCATATCATCTTTGTAATTCTCATCATTCGGTATCTCTGATGTCCATAAAAAATAATTAGAAGATGAGGCGTTCGGATCTCTAAGGCTGAAAAACTCTTTTCTTGTCGGAAGTCTCCAGTTGCCGTGCCCTGCGTAATTCAGATGTTCGCAGTAATACTCAGCATTATACCAGTCGCTTAACGAACCCGGTTCCTTCTGCCATTCGAGCCCAAGATTGTCGTCAATGACGACCTCGTCTCCGGAAATAGTCTCTATTCTTAAACTTCTCGGAGCGCAGAATCCGAGTTTTGCATACTGTGCATCCTGACCGAAGAAGTCTTCTCCCTGCGCCGGGCAGTCTATTTGTCCTGACTTGTCGTAGCAACTGTTAAGACCGGTGCAGATCCTGCCGAAAGTTATAGGAATACACAGGCTGCCCTCATAGAAATATCCGCTTTCGCAACTGCATGAGTGAGTGTTCCAGTCTGTCGGAATACATTCGTGTGTCGAATACGGAACATCTGCGCAGGAGGCTGTATCGCACGGATTTACGCAGGTCGAACCGTTCCAGAAGTATCCGTCATCGGCATTATGACATTCACATTTATATGAATCATAAGATTCGGGAATACATTCAGCCTCTGCTCCGCTGCCGCACGGATCTGCATCACACGGATTTACGCAAGCCGAGCCGTTCCAGAACTTTCCTTCCATGCAGGGATCATTGTGGACGCAGAGGACATAGTTTCCGTTGTCTGTGGGATGGTAACTTATGTATCCGCTGTCGAGATATACAGTAGAAGCATCAGCAGATCCTTGGCGCCAGATCGAAGATGACACTAAGTAACCATATATTGTTCCTGGGAAATCAGAGGCTGGAGCATCTATGGTTTCTCTGTCGTTAAGAAGTGATATAAGTTCATGGATGTTGGGAAGTCTCCAGTTGCTCAAACCTGCATCATTCGAATCTTCGCAGTATTTCAGTGCGTTCTTCCATGTTTTTTTGCTTTCTGACGGATTTTTCTGCCAGATAAGGCGTGTAGTCGAATCGGTGACGAGTTCATAATCGTTGCCGCCGACTGTTACTGTCGTTTGAGTCAAGTTCGCTTCAGCTATTTTGTTTCCGCTTACACAGAAAGTTTTATTCGAATCCGTCTTGTCGTCCGTTTGAGTATATTTAAAGTGCAAGGATACTGTGTATGCATAGTCTTCACCTGACAAGTCGGATGTCCAGAATGAATCTTCTATATTGTTGTAATACAGGTAGCTATGGTCAATGTAGCTGAAAATCTCTTTTACTGTCGGCAGACGCCAGTCGTTGCGGCCTGCATAGTTCCGGCTTGCCAAATTTTCACAGAGAGTTTTAGCCTCGTTCCAGTCGTAAGTTTCCGAACCTGCTACCCATGCAAGACCTAAATTGTCGTCAACGCGGACTGTCTGATCTGAAACGGTTTCGTCTCTGAAGCTTCTCGGTACGCAGTATCCGAGCTGTGCATACTGATAATCCTGACCGAAGAAATTTTCTCCTTGAGCTGGGCAGTTTATAGTATTACCTGAATCGTTATAGCACTTGTCAAGACCGGTGCATATCCTGCCTAAAGTTATTGGTACACACTGATTTCCGTCCCAGAAATATCCGCTTTCGCAGCCGCAGGTGTGAGTGTTCCAGTCTGTCGGCGTGCATACGTGCGTCGAATGAAGAATACCGGCACACGGAGTTGCATTGCACGGATTTACGCAGGCCGTTCCGCTCCAGAAGTATCCTTCACCGGCATTGTCGCAGGTACAGACGAATGAGTCATAAGATTTCGGGACACATACGGCATGATCAGCGCCGCCGCACGAAGAAGCACTGCACGGAGCTACGCACTCTGAACCGTTCCAGAACTTGTCTTCGCCGCAGAGACCGGAGCGGACGCAGCGGGTGTTGATATATGTGCCGCTGTAATTACTTTTATAAGAAAGGGTTGGAAGCATTCCGTATGTTTCTGAAGTTCCCCATATATAAGCAACACTCTCATCCTCAACTTTTGTGTCGGATGACCAGAAATGTCTGCTTTCGCTTCCTTCGCCAAACAGCGTATTTGGAGCCTGAATGACTGATGTAAGCTCGTTTGCATTAGGCAGTCTCCAGTCGCTGAATCCTGCATAATCAAGGTTTTCACAGTATGAAAGCGCGTCGTCAAGCCACGGCTCATCCTGCAGTCCGGTGTCATAGTTGTAAGCGTAAGCAGTTGTTTTCTGCCACATAAGACCGGTTGTATTGTCTTTGACGATCTCGTCTCCCGCTATTTCCGAAACAGTAAATTCAGCGGCAGGCATCTTGTTTCCGCGGACACATACTGCGAGTGCATATCCGTAATTAACTGACATATCCCATGTTCTGTACCATGGAACCCAGATCCATGTGCCTAATTCCTCGGATATGAAAGTGGAAATCCAGAGATAGGAAGTGTCGGCATTTAAAGATGCCAGTTTACCTTGAGAATAATCCAGAAGAGCTGCCATTTCATACAGAGTCGGAAGACGCCAGTCGCTGTGTCCGCCGTATTCAAGGCTTTCGCAGTGATCAACAGCTGCATTCATCGAAAAAAGTGTAGCTGTTGAGAAATTTTTCTGCCACTCAAGACCGGTATTGTTGTCAAAAACGGTAGGTTCATTTTCAACGGAATCATTGAGAGAGAAGTTTCTATTAACGCAGGTTCCGTTTGCCGCATACTGCGAAGACTGACCGTAGAAATCTTCACCTTCTGCCGGGCAGGTGATTTCTTTGCTATTATCGTAGCACTTTGTCTGACCGGTGCAGATGTTGCCAAGAGCAAGCGGCTTTTTGTCGATGCAGCCATGGTTGTCCCACCAGTAGTAACCTTCAGCGCATTCGCATGTGTAGTCGGCAGTACCTGTCGCATTGCAGACACCGGTCGAATTTGCAATGCCGCTGCACGAAGTAGCATTGCACGGATTTACGCAGCCGTTTCCGTCCCAGAAGTATCCGTCGTTGCATTTGAAGCGGCATTCGTTGTTAAGAGCTGTTTTGCTGTAGCTTCCGGTATTTGACGGAGCCCAGTCGTTTCCGTCCCAGGTCTGTTCTATCGAGCCGTTCCACCACGAAGCGTTGTCAATCAGACTTTCGTCGTCGCAGTTCACAGTTTGCTTGTCGGCAACACAGGTTGAGTTTCCGTCCCAGGTGTAGTGTTCGTTGCATTTGTAGCGGCATCTGTTCTCAACTGGATCTTCGCTGAATGCAGCCTCCGTTCCGATATCCCAGTGGCAGTTTGTTTCGGCATCGTTGCATACCCACTGCTGAACGATCTGGTCGTAGTGCCAGTGCATGTTGTCGTCAGGAAGGTCGTTCACCGAACCGCAGTTTACGATCTGCGTCTTTCCGACACAGTCGTCGCCGTTCCAGACGTAATCGGTGTTGCAGATAAAACGGCATTCGTTCGGGTTCGGAGTTTCATTGTACTGTCCGATAAGAGTCGGATACCAGTCGCAGTCGTCTTCGTCGTCGCAGGTCTGGTCGATAGAGGAATAGATGTTCCATTTTCCGTGTTTCGGCAGACTGCTGAGATCGCAGTTCGAGTGGATGACTGTATCAAGTTCGCATCTTGAATTGTTCCAGTGGAATCTCGATTTGCAGCCGCAGGTAAATGTGCCGCCCGTTGCAGTGCAGACACCTGTCGAATTTTTGATGTTTCTGCACGGATCGAAGTCGCAGGCATCAACGCAGTCGCTTCCGATGCAGTCGTTTTCGCTTCTTACGCAGAGGACGTAATGCGTTTCGCTTTTGCCGTCAGATGCGATCGCGCCGCTTCCGAAACCGACTGTCCATGCCTTTGCTCCAGCGGTCTCTGAGCCTGTCGAAGAGGAGCCTGTCGAAGCTGTCGGATCAGCCGCAGTAGTCGAAGTCCAGAAGACTTGAGCCGGAATGCCGTCGAAGCCGTTTGTTCCGTTGAAATCGATAAGAGACGCGAGCTCGTTTCTGTTCGGAAGTCTCCAGTCAAACTTGCCGCCGGTCGAAACTTCTTCGCAGTAGGTGAGTGCTTCCGCCCATGATTTTGATGAAGCGTACTGTTTCTGCCAGATAAGTCCGCTGAAATTGTCGGTGACTGTTTCGGCAGCTGCCGTAAAGCGTTCTGCCGGAACTTCGTATTCGTTGTGGACGCAGATGAAGTAGTTAGGAGTCGTTTTTGCAACACTCATCAGTGCGCCGTTGTCATCTATTCTCCATGCGTTTTCAGAGTTTCCGTTGTCTTCTGCTGCCCAGAAAGTATGACCCGAAGTCGTGAAAATATCCGCGAGAACCTGATTTTCTGCGCCAGAATCAATGATAGTCAGAAGTTCCGCCGGGCTCGGAAGTCTCCAGTAAAGCTGTTTGCCGCCGTAAGTCGAATTGTTGCATTCGTACTGAGCTTCATCCCAGCTCTTCGCGCTGGTTGACGCAATTTTGTGCCACTGGTAGTGAGTGAAGTCGTCAACGACGATCAACTGCGGGCTCGTTCCTTTCTGCGAGAAGCTCTTGGGCGTGCAGTAACCGACTTCCGCATACTGCCAGTCCTGACCGAAGAAAAGCTTTCCGTAAGCCGGACATTCAGTCTCAGAGCCGTTGTCGAAGCATGACATCTGACCAGTGCAGATGTTGCCGAGAGAAAGCGGATCCGCAAGACACTGCTGAGTTGCGTCGTCCCATTTGTAGCCTTTGTCGCAGGAGAAGAGGCACTCGTCGCGTGTTGTACCGTAAGCCGCCTCTTTTTCCTCAGGAAGCCAGGACGAGCCGTTGTGGATCTGCGTGAAACGTCCGATTCCGTCGTTCCAGATAGCGTGAAGCGGAAGATTTTCGTCGCCGCAGTATTCGGAAGTTCTGGAGCAGTTGCCGGCCGTTTCCCAATCTGAGCAGTTTGTCCGGCACGGAGCGGTTCCTTTAGCGCTTACGCCAAGAATTTCGGAGCATGACTTCGAGCCGCCGTCGCAGCCTTCGCCCGGATCGATGATCCCGTCTCCGCAGTTGGAGTAAGTCGGTGCGCCGCATGCCGCCTTGTCGTAAACGCAGGTCGTTTTGTTGCAGACTGCTTTGTTGTCGGGATTCGTCGAAGCGTGGAAAACGTCTCCGCAGCGTACTTCGGTTGAAGTCAAGTCACCAGTTTCGCACTCTTCACCGGCATCGATTATGCCGTTTCCGCATGCGTTTTTGGCAACGACAGTGATCTCTTTGACTGTTTCAGTTTCTCCGACAGTTATCGCTTCGATGTAGTTGTACATCTCTTCGCCGACTGCCAGAAGAGTGTATCTGCCGAAATCGATGTCGAAGGTTACATCGTCGTAACCGTTTGAAATCTCATTAAATTTCGCCGCTTCGTTCCCGACGAGCTCCATATCCTGGTCGTAAATCTGGATATAAACTTTGTCGGGGTGTTTAAGCGTGCCGATGCTGACTTTTACCGTGAGAAGTGCTTCAGAAGAGGAGTTCAGCTCTTCATCAAGCTTTACAGTAACGCCGATGGTCGCATTTTCAGGAAGGTTGACGCCGACGTTTTTACCGTAGTAGCCGTCCGCAAAAGCATCGATCGTATATGATGCCGGAGCAAGATTTTCGATTTTTATCTCGCCGTCTTCATTTTCTTCATTCGGATAGAAGGTCTTTCCGCCAGGATTGAGGATGATTCCCGGATTTTTCGATGTGTCGATCGGGTTGCCCGAAGCGTCTTCGAGACGGATCAGGAGATTTGACGGAAGCGGCTTCGAATCAATGCCTTCGCTGAGATCGTTGATCAGAAATTCGTAGGTTTTCTGTGTCGTATAGGTTTCGCCGGAGATCTTCGAATTGACAACGATAGTCATCTTTCCGGTGACGTTTCCGAGAGAATCGATATCGTTCGAACCGATGAGATCCTTGAGAGGCTTGATCCCTGCCGGAAGTTCGCCCGGAGTGAGGATTATCGAGTTTTCGATCGGATCACCGACAGGATCGTAGTAAGTCCTCGTGTTCTGGGTGACCTTGTCGTAAGCAAAACCGACTGTATTTATCAGGACTTTTTCAACATTCGCAGCCGTCGCGACATCGAGCGAAATAAGGTCGGTAAGGCTTGAAAGCCTGTTGAGATAAGGTTTCGTCTCAAGTTCGCCGTTTTCGAAAACCTGAACAGTGTTAGCCGCAGCGTCGAAAGTATCCGTGATCCTGACAGCGTTCATGTTGCGGTCGATCCCGTCGAAAATGAGGTATGCCGTTTTAAGCAGATTTTTGTTGAGTGTGTCAACTTTGTCTCCGCCGTAGAAAACCGTTCCGATATACTTCAGAACAAGGTAGTAAGTCCTGAAGAGGCCGAGCTTTTCTTCATTTGTCAGTCTGCTGTTCATCGGCATGAAGAATTTCTCGAAAATTTTCTCTGCATCGCTTACGGTTATTGCAGTGCTGCCGATCGAAACGTGACCTTCGCCGTTCAGCTTGTAGACCTTGCTGCAGTTCTGCGGTGCAGTGTCGGGGTTGAACCATGCGCATACGAATTTGTCAGGAGTCAGAACGGATGTGACGCCGCTGAAATCGGGTCCTTTCTGGGAAGTCGTGACGTAGTTCGCAAAGATCATGACATCTTTTTTTGTCGCGACATATTTGTCATTGACTTCGGAAAGACCGGTTACAGCCTTCTGCGCGTCAGCTGAATAGTCTGCCGGAGTGTTTCCGTTGTATGTGAGCGGGATCTTCGACGAATCGAAAAGGTCGGCCAAAGTTGCGCTTCTGTTGTAGGAAGTTGTCGCAGTAAAGAGTGAAGCGAGCAGAGATCTGAGTTCAAGACCGTTTTTCGCCGCAGCGACTTCGCCGTTATTTTTCTTCGTCATCATCCGGTTGTAGAATTCTGAAATATAGTAGATGTTTTCGATCAGATTGAGGTTGCGCTGGAAGCCGACCTGCTTGTTTATGAGCTCATAAAGGTCATTTCCGAGCTCGCCGAATTTCATGTCGTTCTGACAGGTCAGATATGGAAGAAGCGTGTTTCCCGGATCGTTGTCGGTCACACCTTTCTTTATAAATTCGATCGGTGAATATCCGTGGTAGTATGAGCCGTCGCACCATCTTGCAACCAGAGCTTCGACTGAAACAGGAAGAGAATTTGCGTTGATCAGGAATTCAGAAAAGTGTCCCGTTTTGGAAATCATGACGCTCGAACTTGTTCCAAGCATGATCGGATCTCCCGCAGCGATCCTGCTCGTTTCGCTGTCTACAGGAATCATGATCGGGTCGCCGCCTGCCGCCGCGCCTACAGGATCACTGCCGTCAGAAATCATGATGGGGTCTCCTCCGGCAGAGTACATGATCGGGTCGCCGCCTGAGGAACGGGCAATGTGCATAATAGGATCACCGCCTGCCGAGAACATCATCGGATTTCCGCTTTCGGTAAGCATGATGGGGTCTCCTCCGGCAGACTGGAGAACTTCGCTTGATCCGTCAGAATTGACTGCTTTTGCTGCAAGCATGATGGGGTCGCCGCCGAAAACTGTTCCCAGTTCATAGACGAAATACATCGAATCGCCGGTGAATACCGTTCCGTCGGGACCGAAATCGATTTTTGAAACCTGGGATCCGTCGCCGGCAGTCAAGACTTGGTAAGTCAGTGTATTTAATTTATTTCCGTTCTTTTTTATCACGGTATTTTTCGGAATGACCGCATAAATTCCGTTGTCGATGTACTTCGAAATATCCTTCGACATATCGCTGACATTGATCGTTCCTGTCAACTTTTCAAGAAAGAAAAGGATCGTCGAGGAATCTTCCGAAATCATGATCGGATCGCCGCCGTCGTCATTGTTCCCGCCCATTATCGGATCGCCGCTGTAAACGAGTTTTGCGCGGACCGTGTATTCGCCTGGATCGGTGCTTTTGAACTTGTGTGTCGCCGCTTCGGCAGTGTTGTTCATGACAGTCCATGTGATTTTGAAATTTTCCGCAACCACACTGCTGCCGCCTTCGATATTGAGCGTCACTTCGTTGCTGTCTGGATTTGCAACATTTATGAGAACTTCCTTTTTGTCAGCCGCGATTTTGAAGCCGTAGAAAAATTTATAGAACTCGCGTCCGTCGGTTTTCTTGATATCTGCCGCAATCTTTTCAGAAAGGGTTTTTGAATCGGTCGTATTGAGATAAGCTGAAAGAAGTCTGAGTCCTTCTTCGATGCCCGAAAGCTGGGAATAATCGAGCTCGCCGAGCCATTTTCCCGTTCCGAGTTTGGCGTATGCCCTGACTGCCGTTTCGCTTTTGCGGATGTCGGTGCAGTTTTTGTCGAGCAGGTAAGCCGCGTTCGTGATTTCCGAAATATTTGCAACGTGGTCGCTTAAGCCTTTGAAGCAGCTTACGATATCATTTGCTTTGACGCAGTAGGTCCTGCTTGCCGAAATGTTGGCGTTGAAGCTGAATTTTCCGTTTGCATCGGTAGTTGCAGATGATATTTCATCGGTTTTTCCGCATTCCACAAGAGTCGCCTTGACATTGGAAATTGTGCTTCCTGTCTGAAGGATACCGCTTATTTTGTGGTTTTCTGTCACTTCGGGTTGCTCAGGATCGTCGTTGTCAGGAGTATCGTTATCATCGTCACCGCCCGGAATATCGTTATCCGTTGTTCCTGTATCCGAATCGGTGTCGTTGTCTGTAATGCCGGTATCCGAAGTGTCGGAGTCGGAATCATCCTTTTCAGAAGCCGTATCGGAATCATCTTTATCATCCGGTTCGTCTGTGTCGGGTTCATCGGGTTTTTCGGTGTCGCTGGCATCATCAGAATCAGCATCGGTAGTGTCTTCATCGCTGATAACGTCACCGTCGTTTGCAGGGGTTTCCTTTTTGCTCCCGCCGCAAGCGAGCATGAAAACCAAACTCAGCATTGCAAGAAAAACCAGCAGTTTTTTCATTTTCTCCTCCTGTATTTTGCGCGCATTCTTGAGGTCTTCAGGTCCTTAGGATCCTCATGGTCGCGTGCCATAAAAATTTTTCAAAAAAAACCGCATTATTATAAAAATTTTAAACATAAAGGCAAGATTTTGTGAGACTTGGACAGGGTACTTTTAAATAGAAGAAATCACTAAATAATTTTTTATTCCACTAAAAATGGAGTCAGTTTTTGACTCTTCCGAGCTGTCCGCAGGCTGCAAGTTTGTCTCCGCCGCGCGATTTTCTGATGAGTGCAGTGACGTTTTTCGCGATCAGGATATTCTGGAAATCGATGATCTTTTTCATCGGTGTCGGCTCGAAAGCGGCTCCGTCAAAGGTGTTGAAGGGGATGAGGTTGACTTTTGCATCGTATCTTTTCGCGATTTTTGCGAGTTTTTCGGCATCTTCCGGAGTGTCGTTGAAATTTTTGAGCATGACATACTCCAAAACGACCATTTTCCGCGAAATCGGGTAGGAGTCTATCGCTTTCAGCAATTCTTTCAGCGGATATTTTTTGTTTATCGGCATGATTTTATTGCGTTTTTCATCAGTCACGGCGTGAAGGGAAACTGCGAGATTGACTTTCGTCTTTTCGCCGAGTTCAACGATTTTGTCTGCGATCCCCGAAGTCGAGACGGTGATTTTTCTGTTCGAGAAGTTGAAGCAGAAGTCGTCAAGGAGGATTTCTATCGAATCGAGCAGGTTTCTGAAGTTGAGGAGCGGTTCTCCCATTCCCATGAAAACCAAGTTCGTGATCTTCTGTCCGCGCTCTTCGGAAGCAATCTGTGCCGCGAGGACCTGACCGTTGATTTCAGAAACCGTTAGATCCCGCTTGAAACCGAGGCTTCCTGTGCGGCAGAAGGCGCAGTGCAGAGGGCATCCCGCCTGAGTCGAGACGCAGAGTGTGCAGCGTGATTCTTCCGGAATGATGACCGTTTCGACCACGTTTCCGTCGGAAAGTCTGAAAGCGAGTTTCTGCGTGCCGTCGGACGAGGTGAAGACTTCTTCAGGCTGCATCGGCGTGATCGTGAAAAGTTCCGCAAGTTTCGTGCGGTCGTCTTTGCTGATGTTGCTCATTTCATCGAATGAAAAGACTCTTTTCTGATAGATCCACTGAGTTATCTGCGTTGCCCTGAATTTTGCAAAGCCGTTTTCAATCAGGGCATTTTCTAAATTTTTCCTTGTAATATCAAATATTTCCATTTTTACCAGCCGAAAAATAATGAAAGCATTGAATTTATGATTTCAGTCGGAAGCAGGAACATAACGAGGCCTCCGAAAGCGAGGAACGGGCCGAAATAGATCGCGTGTTCGACATCCTTTTCCTCTTTTGAATTGAGGTCTTCAGCCGAAATGTTGCCGGCAATACGCTTTTTGCCGAAGATAAGTTTCGCTGCGAGGTAGAATATTATCCCGCCGAGAGAAGCAATGAGAAGGATGAACGGGATCAGGACCGGACCGGTGAATGCGCCGATCGCGGCAAGAATGTAGACATCGCCGAGCCCCATGCCGATTTTCTTTGTTACGAGATAGAAAAGAAGTATCGCCAGAAGCAGAAATCCCGCTCCGACGCCGATTCCGATGAGCGATTCCTGCCAAGTGATTGTCGGTTCGAAAAAGCTCCACAAAATTCCCATGAAAACCGGAGGAATTATAACTTTTGAATAGACGAACTGCGTTTTGTAGTCGATCGCCGCAGTCACAACGAGTGCCGAAATGAAATAAAGCGGCAGTATCAGGCGCGGATGAAGCCCGAATTTAAGAAACGCGAAAAGATATAAAAATGCGTTCAGAAGCTCGATCACAGGGTAAATCAGCGAAATTTTCTCACCGCAGCCTGAACATTTTCCGCGGAGAAAAAGCCAGCTGAAAACCGGAATATTCTCATACCACGTTATTTTGTGACCGCATTTCGTGCATGAACTCGGCGGGAAAACTATGCTTTTGCCAAGCGGGATGCGGTAGATGCAGACGTTGAGAAAACTTCCGAAGAGAAGCCCGTAAATAAAGACGAAAGCGACCGAAAACGGCATGAAACGCTTTGAATTGAGAATAAAGAAAAGATCTTCCATAAAAACCTCCGCAGCAAAAGACCGAAAATTTTCAATATAACGGCGAAAATGTCAATAAAGACGGCGCCGGATCTTTGTCGATATTCCGGAATAACGGTATTTCGTTATACTGCCGCCGCCAATTCTTGTCGATATTTCGATATACCGGTATTTCGTTATACCGACGGCGGCAAAGAAATTTATTTTTTTATCGCTTTTCTTTAAAATCCTGCGTCAAATTTGTTTCAGGAGGAGAAAATGAAAATAGTTTTTGCATCTACAAACCGCGGAAAACTGCGGGAGGCTGCTGAAATCTTCAATGGTTTCGAGATCGTTCCGATAAGCGCTTTTCCGACTTGGACCGCTCCGGAAGAGACTGGTTCGACTTTTTTGCAGAATGCTGTGCTGAAGGCTGAAGCTGCGGCAAAGGCTGCGCCTGATTCGATCGTTCTGGCTGACGATTCAGGTCTTGTTGTTCCCGCTTTGAACGGCGCTCCCGGCATTTTTTCGGCCCGTTTTTCTGCGGAAGGGACCGATGCCGCGAACAGAAAAAAACTGCTTGACGGACTTGCCGGAGTTGTAGACAGAAGCGCATACTTCCTTTGCACTGCAGTCCTTATTTTTCCTGATAAAACGGTGATCGCCGCCGAAGGAAGATGCTTCGGGAGAATAATCGAAGCCGGGCGCGGAGAAAACGGTTTCGGTTATGACCCGATTTTTGTGCCGGATAATTACGAAAAGACTCTGGCCGAGCTTTCCGAAGAAGAGAAAAACGCGATCAGCCACAGAGGAAGGGCTTTTCGAAAACTGATCGGTACCGCCGGTCTTCTCGGGATCTCGAGATAACGGGATCTCAAATCCTGAAGCGCCGCTTTCATTTTTTTTGACTTTTGAAGGCTCTTCAATATAAAGGCTCGTTTTTTTGTTTTAATTTCTATTTTTTGGAGGAAATTATGGCTTTAAAGCTTAGAGGAGCAAGAAAAGCTAAGAAAAAAGAGCTTGAAACGGCGGCAAATATTGTTGAAAATGACGCTTTTCAGGAACAGGGAAAAAAGGTCGTCCTGGAACATCCTTACTTTATTTTCGGTTGTGTTGCTGCGATAGTCGTTGTCGTTATCGTTGCAATGCTTATTTCGACGGCAGTCAAATCGGCATCCGATGCAAAATCTGTTGAATATGCGGCAGCTACGGAACTTCTTGACAAGGCTGACGACGATTCTTCGGAAAATGCGAAAGCGACCTATGAACAGGCTCTTGCAGCTTTCGACAAAGTTATAAAAAATCAGTCAGGTTCGATGAATGCGGCTGCTTCGATGGTTTTCTCAGGCCGTATTTATAAGGAAAGCATGAATAACTGCGACAAGGCAGTAGACTTCTTCAGACAGGCCCGCAACAGCGGAAAACTTGATACGGACATCCGTTTCGTAGCTTACGAAGGCGAGGCAATGTGCTACTTCGATAAAGGCGATTACGAAAAAGCGGCAGGTCTTTGGAAGGAATGGCTCAACCAGAAGACCGATATTTATAAGGATTACGCGCTTTACTACACCGGCATGACCTATGAAAAACTCGGAAAAGCCGATGAAGCTGCTGTATATTACAACAGACTGAAAAACGAATATCCGAAGAGTATTCTTCTCGCAAAAATAACGGGCAAAGTTACAACAAAAGAGCCTGAAAAAGCACAGAATTAATGTTTCCGCGCAAATTTTTCCCCATTTTTTTCATTTTTTTATTTTCGCTTCCGGTTTATGCCGAATTTAACGAATTTGCCGGACCTGAAGGCAGAGCTCCTGAATTTGTAAGGAAAAAAGAGCCTCTTCTTGCGATAGAATGGGCTGTTCCGCTGAAAAAGAATCAGGTCCAGGTAAACAGACGCGAAGAGGCCGGCGTGACTATTTTCGGAGAATATCTGCTTGTCGCTACGAGGGCAGGAGAGCTTCATCTTTTCGGAAAGAACGGAGAACTCAAACTGACTGCCGTTTTTGAAGGCGAATGCACCGTGGCTCCGGTTGCGGTCGATGAAACTCACGCGCTTGTCTCTGTCTCAAATTCGGTCTTTCTGATGGAACTCGTAACTGAAAAAAAAGGGAAAAAAACGCAGTACAGCTGGAAGATCCTTTGGAATATAGCCGGAAAGGCGACAGTCGCGGCACAGCCTTTCGTTTACGAAGACAAATTCGTACTTATCCAGTTCCACGACAGCGTGATATATGTCGTTGACAAGGAGAACGGCGAACTCAAAAACATGTACAGCGACTATGAGAACAACGAGGAACTCTCTGTTGTCCGCCTTGCTCCGCCGGTCGTGGTCGACGGAAAGATCGTTTTCGGTTTTTCAGACGGAACTATTACCTTTTTCATGCTGCGCGATGAAGGAAAGGTCGATCTGATCCCTTACTACAAGTTTAAAACAGCGAACTCGATGAAAAGGTTCGAAAAACGCGATTTCTTCGATATCCTTTCCTTTACCACTATCGAAGATTCGATTCTTTTTTCGGGTGGAGAATACGGCGGCGTGATCGTTGACGGAAAACCGGTAAAACTTGAAAACATGGAGGATCTCGAGCTTTTCAAATACGAAAACGGCTTCGCAGGTTTCGGCCGCCGCGGGATTTTTCTTTTCGACGGAGACGGAAAATTCAAGACCCAGCCTTTCAAGTCGATGAATTATGTTACGAATCTTGTTGCGGGCAACGGTTTCGCAGTCGCGATGACTTCCGGCGAAGGTCCGATGCTGGGCGATACCGACGCGTTTATTTACCTGCTTTCCCCTGATTTTACGAAGATACATTACTCAATGATGATACCGAACGGTGTTTCGAGCAACGCGGTATGCGACAAAAGCTCTTTATACTTTGTTTCGGACATGGGGGTTCTGTATAAATTTAAAGTGTTAAAATAATGGAAAATTTTCTTGCAATATCGAAAAAAATGAATAGAAAAGAGCGGCTTTTTTGGAGTAAGACTTTTTATGGAGGAGTGAATGAATAAGTCGAATTTAATTGCTGTTTTTTCAGAAAAAGCAAACCTTTCAAAGAGAAATGCGGAACAGTTCGTAAACCTTATGATTGATGCGATGATCGAAGCTCTCAACAACGGCGAGCGCGTTGAGATCAGAGGATTCGGCAGTTTCGTAGTCCGCACTTACGGTGCATATGAAGGCAGAAATCCCAAGACCGGCGAAACGATAAACGTCGATCAGAAGAAACTTCCTTTTTTCAAGGCTGGAAAAGATCTTCTTTCCCGCATCAATGACTGATTAATTTCAGTTTTTTGCCGCTTCGTGCGGTTTTTAGCTTTTCGGATAATTTATGTCGTTCAAAGCTGAACTTTATTTTACGGCGGAAGCCATCCGGCTTGCGAGATATTTCATTTCTCAGAACGACGGAAACGAGATCGTTATGGTCGGTCGGGCCGGTTCGGACGGAAAAGTCTGCGACCTGCGCCGTGCCGCGATGGGTGACGCCGGTTCTGTTCCTGCGGTTATCGCAACTGCCCAGCCGGGCGAAATTCTGATACACAACCATCCGAGCGGGAACGTAAATCCTAGTGCTGCAGATATTGAAGTCGCAGCCCATGCAGCCGAGAAAAGCATCGGTTCATACATTGTCGACAACGATGTTATAAACATTTTTCCTGTTGTCGAGAGGATCGAACCTGAAAATACCGAAACAGAGCCCGTAGATCTTGATGAAGTCGCCGAAATTTTCAGCAGAAACGGCAGACTTGCGCAGTCGGACACTTCGTTTGAGTTCCGTCAGCCTCAGACCGAAATGGCTCTCAGCGTTGCAGAGGCGATAAATTTTTCTTCTGTTCTTGTTGCCGAGGCTGGGACCGGAACGGGAAAAAGTTTCGCATACCTTGTTCCGGCGATGCTTTACGTATCGAAAAACAAAGGGAAGAGAGTCGTGATCAGCACTTCGACGATCGCACTTCAGGAGCAGCTTTTCAACAAGGATATTCCGGCTCTTCTCAAAAAACTTGATATCGGCGATATAGGAACTGTCGTTCTGAAAGGGAGAAGCAACTATCTCTGCAAAAGGCGTTATGCCGCTTTCAGAATGGGAAGTGTCCAGACCAAGATCGACGACGATGCATCGCAGAAGACGCTCGAAACTGTCGAAGAGATCGACCGCTGGCTCAACTACACCGACGACGGGTCGCGTTCGAACATGAATTCTGCGGTCTCGCTCGATATCTGGAACGAGATCTGTGCCGACGAGCTTGCCTGCGAAAAAAGCAAGTGCCGTTTTTTCAGTTCGTGCTTCTTCTTCAAAGCGAGAAGAAGGGCGAATTTTGCATCTCTCATTCTGGTAAACCATCATCTGCTTATGGCCGATGTCTCGATGAAATCAGCGGAAGACGAGGGCGAAGGGATCCTGCCGAAATTCGATATTTTAGTCATTGACGAGGCGCACAATATTTTCAAAAGCGCGGTCAGTTTCTTAGGCGAATCGGTTTCATCGAACAGCGTCAGAAAGCTGCTCGGCAAACTTTACAACACTAATTCAGGACAGGGGCTTCTGACCAGGATCCTCAGCAATAATGCGAATTCCGCGCTGCTCAAGCCGCTTGAAAAGGCGGTAAACATACTTTCAGGCGGTTTTCAGGCAAAATTTGCACATTCGTTTCTTCCCGAACTGATTTCTATTTTGGGCAGAAACAGCGACGAAACGCTTTTCGAGCTCGACGATCCCGAAAAACGGAAGGAAATGACCGACATTCTCGGCAAAATAGTGACTGTTGTTACCGATGTTACCGATCTGATCGCGCCTGTAGTAAAACTTTTGAAGGAAAAGGATGACGCACATACAGAACTCAGGACCGTCATGGACGACATGAACCGTTCGCTTATCACCGATCTTGAGGGAGTTGTTGCGAAATTAGCCTCTTACGCCGGATTTTACAGCGAATTCTGCATCGGGACGAACACCGAAAATCAGGTCTTCTGGGGTGAAAAGAGCGGGGAAACGCTCACTTTGACGATCAGCCCGCTCGAGGTCCAGCGGATCCTGGCGGAAAATCTCTACAAAGATACCAAAAGCATAGTTTTTACTTCGGCGACTCTCACGACGAGCCGCGATGCGCACGGTTTCGACTTTTTCTACCGCGAAAGCGGGCTTGCCCTTTCTGAAAGGGAAAAGAAGGCTGTAAGTTTAGAGAGCTGCTTCGACTATGCCTCTCAGATAAAGGCTTTCATCGGCGGCGATATGCCCGATCCTGCAAGGGACCGCGAGCTTTTCGATTCGGCGAGCATCGATGCGGCGCACGACATCGTCAAGGCTTCAGGCGGCGGCGCACTTGTCCTTTTTACTTCGATAAGCCACCGTGAAGCTGCTCTCAAATATTTTTCAGACCTCGATTTTGAGGTCATTTCGCAGGGAAAGCTGCCGGTTCAGGCGATAATGAAGAAGTTCCGCGAAGACGTGAACGCGACTCTTCTTGCGACCGAGACTTTCTGGGAAGGGATCGACATGAAGGGCGACACTCTGCGAAATCTCGTTATAGTAAAACTTCCTTTCCGTTTCCCGAGCCATCCTTTCATCAAGCGTTATGTGGCGCGTCTCGAGCAGGAAACGGGGAAGGGCGGTTTTCAGGTGTATACGCTGCCCAATGCGGTGCTCAAATTCAAACAGGGCTTCGGCAGGCTGATCCGCACGAAAAGCGATATAGGGACTGTTACCGTGCTCGACAAGCGCATCGCCGAGAAAAACTACGGCCGCGATTTTATAAGGTCTGCACCTGCAGGCGTGAAGTTCAACGTCCTGCCTGTTGCCGAAATCGCACGCAGAGTCGAAGAATTTTTTGGCAGAAACGATTGATTGTGCTATGAATGCCCGTAATTTGTTATATTTTTGTTTTTTATAGGAGATTCAAATGAGAGTAAGTCAGCTTTTTTTCCAGACACTGAAGGAAGTTCCGAAAGAGGCGCAGATCGAAAGCCACCGTCTGCTTTACCGCGCCGGAATGATACAGAAACTTGCGAGCGGCGTTTACAACTACCTTCCGCTTGCGCTCAGAAGCATCAGAAAACTTGAAGACATAATCCGCGAAGAGCTCAACAAACGCGGCTGTCAGGAAGTCCTCATGCCGTCAGTCCAGCCGGCGGAACTTTGGCAGGAAAGCGGCAGATGGAGCTATTACGGTCCTGAACTTCTCCGTTTGAAAGACAGAAAGGGCGGCGATTTCTGCTTAGGTCCGACGCACGAAGAAGTCATCACCGACATGGTCCGCCGCAATCTCAGAAGCTACAAGCAGCTCCCGTACAACCTTTACCAGTTCCAGAGCAAGTTCCGTGACGAAGTCCGTCCGCGTTTCGGTCTGATGAGAGGCAGAGAGTTCATAATGAAAGACGGTTATTCGTTCGATGTCAGCGAGGAGAAGGCTAAGGAATCATACAAAAAAATGTACGAGGCTTACAACGCTATTTTCAGAAGAAGCGGCCTAAAATTCAAACCGGTCGATGCGGCAACAGGTGCTATCGGCGGCGATATGAGCCACGAATTTCAGGTCCTTGCAGATGCAGGAGAGGACACGATCCTTTCTTGCAGCAAGTGCAGTTATGCGGCAAACCTCGAGAAAGCGACTTCCGTTTACAGCGAAAACGCTCTTGATTTTTCGGCGGTTCCGGCAATGAAAGATGTCGCAACTCCGGATCAGAAATCGGTCGAAGAAGTTGCCGCTTTTTTGGGTAAAACCACTAAAGAAATAATGAAATCAATGATTTATATGGTCGATGAAGAACCGGTCCTCATTCTTGTCAGAGGCGACAAAGAGATAAACGAAGCGAAAGTTCAGGCTTTCTGCAAAGGAAATGCGGTCGAACTTGCAGGCGATTCGGTGATAGAAGAGATTTCCGGCGCCGAGCACGGTTTCATCGGGCCGGTAGGGCTTAAAAAGCAGATAAAGATCCTTGCCGACTATTCGGTAACGACGATGCCTTCGCTTACAGCAGGCGCAAATAAAGTCGGTTTCCACACGGAAAATGTCGTGATAAAACGCGATTTCACGCCCGATGCGATAGGTGATTTCGTCGTAACGACGGCCGGTGAAAGATGTCCGCACTGCGACGGTGTTCTTGAAGAATGCAGAGGCATCGAAGTAGGGCAGGTCTTCTATCTCGGAACGAAGTACAGCTCGAAAATGAAATGCGAATTCATCGACGAAAACGGCGAATCTGTTCCGGCTGTCATGGGCTGCTACGGAATAGGCGTCGGCAGAACGGTCCAAGCTGCGATCGAGCAGAACCACGACGAATTCGGCATAATCTGGCCGATGGCGATCGCTCCGTACGAAGCTATCGTTCTTCCGCTCCAGATGAATAAAGAGGAAGTGAAGAACGCCGCATTCGATTTCTACGAAAAACTCAACGCTGCAGGAGTCGAAACTGTTATCGACGACCGCGACGAAAGGGCAGGATTCAAATTCAACGACGCGGACCTTGTCGGATATCCGGTACAAATCATTTTCGGCGCAAAATCGCTCGAAAGAGGCGTTGTCGAAGTGAAGATCCGCAAAACGAACGAAAAACAGGAGATGAAGATCGAAGACGCCGTTGATTTTGTCGTCAATTTCAAGAAGGAAGAACTCAGGATTAAATGAGGAAGTTTATTTCTCTGATTATCGTTTTTTGTCTGACATTTCCCGTTTTTGCCGCAAAAGTAAAGTATGATCCCGAAATAAAAGTCGATGAAAATCTGACGATCCCGCTCAGGAATTACGGGGTTTTCGCGCCGGCTTCGTTTTCCATCTACGCGATCGGACTTTATGTCGGCGGAACTGAAACTGCCAATATGAAGCTCAAAGATGCGGATGTTCCTATGGCTATCAGGCTTGTTTCGCTTTCGAACCTTCTCGGTATGAACAAGCTCATCAGCGAGCTCAGACGCGGTTTCAGCTACGGAATGAGCCACGACAAGGAGTTCCTGAAAACGATCCAGACAAGAATCGACACTTTTTTGGACATGCTGAAAAATTCCGGAAAAAATCCTAAGAAAAACAAGCATATAACTTTTCTGTACCTTCCTGATAAAGGAACGAAGGTCTATTTTGAAGATGAATTTTTAGGCGAAATCAAAGGGCACGATTTCAAACGGGCTCTTTTCGGGATCTGGCTCAACAGCAACTGTGCCGATCCGAAACTCCGCGACGAGGTTGTCAGAATAAGAAAAAAGTGAGGCCATTTTGAGCGAAAAACAGATCCCAACCAAAATCCCGATACTGTCACAGAACACTCTTTCGACCTATATCCGCAGCGTTCTTTCCATTCCCGATCTTTCGCGTGAGGAGGAAGCCGATCTTTTCAGGGAATTCAAGGAGACCCAGAGCAAGGAGGCGGCGCAGAAGATTGTCGTCAGCAACCTGAAACTGGTCGTTAACCTTGCCTACAAATTCAGGAATTTCCGCGATGTTCCCGATCTCATTCAGGAGGGGAGCCTCGGTCTTCTCACCGCTCTGCAGAAGTTCGATCTCGACAAAGGTGTCCGCTTTGCCACTTACGCGACGTGGTGGATCAAGGCTAAGATCCAGGAGTTCATCATCAGTCAGATGAGTATCGTACGCTTCGGAAAAAGCAGGGACGAGCGCAAACTTTTCTTCAATATGATGGCGACTATCAAAGACATCCAGAGTTACGACAAAGACGGCGAAATATCGAAAGAAGAGCTTATTCAGGAAGTTGCGCGCAGACTCAACGTTACTCCGGACAAGGTCATAGACGCGCTTCAGGTCGTTTCATCCTACAACGACGTTTCGATAGACCAGACGATCGAAGGAAGCGATGAAAAACTGATAGAACTCAAGGATAAAAGCGATTTTGATCAGGAAATCGACGACGAAGATATGAAGATCAAGCTCCAGAATGCGATAAGCACTCTGAACGAAAGGGAGAAATTTGTGATCTGGAACCGTTATCTGGCCGATGAAACGATGACTTTGGAAGAGATCGGCGAGAAGTACGGTATTTCAAAAGAGCGCGTCAGACAGATCGAATCCCGTGCGTTAGCCAAAATCAAAATGTTCACAATGAAAGCTCCGAAACTGCTGCCTCAGGCTTCCGGAGATGTCGAGGATATCTTTTAGCGCTTAAATGCATCATTATTGAAACTCAGGCAGACTTTACAAAGCAGCTGTTTTTGAATATCACATAGAACGTAGTTTTTTTATCGAGGTGCAGATGAGTCCTGTTTTTATTCCTCCGTACATCGGCAGAGAGGTGAAAAGCGGTGCCGAAAAGAAAATTTTTGAAGCTCTGAAAAAATTCAGAATGGAGAATGCGTATGTCCTTCATTCGCTCGGTCTGCCGCGTCATGCCGGCAAAGTTTACGGCGAGGTCGATTTCGTCGTCATCTGCGCGAGAGGCGTTGCATGCCTTGAAATCAAGGGAGGAAGTGTCGAGCGGAACAACGGAGTCTGGATATACAGAGGAAAGAACGGCAGCGTGACAAAGAAAACGGAGAGTCCTTTTGCTCAGGTGAACGGAAACATGTTCACACTGAAAGATGAACTCAGTAGAAGGTTTGCCGACGATCCGAAGCTCAGGAATGTTCCGGTCGCATGCGGCGTAATATTTCCCGACATCAAATTCTGCGACCAGTCTCAGGAGAGTATTCCCGAAATAGTTTTCGATGCCGGCAGCCGCAGTATTACAGCGTACATCAACAAGATTTTCGACTACTGGATGAAAAGGCGCGGAGAGAAGCCGGAAGAGACGCTTTCTGCTGATGAAATCGTGATGATAAAGGATTTTATGCGCGGAAATTTCCGGTTTATCCCGGCTCTTTCCGACAGGCTTGACGCCGTCGAGGAGAGCCTTTTCAGACTAACGGATGATCAGGCTGTGATAATGGATGCTCTTTCAGAAAACGAACGTCTGATGATAGAAGGTGCCGCCGGAACCGGAAAAACCGTTCTCGCGCTTGATTTCGCCCTTAAAACGGCATTGAAGGGGAAAAGAGTTCTCTACATCACTTTCAACAAGAATCTTGTCTCCAATCTCCAGAGAAGAGTTGAGCCTTTGACGAACCCCGAAATCATAAACCTGCACGCTCTGTTCGGCAGATATGTCGAGGTCGACCAGGCGATGATATCGAGCGACCATGACAGGTATTTTTCCGAAATCCTTCCGCAGGAATTCCGGAGATATCTCGATTTAAAGCCGGAAGCCGAACTGCAGGAAATGAGGTACGACCTTCTTGTCATGGATGAAGGGCAGGATGTAGTGAGTCCGGCCTATCTTAAAGCCCTGTCTCCTTTGCTGAAAGGCGGTCTGGAGCAGGGAAGGTGGATCCTTTTTTACGATGAAAACCAGAACATCTACAACTCAGAATACAGGGAAGGGATGGAACTGCTTTCGAAGTGCAGTGTAACGAAATTCAAACTTTCCACGAACTGCCGCAACACGATTCAGATAGGCGAATACTGCTCGAAGGCGAGCGGCATAAAACTCAACGCGTTTCTTAAGGAGGACGGCGAGCAGGTGCGTGAAGTACAGTATCGCGGAGATGCCGATTTCAAAGATAAGCTGACGGATATTCTGAAGAGGCTGGAGCGCGGCGGAGTGCGCAGTTCCGACATAACCCTCCTTTCTGCGAAGCGTTATCCGAACTCCATTCTTGCAAGAACAGGATTCGAGGTTTCGGAAACGGGAGCTCCTGACGATTCCGGCAAGCCTGTTTTTTCCACGATACAGAGTTTCAAGGGACTCGATTCAAAAGTCGTCATTCTCTGTGGTCTTGACGATATTCCCGAGGAGAACTATTCGAAATTCATATACATCGCTGCAACGAGGGCGAGAACTCTGCTTTATGTTCTGTGCAGCGGATCTGTTGCCGAGTCGTGACTTCGGACAATATATTTTCAGGAATCTGAGATTACTTTTTGAATCCGTAGATTTTTACTGCTGAAAGTGCAAGAAGTGCGGCTAATGCCGTGAAAACGAGATAAAGTGTGCTGTCGTTATCTTCCGGAAGTTCCGAGATCGCGCAGCCGCCCTCATCATCGTCTGAAGCGCAGGAATTCGGATCGTTCTTGTCGCATTCGTAAGCGAATTCGTTCGAAGATACCGGCACTTCGACTACCGGATTTCCGCTCTTTACTTTTACGCTTGAAACCTGGATCTTTGCCTTTTCGCCGACATTCATCTTGAACTCGCACTTGAAAATGAGGAATTTTTCTTCATTCTCTTCGTATTTGAGAACATCTTTGAGGTCGTCGATAAGAAGGGTGGTCGGGTTCGCGAAATCGCTTATCTTTGCAATGACTTCTTCATCTGCCGAGTGCAGACCGTCGCCGTTTTTGTCGATGATGACTGAAACGGATCTGATTCCTTCGCCGAATTTTACGTAGTTGTTCGGAGTTTTGAGCGTTATCGAGCTTACTGCGTCGGCTGCGCCTTTCGATTTCGTTCTTACCTGAAGGACTTCGTGTTCGCCGTTAAAGTCTTTGTATGAAGGAACTTTAGGATCGTTGGAACCTTTCGTGATGATGAAGCCTTCATTAGGTTCAAATCTGTATTCAACGAAGTCGATGGAACTTCCTGTAACTTTAGGTGAGCCGTCATCGGAAATGTTGAAGGATTCAGCTCCTTCAATGATCATGTTGAACTTTCCGGGACGTGCATCTGTAGTCGTTTTTGCATCGGTAGTTACTATGAAATGGTTTTTGATGCCGGAAGCCGTGAGTCTGCCTGCTTCGCCGATATTTAAGGTTACATAGGAGTTCTTCGGCGATTCAGCCGTAGCGATTTCAGTGTCGCCGCTGTCGACTTTGCCGTCGCCGTTATTGTCTTTGTAAAGTTTGAAGTTCTTTGCGATTATGTCGTTTTCCGCTTTGAATTTAAACGTGAGCGAATTGAACTTGTAGGATTTCTCCTTGTTGCCTTCCGCGAAAAGGTAGAACTGACCTAAAACTATTCCTTCTTCAGGAGAGGGGATAAGTATTGCCGAACCTTCATTGGAAGGAGAGTTGACGCCTTCGCCGAAAGTTACTTCAGCCCCGCTTGTGAGGTCGCTTGCAGCTACTTCCTGACAGGAGTTGTTGATGCATTTTTTGCCGTTTTCACAATCTTCGTCTTTAGAGCAGTAGTTCGGATCGTCAACTTTTACGCCGCCGCATTCCATTTTTGAAGGAAGTTCGCATTCGGAGATCGCAGGGCAGGTCCCTATTTTGAGTCTGAGAGGAATGTTGCTGTTCGTGTTGAAAGCAGCGGCCGTCTCGTTTGAAGTGATGTAAGCCATGTTTTTGATGACTTCGTTTTTGGAGAGGTCAGATTTCGGTTTGACAACGAATCTGATCCATGCGCTCTGTTCGCATACCGAGTCGCTTTGTCTGCAGTGTTCAAGCACATCTGCGACAACTCTCGGTTCCTCAAACGGGAAATTGCCGTTTACATCGGGAACTGTTTCCCAGTCTGTGCCGAGACCTTCTTCGTTGATTTTTGTAGCGATCTCGGTCGTTCCCGGAACGTATTCGACCTGGAACGGAAGTTTGTCCTGAACTTTTACGCCGCTTGCGGAATCTTCACCCCAGTTCTGAACTTTGATCATGTAGTAGAAAGGTCTGTCGGCACAGAAAGTGTCGGGTTCTTTTGCGCAGGAGCAGGAGTCTTTCTCTCTTCCGTTCGGCGTGAATCTGTTTTCGGGAATATCGAACTGCGGCGGTCTCGTGTCAACGCTGACGATAAGGAAGTTTGTAAAGATCTGATCCTGGTTCGCACCGATCTTAAGACCAAACTGCATGTCGCCTTTCTGGAACATAGTATCGAAAGGAGGAAATCTCGAATCTACAAGGAAAGTGTCGGCATCGATCGCGTATTCGATCGGATTCGACGGATCAAGCGGGTTGTCAGGATTTCCGATGCAGTTCTCTTCGCTATCCTGCCATCCGAAGATAGATGAGATAGAGTTGTAGATCTCAGTGTAGTTGAAGTTGTTGCCGGAGCTGTCTTTGTTTTTCAGCGGATTGCATTTGTTGAAAAGAATGCTGTAGTTGTTGGGCTGAGCGAAACCGCTTATCGAAAGACCTTCGGGAGGAAGTGTGGCGATACCGTTGCTCATCCTTGCTCTGCCAGGGTCACCTTCAAAATTGACGAAACCGAGTCTGATTATCGCCTCGTCCGGAAGCTCGAAACCGTTGACGGCTATTAAAGCGTTTTTGTTCTGGTAAGCTTCAAGACCGTGGTAGAAATAGATCTTCTTGGCGCGGATGTTTGCCGAAGTATAGACGAAAGGAATCGCCCAGCCGCCTACCATCGAGCTTTGTTTCATGTAGTAGCAGTGGTTGGAGGATTCGATCCCTTTGACGTTGTAATCGCCGTAGAGAGCTTCGCCTGAGTTCATGCCTCTCTCTTCACCCATTTTGATGATCGTTTTCATGAAATCGGAGACTTCGACTCTGTATGTGTAGACGCCGGTATATTTGGCTGTATCATTAGGGCAGAAGTTCTCTCCTCTATAACCGTCTTCAACAGAAACTCGGACTGCTTCGTATTCAAATATACCTTTGTTGTCTTTTGAAAGGTCTCCCTGGATATTAGCCTTGACTTCCTGCGAGACGGTGAGAGTCGGGTCCGTTGCGTTCGTGAAAGTGAGCGTTACAGAGTTCTTTGTCGGCTGGTCAAGCTGATACGGATCCACATCGGCAAGCCAGATGAGGAAAGCTCTCGAAATATCGGCATCCGGCGGAATATGTTTTGAAGAGAGCCTGTATGTCGTGCCTACAGCCGGATCGACCAGCGTGTCAGCCTGCGGGTTGGAAGTGTCGTCAATTACCTCTCCCTTGTCATTTATTTCGGCAATGTGCTGAGGGCTTCTTTCAAGGACCGATTTGTGCATGATGAAGAAGTCCCAAGCGCCTTCCTCCCATTTCAGAAGAGTACCGTCGGGAGCAATTGAAATACCGTTCTGACCGATAACAGCGAAAAGAAATACTGGAAACAGAAAAATCAAAAGGGATAAAAACTTTTTCATAAAATCCTCCAGATAAAATCAAAAAACGAAACATTTTAGAGTGTCAGGAAATAGAAGTAAATAAAAAATATGTTCTGTAGAGTGAATTTACGAAATTTTATGGGACTGAAAAGGGGAAATTTATGTTTTGGAAACTATTTCTTTGAAGCGAAAACTTTGACGCCTGCGAGTGCAAGGAGTGCCGCGAAAGCTGCAAAAACGATATAGAGAGCGTTATTTGAGTCTTCGGGAAGTGCCGATACTGCGCAACCGCTGCCGTCGTCATCTGAAGAACCGCAGGAGGTCGGATCGGTGCTGTCGCATTCGTAAGCGAATTCTTTCGAGGAGAGCGGAAGTTCGATGATCTCCTTATCGCCCGATATCTTGACACCGTTTGATGACGGGATCTGGAATTTTGCCTTCTCACCGACATTCATTTTGAATTCAGCTTTGAGAATGAGGAATTTTTCTTCATCGGCAGCATAGGTAAGAATGTCTTTGAGACCGTCGAGAGTGACTGTCGTCGTGCTTTCGAATTCAGAAACTTTCGTAACCAGAGTGTCGCCGGGTGAATCAAGACCGTCTTTGTCGTTGTCTACGATGAGTGAGATCGATTTGATGCCTTCGCCGAATTTAGCGTAGTTCGATGAAACTTTTAATTTGATGTGGCTTATAGCATCAGGCGATCCGAGCGACTTTGTTCTGATCTGAAGAATTTCATGTTCGCCGTTGAAATGTTTGTATGAAGGAACCTGCGGGTCTTTTTCACCTTTTGTGAAGACAAAACCTTCTGTGGGTTCAAGTCTGAAGGATGCAAAATCGACTTTGGAGCCTTTTACCTTGACTTCGCCGCTGTCTTTGATCGAGAAAGCGCCGTTGTTTTCGATCTGAAGGTTGAATTTGCCGTTCCTTCCGTTTTCAGCCATGGAAGCATCCGTGGTGACGATGAAGTAGTTTTTGATGCCGGTAGCAGTGAGTCTGTTCGCTGCATCGGTGATCGCGAATTCAACGTAGTAGGAGTTCTTGATGTCTTCAGTTTCGGCAATCAGAGTGTCACCTTCATCGACTTTGCCGTCACCGTTATTGTCTTTGTAAAGCTTGAAGTTCTTTGCAATGACATCGGTGTCTCTGTTGAGTTTGAACTTGGCTTCGTTGAGGTTGTAATATTTGCCGGTGCTGCCTTCGGAGAGAAGGTAGAACTGACCGAGAACTAGGTTGTTGCTCTGCGACTTGACAATTATTGAGGACGAACCGTTGTCAGGAGAGTTCGGACCAAGGTCGTAGCTGATTTCCGAATTGCTTGCAAGGTCAGCATTCGAATCGAGAACGCATTCGTTGTCGATGCATTTTTTGCCGTCTTTGCAGTCTTTGTCTTCTTTGCAGTAATTGTCGTTGCCTTCGGTTCTGACACCGCCGCACTGAGCTTTCGGAGGAAGTTCACATTCAGCTACAGCGGGGCATTTTCCGAGTTTGAGTCTGAGCGGAATGTTGCTGTTGGAGTTGTAGGGGAGACCGTCGCCGGTGATTACAGCCGTATTTCTGATGACTTCGTTCTTCGAAAGGTTCGATTTCGGTCTTACGACGAATCTTACCCAAGCACCTTCGCTGCAGTAGTCAGGTTCGTTGAGCTTGTCGCAGTGAACGGTCATAATGTCGGCAATAGTCTTTTCGGTAGCATAGGGGAATCCGCCGTTGACGTCTTCAACAGGCGCCCAGTCGGTTCCGTTGCCGCTTGCATCGAACTTCGTAGCGATTTCAGTCGTTCCGGGAACGTATTCGACCTGAGGCGGAAGCGTATCCTGAAGTTTTACACCGCCAGCCTGGTTTTCACCCCAGTTCTGGATTTTGATCGTGTAGTAGAAAGGTCTGTCGGAGCATACTGCATCTTCCTCAGTCGAGCATGAGCAGTAGCTTTTCTCTCTGCCGTCGGGAGTCTTCGGGTTTGCCGGAATATCAAATTTCGGAGCTTTGGTATCAACGCTGACAATAAGGATGTTGGTGTAAACCTGGTCCTGGTTAGCGCCGATTTTAAGGCCGAACTGTGTGTCGCCTTTGTTGAATTTGCCGTAGAAAGGACCGGTCGGGCCGGAGTCTACAACAAGAATATCGGCATCAATCGCGTATTCAATCGGATTTGCCGTGTCAAGCGGGAAATCGGGGTTGCCTACACACCAGTACTCATCACTGTTTTCCCAGCTGAAAAGCGAAGAGATCGAGTTGTAGATCTCGGTGTATTCGAAAGCCATACCCGTGCTGTCCTGATGTCTCGGCGGGTTGCAGTCGTTGAAAAGAAGGGCATAGTTTGCCGGATCGGAGAATCCGCTGATTCCGATAGCTTCAGGTTCAGCCGTTCCGATGATGGTTGTTCCTGATCTGCTTGCAAGGCCCGGGTCACCTTCGTGAACGACGAAACCGAGTTTGATTACAGCTTCAGCCGGAAGTTCGAAACCTGAAACCGTGAGGAACGCTGCCTGAAAACGGTAAGCTGCAAGGCCGTGGTAAAAATAGATTTTCTTGGGGTTGATGTGTGATGAAGTGTAAACGAAAGGAAGTGCCCAGCCGCCGACAAGACCGCTTGTCGTGAGGTAGTTGTCATGGTTGGAGCATTCCATTCCCTTAACGTTGTAGTCACCGTAAAGAGCTTCACCGGGGTTCATACCTTTTGCTTCGCCCATTGCGATGATTTCTTTCATGAAGTCGGAAACTTCAACACGGTAGGTGAAAACACCTGTGTTGCCTGTGCTTGAATCAGGCATGTTGAGAGCTTCGTATTCGAAGTTGCCGGTTTGCGTTGTCGCAAGGTTGCCCTGAATAGAAGCAGTAACTTCTTTTGTAAGTGTTATTTCAGGATAAGCTGCGTTTGTGAACGTAAGCGTTACCGAGTTGTCGGTGTTTCCCATAAGATTGTCAGGATCCTGCGGTGCAAGCCATACAAGAAACGCTTTGTCGACATCTGCATCCGGCGGAATGTGTTTCGATGTGAGTCTGTAGGTTGAACCGATGTTGGGATCGATACAAGTGTCTGCCTGCGGGTTTGTTGTACCAGTGTCATGTGCTCCGGTTTGTCTTTCAACCAAGGATTTGTGCATGATGAAGAAGTCCCACGCACCTTCTTCCCACTTGAGGGTCGTTCCGTCCGGGGCAACGGAGATGCCGGTGTCGCCGATTGCGGCTGACAGGAGCATCGGAATACAAAAAATGAAAACCAGTAAGAATTTTTTCATCGTCTCCTCCGAAAAGTTTAACAAAAAAACGATGGATTATAGACTTTTTGGAAATTGAGTCAATAAAGATTTTTTTGCATCGGAAAATTTTGCAGTTTTATTTTCCTTGCTAAAACAAATTCATGTCTTATACTCGCGCAAAAATTGTTCTTTAATTGTTTTGAACTTTTAATAACTTTTTTGAAGGAGAAAAAAATGAATTTTATCGAAACTTTGCGCGAAAAGGCAATCAAGGTTCAGAAAACGATAGTTCTTCCGGAAGGAACCGAACCGAGAACCCTTAAAGCTACCCAGATCATTCTTGAGCAGAAGATCGCAAAACCGATCCTTATCGGAAACCCTGAAAAGATCAACGCTGCGGCAAAAGAACTCGGCGTAAAAATCGACGGTGCAAGAATAGTTGATCCGGTAAACAGTGAATATTACGAAGATTTCGTCAATACTTTCTACGAAATGAGAAAGGCGAAAGGCGTCGATATGGAAAAAGCCCGCAAAATGATGGCTGACGAAGTTTACTTCGCAACGATGATGGTCAAGAAAGACGTTGCAGACGGTTTGGTCAGCGGTGCCATCCATTCGACCGGCGACACGATCCGCCCGGCACTCCAGATCATCAAAACGAAACCCGGAATCAAATCTGTTTCCAGCGCGTTCGTTATGATAGTTCCGAACTGCGAGCTCGGCAGCAACGGAATGTTCCTTTTCGGCGACTGCGCAGTCAACCCGAACCCGACTTCGGCTGAACTTGCAGAGAGCGCGATTCTCACGGCCCAGACCGCAAAATCGTTCTGCGACATGGATCCGAAAGTTGCTCTTCTCAGCTTCTCGACCTACGGCAGCGCGAAACACGAGTTCGTAGACAAAGTCGTCGAGGCAGTAAAAATCGTTCACGAAACGGCTCCGGATCTCAAGGCTGACGGCGAGATCCAGGCTGACGCGGCTATGGTTGCAAGCGTAGGAAAAACGAAATGCCCGTCGAGCCCGATCGCAGGACAGGCTAACGTCATGATTTTCCCCGACCTTCAGAGCGGAAACATCGGATACAAACTCGTTCAGAGACTTGCAAAGGCAGAAGCGGTCGGTCCTTTCCTTCAGGGAATCGCAAAACCGGTCAACGACCTTTCGAGAGGCTGCTCGGTTGACGATATCGTAAACGTAGTCGCTGCAACTGCGATCCAGGCTGCAAACTAAAATGTCGGAGCGCGGGTTGCCCGCCCGCAGACTTTCCACAAAATCTACCGCTTTAACTGCCGGATAACAACTGCTTTTATTATTATTTTGTTGCGGAATCTGAAAGATTTTTGCCTTCATAAGAGCGTACCGGCTGTTCCCTGCTGAAAACGAGAAACTCGGCCGGATACAGATCCATAGCTCTTGCCATGCGGTTGATAAGGTCTATCGTAGCGGCACTTCTTCCGTTTTCGACTTCTGAAATATAGGCTCTGTCGATTCCGCTCAGACGTGAAAGATCCCATTGAGACATTTTTCTGAATTTTCTCAAAAACTTCAGTCTTTTTCCGAACTCAGCACGAATTTCAGCATTTGTCACGATATTTGACCTCAATAAGCAAAAAAATCGCAGGCATTATAATAATCCGTTTCCGGATGTCAAAGAGTTTCAGCATGATAACGCCGCAAAAATACAAAAGAAATCTCGAGTTCGAGATAATTGAACTTCTTCTTGTGTAAAGCAAATCGACCGTCATATTATTGTAATGTTGCCAACCGAATTTTTTAACAAAATTTTGTTGTATAAATCAAACAAAAATGATATATGAAAGCGACTTTTGCAGTTTCGATATTGAAGTGAAACTGCTGTTTTTAAGGAGGGAGACCTTGGCACGGAAAAAAGGTGCAGCCGAAAATAAGTCAAGTTCGGAAGTTTCAAGAAATTTTATCGACCGAGGCGACTATATTGAAGTGGTGCCGCCCTTGGGCACGATCAGGATGATTCAAAAAGGAAGTGCCGAAACCCCGATGAACTGGCATGATGCAATGGAATACGCAAAAAATCTGAAATTGGGAGGCTTCACTGACTGGCACATTCCTACGATCGAAGAACTCAAAGCAATTTATAAAATACAGAAAATCTGCGGGATCGACAAGTCGGACGAATTCTGGTTCTGGTCATCGTCAGATTCGCAGAAAGATCCGGATTCTGCATCCTGTATCGGATTTTTTAAAGGCAGAAAAGACCGCCATAATAAAATCAAAAACTTAGGTGATATTAGGTGCGTCAGGTAAGCCCCTTTTTATTTTCTAAAGATTTCAATCGGTTTTGTCTTTCAAAGAAATTTTGTTGACTATATCCAACAAAAATGTAAAAAGAAGAGTTTTTTTGTTTAGGTTTTTTTTACTAACTTTTTTTAGGAGAGAAAAATGAAAAAATTTATGTTCGTTTCAATGATGGTTTTTGTGTTCTTTATGACGGCATGCGGATCAGAACCGCAGAGAGCAGCAGGCAGCAGTGCTCCGGCTCAGACCAATCCGTTCGGAGATTCTTATGAAGCTCCGTGCCAGATGTATGATGACGATGACTATTTTGCAGCTACCGGAATTTACAAAGGAAGCATGGAGCAGAAAGGCGAACTTCAAAAGTTTGCGCTTGTCAATGCTCAGACTATCTGCCGTATGAAGGTAAAACACACTTACCGTGGTATGGTCAGCGACTTCGCTCAGAGCCACGGCAACAACAGAGGCAACGACATCGAAACCAAGATCAGTCAGGCAGGCGACCAGATCATTGATGCAGTTATAAACGACACTCAGGCTAAATGCGTAAAATATTCCGGTGTCGGTGCTGACGGCAGAATGGAAGCGTATGTAGGTATTAAAATCAACAAAAGAGATCTTGCCGGAAAAGTTGCTGATGCAGTTAAAGACGCTCTGACTGACGAAGAAAAGACGAAGATCGACTTCCATGAAGATGAATACAGAAAACAGATGGAAGAGCGTTTCGAAAAATATAGAGAAGAACACAAAAACTAATAAGAAACAGCAATGAAAAAAATTTTTCTTTTATCAGCGTTTCTGCTTATCTGCTCACTTGATCTTATGGCTTCAGATCGTCCGAAATGGGCTGACGGTTTTTTTGCCGATCTCGAAAGATCCTATATTGAAGTCGTCAAATACAGCGGCTATGACTTGAACGACACCAGAGACAAAGCAATGCAGCAGGTCATAAAGCAGAGAAGCATGGCGACGGGCGTAGAATCCCGAGTTGTCACTGAAAACGGACAGATGAAAGTGGATAACGGGCATGATGTTATCGTGACATCGAGAGTTTTGGCTGAATATGTTGAAAGACATCAGAGCGGTCCGTATCCGTATACTGTTTATCTGCTTGTCCAGACGGCGAAAAATCCGACATACCAGGTTGAAAACGTCAAAATTTCGACAGGCGATTATCCGTTTTCGGCCAGGGTCTTTGTTCCCGGTATGGCTCAGATCTACAAAGGGCAGAAGGTCAAAGGCGGTTTGTTTATCGGCGGCGAGATCCTTTTTATCGGCGGAATCGCGGCATCGTTCGGAATGAGTTCCTACTACAAAAGCAAACGAAACACTACGCACGATACCGGGCAGAAACAGAGCTATACCGACTGGGCAAATTACGCCGGTTATGCAGGCTGGGCCTTTGTCGGTGCTGCTGCAGCACTGTATATCGCGAACATTATTGACGGTGCCGTTTCAAAAGGCGAACCGTTTATTGAGGCTGACGGCAAAAAACTTTCTTTTATGCCCGTTGCGACGCCGTATTCTTTCGGACTTGCCATGAATCTTAACTTTTAGAGGTTACAAACGATGAAAAAACTTATTTTTTGCCTTGGAATTTTGGTGTTTTTCGTTTCGTGCGAGCCTGCTGTCAGCTCCAGCAATTTCGTACGCATCACCGGTCAGGTCATAGATCTTGACACCCACGATGCGATCGAGGGAGCAAGTGTTAACCTTAGTCCTAGCGGCAAAAGCACTTTTACAGGCAGTGACGGCTACTTCGATTTTGCTGATCTGGATGTCCAGCAGTATACCGTAACTGTCTCGAAAACCGGTTACTCTACCAACCGCAAGACTGTAAAACCTGTTGCAGGAGAAACTGAAAACATCACGATAACACTCAAAAAAACAGAGTGAAACCGCGAGTTTTCTAACAGAAAAGACTGATCCGATTCTTGGTTTTCCGCCGCTTTTTTAAAGAAGCGGCGGAAGTTTTTTATTTAGGCATGTTCTTTGTTCGGGTCAAAGAGACGTTTCCTAAAATGTCTCACAAGGAATTTGTTATGGAGAAAAGAAAAATGAAAAAATCAATCATTTCAATGCTTTTGGTTTTCGCAGTTCTTGCATTTTTAGTCAGTTGCGGCGGCAGCGAACCCGGTTCAATTTTTGGGACTGTTACTGATAAAGTCACTGGTGAGCCGGTGAAAAATGCTTTTGTTGAACTTTCTGACGAGGTTTTAGGTGGTCCAGTAAAGCAGAAAATAGTGACTGGTTCCGATGGAATGTTCGAATTTTCGGATATTTCGTCTGGAGATTGCTATTTATGGGTAAGAAAGGCAGGCTATTTTGAAACATTTGAGAGCATACATGTTGAGTCGGGTAAAAAAGTACACATGGATTTTTTATTGGAGAAATATGTATATAGGAGTCAAAAATGAAAAAGATAATTATTTCAACGCTTTTTGTTTTTGCTGTTCTCGCATTTCTGATCAGTTGCGGCGGAACTGAAGAATCAAGTGGTTCTGGCGGGATATACGGTCATGTGACTGATTTTATCACAGGCGAAGATGTTGCAAACGCCAATGTCCAGCTTCGTCCTGGCGGAGATACGACTCTGACGGGTTCTGATGGAATGTTTGAATTCAGGGATCTTACATCAGGAGACTACTCGATTACTGTTTCCAAAGCCGGATACTCGGATTTAGTTGATGATTATGTGATTACGGTGAAAGACAAGATGGTAAAGCGCGATATTCAACTTGAGAAAAAAAAGGCGGAAGTCGCAATGCTGGATATTCTCGACAATGAGGGAAATCCCATTAACGAGTTGGATTTTGGTACGGAGCTTATCTCGAGACAGTTTCAAATTTATAATGCCGGTCCTAAGACTATTGATTGCACCATTATTACTGATGGTTATTCAGCTGAATGGGTAACTTCTGTAAGCTTGCAAAGTCCGCTCACTGTTAAGATTGAACCTGGGGCGGCTTATGGTGCTGTTGCTACGATTGACCGGAGCAAGCTCCCGATTGGTCAAAACACGACTTCAATGCAGGTCACAACGAGTAACGGAAACAAGGAGCTTATAATAAAGGCTACAAATTCTGAGTGTAAAGAAGACGGTTATTTCTTCAATGGTTCAATATGTGTAAACCCGTGTGAAAAGAATCCTTGCGGAGATCACGGAACTTGCGATCCTAAAGGAACAACAACTTATGAGTGTGATTGTGAAAACGATTATTTCTCTGATGGTTTAACATGTTTGAATCCGTGCGAAAAGAATCCGTGTGGTAACGGAATCTGTGATCCTACTGGTGTGACAACCTATGATTGCAGTTGTGAAAATGGGTATTTCTGGAACAATGATTGTCACCAATTACCACAATGTGACTCTAAAAATATAACACCTTGTGTAGATGCAGAAACAAACTATATGTGGTCATCTCGTGCACTTCAAGCCATGAATTGGGATTCTGCAATAAGCTATTGTGAGAATTTAACGGAAGGAAGTTTTTCTGATTGGATTCTGCCTCCATCGGATATTTTAAAAACTCTTTGTGCAGGATCTCAGTCAAAATTAGGAGATACTGGCAGCTTTTGGTCATCTACTACAGGCGATAGTAGTTATGCATCCTATGTTTATTTCTCGTCAAGTAAAGAATCATGTGCCAGCAAATACGACTATGATTACCGTTCCAAGTCTTTCTCTGTCCGTTGCGTCAGATACTAATTGTGAAATTTCGGAGGTAAACTATGAAAAAAATCACGATGTTTTTAGTTTTCGCGGTTTTTGCATTTCTGGTTAGTTGCGGCGGTTCGGAAGGATCTGGCAGCGGCGGATCTGGTGATTCCAATGTAACAGGTGAAACAGGTTCGATTTACGGTATTGTCACTGACAAGGCTACAGGTGAATCCATAATCAATGCCGGTGTTGAGCTTCAGCCAATAGGCTTGAAAACGGTTACAGGCAGTGACGGTCAGTTCGAGTTCAATGAAGTTGCAACCGGCACTTACACTCTTTTTGTGACAAAGACCGGTTACAGCGATAGCAGCAGTGACATCACCGTCGAATCAGGCAAACAGTCCAAAGGCGATGTTCAG
Source organism: bacterium (assembly GCA_017963125.1). Classification (GTDB taxonomy): domain Bacteria; phylum UBP6; class UBA1177; order UBA1177; family UBA1177; genus UBA1177. The sequence goes on from JAGCUA010000002.1 coordinate 103,795, forward strand.
CTGGAAAAACTTCCTGCTGCATTGAGGATAGTCGATGATGACGGAAAAGACATTTCCGAGCTCGATTTCGGTGAAAAACTTGCCGATGTTTCGCGTCAGTTCAACATTTTCAACGACGGAACTGAAAAATTGAAATGGGAACTGTCCTTTTCTGCAGACTGGATCAAGTCTGTCAGCAAGGAAGGCGGTGAACTTAAAGCGGGCGGCACGCAGGGTGTAATCGTGAATATCGACCGAAGCTTGTTGGAAAGCGGTGAAAATGTTACGACAATCCATGTTACATCGAATGACGGCAACAAGCAGCTTACGGTAAAGGCTACAAACGCAACCGTTCTTCCGACACTCAACACGCTTGAAACGACGAATATCACTTCTTCTTCCGCAGTTCTGAATGCCGAGATTCTGACAAAAGGTGTTCCAAGCTACAGCGAGCGCGGTTTTGTGTATGCACTTGAGTCGAATCCGACACTTGAAAACACGATTGCACAACTTACGGCTAAAGTCTCGGAAGAAAATCTTTATTCCGCGACTGTGACCGGTCTTGAACTTGGTGAAGAATAC
>JAGCUA010000062.1 GCA_017963125.1 bacterium
CATGAGAGCGGTAAAGAGAGGCGCTCGTATGTTGATCCGCTTTTTCCCGGATAAACCGATCACGAAGAAACCTCTCGAAGTCAGAATGGGTAAGGGAAAAGGTAACCCGGAAGAGTGGGTTTGCGTTATCAAACCCGGCCGCGTCCTTTTCGAGCTTGGCGATGTCGATATGGAAACTGCAAACGAAGCTTTCCGTCTTGCTTCCCACAAGCTTCCTCTTAGAACAAAAATCATTGGAAAGGGAGATGAACTGAAATGAAAGTTTCTGAATTGAGAGCAAAAACTTTGGCAGAGCTTGAAGCTCAGCTTCTTACCGCCAAAGAAGAACAGTTCAATCTTAGAATGCAGAAGACGATGGGACAGCTTGAGAATCCTTCCCGCATCATGACTGTGAGAAGAGATATCGCTAAGATCAAAACCATCATTACTGAAAAAAAGAACGGGACTGAGGTGAAATAATGATTAAGGCAAAAAGAATACTTGTCGGCACAGTCGTTTCCGATGCTATGGACAAAACGGTAACGGTTCGCGTAACACGCCGTTTCAAACACCCTCTTTATAAGAAGGTTGTCACCGCACGCAAGAAATATCTTGCACACGACGAAGAGAATGCATTCCATGAAGGCGATATCGTCAGAATTCAGGAATGTGCGCCCATCAGCAAAAGAAAGACTTGGTTTGTAAAAGAAAAAATCGGCGAAAGCAGGAGATAGACCATGATACAGGAAATGACAAGACTGGCCGTGGCAGACAACTCCGGTGCCAAAGAAGTTCAGTGCGTTAAAGTTTACGGCGGTTCGAAGATAAGATATGCCGGCGTAGGCGATGTTATCGTCGTAGCTGTAAAAGTTGCTGATCCTAAAGGCAAAATCAAAAAAGGCGATGTTAAAAAGGCTGTTATAGTCCGTCAGAACAAGGAAGTCCGCAGAGAAGACGGTTCCTACATCCGTTTTGACGACAATGCCGTCGTTATGATTGACGAGAGCTATGAGCCCGTCGGAACGCGTGTTTTCGGCCCTGTTGCCAGAGAACTCCGTGCGAAAGGTTTCATGAAGATAGTTTCTCTCGCTCCGGAAGTATTGTAAGAGGTGCGCAATGGCTAAAATAAAAAAGAATGATATGGTAAAAGTTATTGCCGGAAAAGACAAAGGCAAAACCGGAAAAGTTCTGGAAGTCCTTGTCGCTGAAGATAAGGTTATTGTCGAAGGCGTAAACGTTTACAAGAAACATCAGAAGCAGACCGCTACGAAGGAAGCCGGCATCGTTGACAAAAGCATGCCGATCCACGTTTCCAATGTCGTTGCACTCGATCCGAAGACCGGCGAGCCTACTTCTTTCAGAATGAAAACTCTTGAAGACGGCAAACGCGTAAGAGTCAGCAAGAAAACCGGCGAAACCGTTGAATAGTGGAGAAGAAAATGAGTGAAAAGTATAAAAGCAGACTTAGAGCTTTGTACGAAGACGAGATCAAGCCGGCTCTGAAAAATGAGCTTAATGTCGGGATCATGGCTGTTCCGAAAATTGAGAAAATCGTTGTAAATATGGGTCTCGGCGAGGCTATTTCGAACAAGAAGATCCTTGAAGACGCTGTAAAAGAGCTTACGGCTATTACCGGTCAGAAACCCGTTGTCAACAAGGCGAGAAAATCGATCGCTACCTTCAAACTCAGAGAAGGTATGCCTATCGGAACATCGGTAACCTTGCGTAAGGACATCATGTACGATTTCCTCGATCACCTTATCAATATCGCGCTTCCGCGTGTTAAAGACTTCAAAGGTGTTTCGGGAAAAGGTTTCGACGGCAGGGGAAATTATACTCTCGGTATCAAAGAGTTCTTCATTTTCCCGGAAATCGACTTCAATAAAGTTGAAAAATCAAAAGGCTTCAACATCACGATAGTCACCACGGCGACTAACGACAAAGATGCGAAACTTCTTCTCAAGAAGTTCAATATGCCTTTTAACAGTTAATTTGTAGGAGGACAGTTTGGCTAAGAAAAGTCTTCGCTTGAAAGCGGAAAGAAAACCGAAATTTAAAGTCAGAGCCTATACTCGTTGCCCTCTTTGCGGAAGGCCGAAGGCTGTTTTCAGAAAGTTTAATATGTGCAGATTGTGCTTCAGAAAGCTTGCTAACGAAGGGCTTATCCCCGGTGTTACCAAGTCGAGCTGGTAGTTGAAGAGGTGAAATATGACAATGAATGATTTAGTTTCCAACTATCTTACCAGAGTCAGAAATGCGATCCTTGCAGGCAAGGAAACCGTTTCAGGAATTCCTTCATCCGGAATACTTGAGGAAATTTCAAGAGTTCTCAAGGAAGAAGGTTATATCAATGATTACAGAGTAAACGAACTCGACGGTAAGAAAACGATTTCTGTCGATTTGAAATACTACCGCAACAAAAGCGTTATTTCGAATCTTGAAAGAGTAAGCACGACGGGAAGAAGAGTTTACTCCCAGGCTAAAGAGATTCCTTTCGTCCGCGAAGGTCTCGGAATTTCGATCGTAACGACCTCCAAAGGCGTTATGACTGATGCAAAGGCTAGAGAACTCAATGTCGGCGGCGAAATTATTTGTAGAGTTTGGTAACGGAGGGTAAAGTGTCAAGAATAGGAAAAATGCCGATCCAGTTCGGCAGCAATGTAAAAGTCTCCGTGAAAGACAATGTCGTGACTGTTCAGGGACCGAAAGGAACATTGGAAAGAGCGATTCATCCTTCCATTCATGTGGCGGTCGAAGGATCTGAAATCCATGTTACAAGAAGCGACGAAACGGCTGAGAGCAAAGCTCTTCACGGTCTTTCCAGAGTGCTTATCGCAAACATGGTTCACGGTGTCGTTAACGGTTTTTCGAAGACTCTCGAAGTAAAGGGAACCGGATACAAATTTGAGCTTAAGGGTGATAAACTCGGATTTTCTTTAGGTTTTTCTCATCCGGTAGAGATGGTATTACCTAAGGGGATTTCTGCCGAAGTCAACAAGACGAACAATGAAGTAACCCTTACGTCCGCAGACAAAGAGCTCCTCGGCAATTTCGCTGCGACGATCAAAAGACTCCGTCCGGTTGAACCTTACAAAGGAAAAGGTATTTTTTACAAAGACCAGGTTATCAGAAGAAAAGCTGGTAAGGCGGCTGGTAAGTAGTTAGCGGAGGGATTTATGAGACCTGATATTAAAAAAGAGAGAAGAATAAGAAGAAAAGCGGCTATCAGAAAGAAAATTTCCGGCACTCCGGAATGTCCGAGACTTACTGTTTACAAAAGCAACAGACACATCTATGCTCAGGTTATAGATGATGTTGCCGGAGTAACGCTTGCAGCTTCTTCGTCCGATGAGAAAAATTTTGTAAAGCCCGAAGGTGACAAAAAGGCTGTTGCAAAGAAAATCGGCGAATTTATAGCTGAAAGATGCAAAGCAAAAGGCATCGAAGCTGTTGTTTTTGACAGAAACGGTTACCCTTTCCACGGCAGAGTAAAAGCTCTTGCTGATGCTGCAAGGGAAAATGGACTTAAATTCTAAGGAGTAGCTATGAAAGAAATGAATAAACCGGTTAATCCGGAGTCTCTTGAACTCAACGAGAAGCTCGTTTATGTAAACAGAGTTGCAAAGGTTGTTAAAGGCGGTAAAAATTTCAGTTTCGCAGCATTGATGGTTGTCGGTGACGGAAACGGCTCCGTCGGAATCGGCCTCGGCAAAGCAAGAGAAGTTCCGGAAGCGATCAGAAAAGGTGTTGCAAGAGCAAAAAAGAATATCTGCCAGATCAAGTTGCTCAGAGGAACGGTTCCTCATGAAATCGTCGGCGAATACGGCGCAGGTAAAGTCATCCTTCGTCCGGCATCGGCTGGTACCGGTGTTATCGCAGGTTCGGCGGTCAGAGCTGTCCTCGAAGCGGCCGGCGTTACGGATATTCTTTCCAAGAGTATCGGTTCGAACAACCCGCACAACATGGCTAAGGCAACTCTTAACGCTCTTTTGAATGTCGAAGGCATCGAAAGTGTTGAAGCCAAGAGAAATGTCGGTGTTAAAGATTATCAGTTGAAAGAAGAGGAGTAACATAATGCAGCTTCATGAACTTAAAAGACCCGAAGGCCTGAAAGACAGGAAAAGAGTGGGCAGAGGTAACGGCAGCGGCACAGGAAGTACGGCTGGAAGAGGCCACAAAGGTCAGAAAGCACGTTCCGGCGGCGGCGTAAGAAGAGGTTTCGAAGGCGGTACAATGCCTTACAACAGACGAATCCCGAAGAGAGGTTTCTTCAACAAATTTGCTAAGAAAGTCTGCGAAATCAATGTAAGATACCTTAATCAGTTCGAAAACGGCGAAGTTGTCGAACTCGATAAGCTCCTTGCGGCAGGACTTTGCCACGCTAACGACGACATGGTCAAATTCTTCGGCCAGTTCGATCTCGGCAGCAAGGCTTTGACGGTCAGAGCTCACAAATTTACAAAAGGCGCTAAAGAATCTATTGAAAAAGCTGGTGGAAAAGCAGAGGAGATAGAGCTTGATAAGTAAGGCATTAAAAAACATTTTCAAGATTCCGGATCTCAGAGACAAAGTTCTCTTTACTCTGATGATGCTCGGTGTCTACAGGCTCGGCATATTCGTAACGACGCCCGGCGTAAACCGTTCGGTCATGGAAAAAATCATGTCCACGAAATCGGACGGAACGCTTCTCGGTATGTTCAATATGTTCGGCGGCGGTGCTTTGGAAAACCTTTCGATATTTGCGCTCGGAATCATGCCGTATATCAGTTCCTCGATCGTCATGTCGCTTCTTGCGGTTATCGTTCCGCAGATAGGCGAATGGCAGAAAGAGGGTGAGCAGGGTTATAAAAAGATAACCCAGTGGACAAGATACGGTACGGTTATTCTGTGTCTCGTTCAGGGCTTCATGATGTCAAAATTCCTTGAAAGTCTGACCGGTGCAGGCGGCGAAGTCGTCGTCAACAACCCCGGCTGGTTCTTCAGGATTCTGACAGTCATTACTCTGACTGCCGGTACGCTTTTCCTTATGTGGCTCGGCGAACAGATCACAGACCGCGGTATCGGAAACGGCGTTTCGCTTATCATCTTCGCGTCGATCGTAGCGCGTTTCCCGAGAATGTTCTTCGATATGGGTAAGTACTTGAAAGAAGGAATGATTCAGCCACATCAGGTCGTAATATTCGTCCTCGTTATGGTTGCTACTTTCGCGGTCATCGTATTCGTTGAAAGTTCACAGAGAAGAATTCCGGTTCAGTATGCAAGAAGATCTACAGGCGGTGCGAGACAGATCCAGAATTCGCATCTTCCGCTCAGAATCAATGTTTCCGGCGTTATCCCGCCGATTTTCGCAAGTGCACTTTTAGTGTTCCCTGCTACGGTTTCAAATTTCTTCAACTTCAGCATGGGATCGCTTCAGGCATGGCTTAATCCGGGCGGATGGCTTTACAACCTTCTTTATCTCGCCCTTATAATTTTCTTCGCGTTCTTCTATACGTTCATTCAGTTCAAAACTGACGACGTCGCTGAGAATATCAACAAACAGGGCGGATACATCCCCGGAATCAGACCTGGAAAAGAGACTGTCGCATACATCAACACGGTTCTTTCGAGGATCACGTTCGGCGGCGCTATCTATCTTTGTGCCGTTTGTATGCTCCCGGATCTTCTCAGAAACAAAATGGGGCTTCCGTTCTATATGGGCGGAACGTCGATACTTATCGTCGTAGGTGTTGCTATGGATATGGCTTCACAGATTGAGAGTTACCTCATCAGCAACAACTATGAAGGTTTCTCGATCGGCGGCAAAGGTTCCCTTATAAAAAGCAGAAGAGGATAGGTTCCCGATGAGTAAGGAAGAAGGCATTATCGTAGAAGGAACGATCGTCGACACTCTGCCGAACGCGATGTTCAGAGTGGCTTTGGAAAACGGTCACTCGGTTCTCGCGCACATTTCTGGAAAAATGCGTAAATATTTTATCCGCATACTTCCAGGCGACAAAGTGCAGATCGAGCTTTCGCCTTACGATCTGTCGAGAGGAAGGATCGTCCACAGAATGAAAAACAATACTGCTAATAACGCTAATTCGAATAATTAAGGAGAGAGAGATGAAAGTAAGAGCTTCGGTAAAAAAGATATGCTCAAAATGCAAGATCGTTAAGAGAAAAGGTATTCTCAGAGTTATATGCGAGAACCCTAAGCATAAACAGAAACAAGGTTAATATAGTTGTCGCGAAAAAACAGGAGGTGACACTTGGTTCGTATTGCAGGAATTGATCTTCCGAGGAAGAAGAGAATGGAAATTGCCTTGACGTACGTTTACGGCATTGGCAGAACCAGCGCTCAGAAAATACTTGATGAAGCAGGCATTGACAGAAACATTAAAAGTGATGATGTCGATGAGCCGATGGCTGTCAAGATAAGAGCCATTATCGATGAGAAATTCACGGTCGAAGGTGATCTTAGAAAAGAAACTATTATGAACATCAAAAGATTGATGGATCTCGGCAGCTACAGAGGCCGCAGACACAGAAGAGGTCTCCCGTGCAGAGGTCAGAGAACTCGTACCAACGCAAGAACGAGAAAAGGTCCGAGACGCAATCTTATGAAAAAGAAAAAATAATAGTTGAAGGAGAAATAATATGGCACCTGAAAAGAAGAAAAGAGTAAAAAAGAATATACAGACGGGACTTGCTTATATTCAGTGCAGTTTCAACAACACGATTGTTACGATCACTGATGTCAGCGGTAACGTTCTGTCATGGTCCAGCGCAGGTCTCAAAGGCTTCCGCGGCAGCAAAAAGAGCACTCCGTATGCTGCTCAGATGGCTGCTGAAGATGCCGGCAAAAAGGCTCAGGATTACGGTTTGAGAACTTTGAGCGTTTTTGTTAAAGGTCCGGGAAGCGGAAGAGAAGCTGCAATCAGAGGATTCGCAAATATCGGTTACAACGTAACACTTCTTAGAGATATCACTCCGATACCGCACAACGGTTGTCGTCCTAAAAAGAAAAGAAGAGTTTAATTCGTTGGTTAGTGTAAACTTTTAGCTCAAAAGGAGGAAGCTTTGGCTAAGAACAAAGAGGCAAAATGCAAAATTTGCAGAAGAGAAGGTGTAAAACTTTTTCTTAAAGGCGAACGCTGCAATTCAGACAAATGCTCGTTCGACAGAAAACCCTATTCTCCCGGTCTCCACGGCCGCGAAAAGAAAAGAGTCACTGAATACAAAATTCAGCTTCGTGAAAAGCAGAAAACAAAAGCAATGTACGGTATGCTTGAAAGACAGTTCAGTATTTTCTACAAGAGAGCTGATCTGAAGAAAGGCGCAACCGGTGAAAACCTGCTCAGAATGCTTGAATGCAGACTCGACAATGTTGTTTATCGTCTTGGTTTTGCAAACAGCAGAGCTCAGGCGAGACAGCTTATCAACCACAGACATTTTTCTGTCAACGGAAAAGGCACCGATATCCCGTCTTTTATCGTTAAGGAAGGCGATGTCGTTGCAGTTAAGGAAGGAAGCAGAGACGCTAAAATATTCAAAGAGATCATGGCTGACGAGAACATCGCGGCAAGAATCGCGACTCCGGCATGGTTGGAAGTGAATAAAGACGAAATGAAGGGAAAAGTTATCCGCCTTCCCGAAAGAGAAGATTTACCGCAGGATGTTAAGGAAAATCTCATAGTTGAGCTTTACTCTAAGTAATGGAGGGATTCTGATGTTTCGAGCCAATTGGAAAACA
>JAGCUA010000063.1 GCA_017963125.1 bacterium
AAGATATACCGAACGGTTTTCCATACCCTGCTTGAAAAATGCTCCACCTGCCTGATTTCCGGGAATGTAGCCGGCTGATGAAGAATTGAAAGAGTCATCCATTCTCAAATGGATAGCTGCAGCTTCTTTGTAATATATTTCCCTAACTTCGTCAGCGGTAATATTCCAGTCATAAATGCGGATATCGTCCATTTTTCCCTTGAAAAAGTCTATTTCTGAATTTGCAGGATCCAGATTTGCGCCCAGAACCCAGGAATTATTGCCATTATTTAAAGTTCCGGCGACATCGTTTAATGTCCCGCTCCAAAGCTGAGAACCGTTTTTATAAATTGCAACAGAAGTCGTCCCGTTATCTTGTTCTCTTGCAGAAATAACATAATGAACCCAACCACCTGTCGGCTCATTCCCTGCAGCAGAAATATATACCACCTCGTTTTTTACGCTGAATGAAAGCTGATTGCTAAAATACCCAAAACGAATTGCGTTACCCCCGGAGCTTGTATGCCTGCTAATATAACAGTTGTTATTTGTGGAAGAGGCTTGTTCTTGGGAAAGCACCCACATTGAAATGGAATAATGTCCGTTATATCTTGGGTCAAAATTTTTACCGAATTCCAAATAATCACTTGTTCCATTGAAAAGAAGAGCCTTTCCGTTTCTGCCTACCTGATAGGTGGTAGAATTTGAACCATAAAAAGTTCCGTTATTGTCACCAACACTGTCTTCCAATGAATTTTCAAATTCAAGATGCGTCAGCAATTTTGCCGACAAGACACTCGAAAAACACACAAAACAAAATAATAAATAAATTATTTTTTTCACTTTTTACCTCATAATAAAAGCAATACACCAACCGGACGGATATTTTACGGAAAGTCGGAAATAAAACAAGAGACGGAATTCTTTTTTTGGAACGGAGAGGTTATTTGTTTTATTTGGATTTCTGCTATAATCGCAGGTCTTTGCTTTTTTTGACATTCAAAAGGAGATTTCTATGAAAAAAATTTATTTTTTACTTTTTCTGCTTGTTTTTTCCATCGCAGCATGCGGAAGCAGCTCAAAATCTGAAACCGACGAAGATGCGGCAAACGATGAAAACGCTGTAAATGACGAAGATCAGGATCCTGATGAAGAAGTCATTGAGCCGATATGCCTGACTCCGAAAGCAGGTCCTTACGCACTGAAATTTACCGATATTTCGGAAGAAATGGGTGTTCAGAAACTCAACGCCCTCGGCACACAGATAACGGTTGCCGATATCGACGGCGACAAATGGCCGGATGTCTATACATCTATGACTTCAAAAACCCGTGAAGATCAGAACGAACCGCAGAATCTTTACAAACTTCTGAAAAACATGAAAGGCAGAAATTTTGAAGACGTTACATTCTCAAGCGGACTTTTTGCAGCTAAAGACGGAACGAACGGTGCTGCATCGACCTACGTCGTTTTCGCCGACATGAACAATGACGGTTTTCAGGACGCTTTCAACGTCGTCTATATTGACAACGACACCCTTTCAAACGAACAGTTCAAGAACGATTATTCCCGTGTTTACCTCGGAAACGGAGACGGAACATTCAAATATGCCGGAGGAAATTTCGTTTATGACGATATGTTTGAAGCCATCGCCGGCGCGACATTCCTCGACTATGACCACGACGGCGTGCTCGACCTTTTCGTCGGCAGACACTATAACAGATACGGCTATCTTGACTCGTGCGAACCCGACACGCTTATGAAAGGTCTCGGAAACGGTAAATTTCAGAACATCGCTGACGGAGCAAGCGGTCTTGAAACCGATGTTTACAACGAAGAGAATCTTCTGACCGGAAAATTCAACAAGCCGACTTGGGGTGTCAGCGCATGCGATGTCGACGGTGACAGTTTTGCCGACATTCTCACTTCAAGCTACGGAAGATCCTACAATATGCTTTACAGAAACAAAGGTAACGGAACATTCGACGACCTTTCGATAAGCTCCGGCTTTGCTCACGATGACAACGAAAACTACGGCGACGACCAGTTTTTCGCGTGCTACTGCGCAGATGCATCGAACAAAGACACTGATTACTGCTCAGTATCAAAAGGAGCGAAAATCGATTGCAGCGGCATAGGAACAAGCGGTTGGACACCCGGTTTCGACGATCAGCCTTACCGCCTCGGCGGAAACAGTGCAGGGACTCTCTGCGGCGACTTCGACGGCGACGGAGACACCGATCTTTTCCAGATCGAACTTGCACACTGGCATATCGGTCAGGCCAGCGACAAATCGCAGCTCATCATAAACGACGGCTTTCCGGAAAAACCTCTTAAACGCCTTTCTGAAGAGGAAAGCGGCATTACAAGAAAACGCTCAGGTTCATGGAACGACGGCGATCTCGGCGGTTTTGCAGCCGATTTCGACAACGACGGAAAACTCGACATCTACATTCTGAGTTCCGATTATCCGGGAACGAAATCAATGCTTTTCCAGCAGCAGTCCGACGGAAAATTCAAAGATACAGCTTCCGAAGCTGAGGCACAGGTGGCACGTGCTCACGGCGGCGCATTCGTCGATATCGACAGAGACGGCGACTACGATCTTATTGTCGGAACATCGTTCATGCGCTGGTCAGCAAGCGATGCCGACGCTAAGAACAAACCTGAAAAGCAGTGGATAAAAGTGCTCCGCAACGACACCGGCCAGGATGCGAACAAAGTTATAATCGATATCTCCGGCTCGACTGCAAACCGCGATGCGATCGGTGCGAAGATCATTGTCAAAGCGGGCGGCAGGCAGTTCGTCCGCGAAGTTCAGGGTGCATACGGCCTCAACGGCTTCCAGAACGACCACCTTCAGATCATCGGTCTCGGGGATATCTGCGAAGTCGAAGAGATCGAGATCCGCTGGCCCGACAAAGAAAACTCCGTCACGAAATACGACAAAGTTTTTGCTAACTATGTTCTTGAAATCAATCAGGAAACAGGGCTCAAACACCACAAAATCGAAGAATACTTCGGCAAATAATTCTTTATGGACGACAATCAGAACAATTCCGCATACATACCTGCACCGAACAAAAAAACAGCGCGCGAATATTCGCTTCTTTTAGATTCTCTCTCGATCGCAAACAATGCCGTTTTCCGCTGGAATTCGTGGCAGATAGAAGTCGGTCTGCCGGATTACGAAAAGGCGAAAAGCGAAATATCAGCTTACGAAGCATCCGGCAGGATAGAAAAAATTCCCAACAAATTCGCCCACATACGTTTTCAAAAAGTCGATTGGATCCAGTTTATACTGACTTTAGCGCTACTTGCCGCATTTCACGTCTTCATCTACGAATCAGGCCACTTGGAACTCATAAAAGCAGGCAGGTCAAGCGCAGCGGCTATAACCGAAGGGGAATTTTTCAGAGCTGTCACGGCACTCACACTTCACGGCGACTACAAGCACCTTTTTTCGAACATCGTTTTCGGCGGGATCGTCCTCTGGGCACTTTCAACCATGACAGGAACCGGTTTTGCACTTCTTTTTGCCCTCTTCACAGGTTTTGCCGGAAATGTAATGAACGCCTTTTTCTACGGCAGCGCACACAACTCTATCGGCGCATCGACCTCTGTTTTCGGCGTTATCGGAGTTCTTGCCGGATTGCAGTTCTTCGACAGTTTCCGCGAAAAAAAACTCGGCCGCTGGATCCCTTTCGGAGCCGCACTCGGTCTATTGGCCATGCTCGGAAGCAGTGAAAAAAGCGATGTTTTGGCGCACCTTTTCGGCTTTGTCGCCGGTCTTCCGGCAGGAATGATATTCGGAGCACTTTTTTCAAAGCGCGACCTTCCCGGCAGAACCGCACAGAACATATCGGCCTTACTCTTTGTTTCAGTTATATTCACCTGCTGGATCAGGGCAGTCAGTTAAAAAAACAATTTTTTTTTTAAAAGAGTGATTTCAGGGCTTTTTCTTCTCGATATTCTTGAAAATATCGCTATAATCTGCTGTTTTTTCGGTTTTATTTGAAAATTTAAATAAGGAGGAACCATGGAACTCAAAGGAAAAAAAGTCTTATTCGCGAGGATCTGCGGAACAGGTGTAAGTTCTCTCGCGATCATCTGCAAACGCTCCGGGGCAAACGTCATCGGCACCGACCTTGAATACTATCCGCCGGTAAGCACGAAGCTTGAAGAAGAAAAGATTCCGTGCTACCCGATGGAAAAGTTTTTTGACCTCGTCAAAGAAGAAAAACCTGACCTCATCGTTGTCGGAAACGCCCTCAACGGCAAGTCGGAAGAGGCCGCGTTCATTATGAAATGCGGGATCCCCTACTACTCGATGCCTTCTCTTATGGAAGATTTTCTTCTTGACGGCAAATCGCCTGTCGTAATTTCGGGAACCCACGGAAAAACCACGACAACGACCGTTTTCAGCGAAGTTCTTGCCGGTATCGGCAGAAATCCGTCGTATATGATAGGCGGCATCCCCGAATTTTCGGGCACAAACGCGGCTTTCAGCGAAGGAGCGGGCTACTTTGTGGTCGAAGGCGACGAATACGACACCGCGTTTTTCGACAAAGGGCCGAAATTCCTTCACTACAAACCCGAGACCACGATCGTGACTTCGATAGAATTCGACCATGCAGACATCTACGATTCAGTAGACTCGATCTTCAAGAATTTCAAAAAACTTGTTGATATCACTAAGAAAAGAGTCATTCTTTCGCTTGATTTCGACCACAATTTAAGACTGCGCGAATTTATTCCGGCTGAAAAACTATTCACCTACTCCATTTCGGACAAATCGGCCGATTTATTCGTTAAATTCGAAGAAAGACACGGCAAACTGATGTTCTTCTCGGCAACATTCAAAAACGGCGAAAAATATTTCTTCGAGACTCCCCTTTTCGGAATGCAGAACCTGATGAATTTGGGCGCGCTCGTCTCCTTCCTCAAATGCGAAGGATTCGATCTCAAAGATGCGAAGATCCTTGAAACAATAAAGACTTTGAAAGGCATCAAACGCCGCCAGGAATACCTGGGTTCGATCAACGGCGGACTTATTTACAGCGATTTCGCGCACCATCCGACAGCTGTAAAACTCACGTTAGACTCGTTCATCGACTTCTTCCCCGAAAAAAAGATCAATGTCGTTTTCGACCCCGCAACGAACTCGAACGGCCAGAACGTCTTTGAAAAACAGTATACCGAGATATTCAAAAAAGCGGACAAAGTCGTTGTCGGCTTCCCGCCGAAAGCATTCAAGTTCCCGCCTGAAAACAGGTTCGAGCCCGAGCGCGTAGTCGCAACGATCAACACCGAAACACCGGATAAAGCGGTTTATCTCAAAGACATAAACGACACAGTCAACTGGGTAAAGACAAACAGCGGTGAAAACACCGTAACAGTCATCATGTCGAACTCCGGATTCGACGGATTTTTCGGCAAAATCGCGGAATTTTTTGATAAAAAGGGATAAAAATGACAATTATTGATTCAATTATTCTGGGAATTTTGCAGGGGCTCACGGAGTTTCTGCCGGTAAGTTCTTCGGGACACTTGGTTCTCGTTGAAAAACTGCTCGGACACAAGGATGTGCCGCTTCTTTACGACATTCTGCTGCATGTGGCGTCGCTTCTTGCGGTCTTCATTTTTTTCAGAAAAAAACTGTTCAATCTTGCCAAAGAGTGCGTTTCATTCAAATTCAACAAGTCGCACAATTATGTTCTGATGATCCTCGCGGCGACGATCGTGACTACCGCGATGCTTTTTGTGACGAAGCCGATGATGAAATCTATCAAGGAAGAGCCTGTTTATCTCACAGTCGCGTTCGCTTTCACGGCGATTCTACTTCTTATCGCGCAGTCTTTCTTCAAAAAAGCGGTTCCCGACAAAGAAATAACGCTTAAAGACGCCCTTTTCATCGGTTTTTTCCAGGGAATAGCAGTCCTTCCCGGCGTTTCGCGCTCAGGTTCGACGATAACAGGAGCACTTTTCAGAAAAATTCCCGCCGCGGAAGCAGTTGAATTTTCGTTCATGCTTGCGATCCCCGCGATTTTAGGGGCGCTTCTGCTTGAACTTGTCAAAGGCGGTTTTGCCATGATCGACCCGGTTCCTTCGATCGTCGGCTTCGTCACTTCGTTTGTTGCAAGTCTGGCAGCACTCAAACTTCTCGTTTTCATGATGAAAAAAACTATACTTTATCCTTTTGCGATATATCTTTTCGCGCTTTCGGCACTTGTGCCGTTCGTTGTTTAAGTTAAGGAGGAGTTATGGATTTTTCAGTCGCAATATACACGGGGAAAAACGTTCCCTACGATCTGAGTGCGAAACTGCTCGGACTCACGCTTCTTGAAAGGCAGATCCACATTGCGCAGGCTTACGGCGCGAAGGAAGTCGTCACTGTAGATGAGACCACGGAACGTGATTTTTCAGGAAAGTGGCTCTTCGTGAACGGTGCTTTCTTCATTCACAAGCTCGCAGTAGAACAGCAGTATTTCGAAAGCTCTGAAGACCGCTTCGAAAAAGGGGGAATGTTCGGTTTCTGCAATGCAGACAAACACAGAGAAGATATTGCCGCATTCCTTAAAAACGGCGTTTTTCCGGAAAACATTTCGACATTCACAGGCCCCGGCTACAGAGTCGTAGTTGATGCAAAAGAAAAATTAAAGCGCCTTGATTTCGAGCTTTTCGAAGAGATGCGCAAACCTACAAACGGCATTATTTCACGCAGCATAAACATGGTCATGGCAATATTCCTCACAAGGAATCTCTGGATCCCGCTTCGTTTCACGCCTAACATGGTGACATGGTGCTCGATAATAGTCGGAGTCATGTCTGGGTTCGTCGCTTTCAGCGGATCGCGCCTCGCCATAATTTTAGGAACTCTCTGTGCGCAGATTGCATCCGTAATTGACGACTGCGACGGAAAAGTCGCCCGCCTCACCTACAAAACAAGCGACTTCGGACAGTGGCTCGATACCGTCGGAGATTCGTTCGTAAACACATCGCTGACTATCGGTCTCGGTTACGGACTCGCACACTACTACACGGCAAACCCTGTATCATCAGCTGCTCTCCAGCCTTACCTTGAAACATGGCCTATCTGGATCGCGTGGCTTTCGGTAGCAATCAACTGGTACCACAACTTCGTCAGCTACTTCGATGTCATCGTCATCAGAAAAACGACAAACATATTCTCTTTCACATTCTGGTTCGAAAAGAAAAAACGCGTCGTCAAAAGAGTCGATCTCACCGCACCTGTCTATGCAAAAATGGATCTTCTCAACTTCCTGAAATACTTCTCGAGACGCGACACCTACCTGTTTGTATATTTTATCCTCGCTCTCATCGGGCCTGCGGCAATGCTGATCGGATATCTCATCACAGCCGCATTCGTGATTCCGGTTTTCTTCCTGACGACGATCCACATCTATTTTGGGATCATTAAAAAGATGCACAAAGCGTAAACAAAACGCTTCACTAAATCGAATCAAAAAAAAAAAAAAAAATGCTTGTTTTTATTGCATTTTCCATTACAATAAACGAGTTTTTTGTTAATTACACCAGGAGGCAATATGAAACAGAAATTTTTATTCTCGTTACTGCTTGGCATCACTGCTGTTTTTCTTTTTTCCTGTGGAGACAATTCTAAGAAAATAAAACCTTCTGACAATTCAGATTCCGAAGCGGAAGCGATCGCACAAATCTGCGAAAAACATGAGGCTGAATGCGGTGAACTCACCGTAAAAATCAATGATTCCTACGATAAAATCAACTGCGGCAAATGCAAAACCGGTTTTGTCTGCGACGATGCGACAAACAAATGCAAAAGTGAAAACGATACTGATGAGCCGCAGGATGACACTGATGATCCAACGGATGATACCGATGAACCTGATGATGATGCAGATACTCTGCCCGATGAAATCCCAGAATCTGAGCTGCCTGTTTGTTCTTCGGCACATTCGACCCCGTGCAAAGACGCTCAAAGCGGGCTCATCTGGTCTGACAAAGCTCTTTTTGCAATGAACCGCGAGGATGCGGCCGATTACTGCGCCACTCTGACAGACGGAGGATACACCGACTGGCGTCTTCCGGACATAGACGAACTCAGAACACTCATTATGAACTGTCAGGGCACCATGCCTTCCGGCCAATGTCGTGTCAGCGAAAGGACAGAGTGCCTTGCCGACACGTGCGTTTCCGACGAATGCCGCTGCGGCAACGATACGAAAGGAAAATACAGCAAGTTCGGCGATATCGAAGGGTTTTGGTCATCTTCAAAATACAGCGATGATACTTCATGGGGAGTGCTTTTTCTGAATGCCGGAGTCAGACACGCTGCCAATACCAACGAATTTTTCATCCGCTGCGTGCGAGGAGAAAACAGCACAGTTTACACCAATCCTGACATTCCGGCCGATGAGGAGCCCGATCCGTGCAACCCGAATCCGTGCGGTTCAGTATTATATTCGACCGGAGAATGCTTTCCAGAAGGTTCGACATATGTTTGTGCATGCATTGAATCGACATGGGACGGTTCTAACTGTGTGACGTTCGACCTTCCGGAATGTGCTTATCTGGATGAACCTGTTTTCCCGTGCATGAATGAGAGTTACAGTGATCTTATATGGTCTTCATGGAACGGAGAAGAAGCAACATGGCAGGAAGCACTTCTTTACTGCAAAAATCTCGATGAAGGCGGTTTGCAAAACTGGAGACTCCCCGATATTGATGAACTTAGAACCATTTTCAACGGTTCTGAAGAATGTGAAGTCAACGGAGACTGCCTTTCTTTCAATGAATGCAGGACGGACGCATGCTGCTCAGGCGAATGTGCTGATCTTTCCTGTTATCCGGGAAATCCTGAAAACAGCAATTACAGCGGGCTGGATCTGCGCGAAACTCTCTGGTCTTCCTCCTCTAATCAGGATGATTACAGTTATGCATGGCTTATAGATTTCACGCTTGGAGACATAAATGTAGCGCAAAAAACGGATAAAAAGCCGTTCAGATGCGTATGGAGCAACCGCTATGTCAACTCGTGCGAACCTAATTTCTTCTGGAACGGAACAAAATGCGTGCCGGGAAGAAAAGTCTCGAAATGTTACGGCATTCCGCAGCACGCCGAAGGAGCGGAATATATAATCCAGACATGGAACGGAACAGAATGGCTTCCGTCGGTATGGGCTCACTATGGCGGCGAGCCGGGAGAATGTGCTTTCAAATGCAAAGAAAACTATACATGGAACGGCACAAAATGCGTGGCTTACGACTTCGCTTCTTTCCCGGAATGCAGCAAAACATCGGCTTTTCCGTGCAAGGATTCTTCAACAGGCACTGTCTGGTCATCAATAACTTCAGGAAAAATGAAAGTGACGGAAGCGATTTCATATTGCGAAACAATGAACGAAGGCGGATACACCGACTGGAAACTGGCAAATATAGATGAACTCAGGACACTTGTCGAAAACTCTCCGAAGACAGAAACAGGCGGAATATGCAGTGTAAGCGAACTTGAAGGCGGATGCCTCGCAAATTATTCCGAATGCTATAACGAAGATTGCTTCAATATGGATCTGACAATGGAAGATCTTTACAAATTCAGTAAATTAGGCGACAAAGTCACACTCTGGTCATCTTCTTATGACCGCGATTATGCGGAAAAATGGTCGATATACGAATACTTCGCGCTGGAGTTTGAATCCGGTTCGATAAGATTCGAGGGTGATCACGATGCCAAAAACTATGCCCGCTGCGTAAGATAGGGATTTTTTACGGAGGAAACAAACATGAAATTCAAAGTTTTTATAATAATTGCAGTTTTTGCGGCGATACAGGTTTCCTGCGGTTCCGGTAAAACACTAAAACCTCAGGATACAACAGCAGATCTTGACGAAGACAGAGTCAAAGAGATCTGTGAAGAACACGAAGTCGAATGCGGCGATTTTATAGCGACAGTAAACGGCTCTATGAAAGCACTTTTCTGCGGAGAATGCGAAAAAGGTTTTACCTGCGACGATGCGACAAACAAATGCAAAAATGAATCCGATACCGACGAACCGGCAGATGACTCGGATGGACCTGCGGACGACTCGGATGATTCCGATGACGATTCTGACAACCAGCCGCAGGAAGCAGAAACAAGAGAAACCGCCTGCACCGGCCTTCCCGAAAACGCAGAGTGGAACATCGTTTCCGAAATAGTCCAGACCAAAGAAAACGATGAGTGGATCCCTTCAGAAAAGGGTGTTTTCAATGCCGAATCAAGCACGAACGCATGCCGGTTTATTTGCAAAGAAAATTATGTCTGGAACTCCAAGGAATGTGTCGCCTACACTCCGAGCGGCCTGCCGAAATGCCGTGCAAATGTCACAAAACCGTGCGAGGACCCTGCAACCGGAATAATCTGGTCGGAAATTATTTTAACACAAATGGACTGGGGCAACGCGAAGGCTTACTGCGACGATTTCGATGAAGGCGGTTACACCGACTGGCGTCTTCCGAATATCGACGAAATGAGAACCGTTATCAGAAACTGCTCGCAAATGATTTCCGGAGGAGAATGTCCTGTCAGCGAATTAAACGGCAACGCATCTGGCGCCGGGAACTATGATTCAGATGAAAGACGCCTTGCATGCAGTTGTTCTGGGAGTGATGACTTGGGTACTGAAAGCATAATCGGAAACCGTCACAAAGTGCTTTGGACTTCGACCACTGTTTCAGACATACCGGTTTACGCATGGACTCTGGATTCAAATTTATCGCTTTCCCTTGAAACAAAAGAGTCGAAAGCTTTCGCGCACTGCATCAGATCGGACTATTTCCTGCATGACAGCCACTGTGACAAGCACTATACCTGGGACGGCTCGGAATGCATGCCCGACACCAGAACGACAGAATGCGCGGGACTTCCCGAAAACGCCGAGTGGAACGCTGTTTCAAGCATAACCCAGACATGGGACGGAACAAACTGGATCCCGTCGGCATGGGCAACTTACAACAAGAATTCCAGTTCATCGGAATGCCGTTTCAAATGCTATGAAGAATTCACCTGGGACGGAAATGAATGCGTGTTGGAGTAGGGTTTTAGTAGGGAATTTAGGGTGTCTAGGGTGTCTAGGGTGTCTAGGGTGTTTAGGGACCTAGATTCCCTAGATTCCTTAGATTCCCTAGTTTCCCTAGTTTCCCTACTTTCCCTACTTCCCTTCCGGTTTTCTTTTTTGAGATCGCATTTTGTACATGCGTTCTGTGAATCCGCCGTTTTTTTCGAAATCATCGGCAAGTCGCTGTAACTGCCTGAACAGCAGATAATCTGCCTGTTTTATAAGGACAATGCACATATTTGCTATTGTTTCCGGAGGTCTGGTTTGAGCGATTTTCATAAAAAAGTCTGAATCGCTGTGTTCACGCCCGAGTTCACGCATTTTCAGAAGTTCAGGAGAATTTTCCTCCCACTGTCTGTGATCGCGGGTTTTAAGATAATCTTCATAGTCCTCAAGCAATTCCTGAAGGCTTGCTTTCGCAACATTCACAAGTTTTATTTCGGTTTTAGCACTTGTAATTCCTGCGGCACAACCTTCTATTATATTTTGCTTGCCGGAACGCGCCGCCTGTATCATCTGATCACAGGTTCGGTCACCTTTCTGCAGGAAATGTTCCACAAAATAATAAGTGAGACAGAAAATCACTTCCGATTTTTGATAGGAAATCAACTTTTTGTAATCACCCTTCTGCCGAATCAGTTCTTCTTTTTCCACAAATAATCCTCTCGTTCCATAAAAACCAACTTCTCAACCATTCTAATAAAATATTCAATTAAAACAATTTTTCACTAAATCTTAATTTCAAACCAACTAAATTCTCTAAGTTCCTTAGATTCCCTAGATTCCCTACTTTGAATTCAGATTTTGCTGAAACTGCAATGTTTTAAGAAGCAGTGATTGATTTTACGATTCTTCCTTTCCTCTTAAGAATCTGCCGAAAAGGATCATTCCGAGCGGTGAGATTACGGCGACTGCGCCGACCCAGATCCAGATCATGTAGTGGTGCGAGATATCTCCGACCTGCAAGGTCTTCACACCTGCTTCATTCACAACTTCGGTTGCAGGCGTGTAGGCCGAAAGAAGTGCTCCCGACATCCATGCGACGAGGGGCTGCGAAATGAATTTCGGAAGAAGCGAAAGGCTGAGGTAGCTTGCCTCCTGCCCTTTCGGCGCGATCTTAGCGGTGTATTCCATAAGCCTCGGCGACCAGATAGCTTCTCCTATCGTGAAAAGAACGACGAAGAAGCATAAGCCTAAGCAGATCGCGATCGTTGAAAGCGAAGAGCCGTCGGGAAGAGCGAGCCATTTCTGCCAGATGAGTCTGCCAAAGACCGAATCTGCGATCGGAGCGTAGAATTCATCGGGGAGAACGACGAAAAATACCGATGCGGCCGAGATCAGAGAACCGATCGTTATCATTTTGTAAGCACTCCACTTTCTCGTGAGCCATGCGATCGTCGGAACAAAGAAAATGACGATAACAGGGTTCAGAACGCCGTAGATGTTGCCGATCTTCGCACCTTCGCCGAGAACGCGGATACCGTATTTCGGGAAGGTGTAGTGGAAATGGTAGAAAACGTAGTTTACACCCAAAAGTATCGCAAGAAGCGCCATGAACTTCCAGAAAGCCTTCTGTTTTGCTACTGTCACAAAGATCTTGCCGGCATCGGCAAACGAATTTTTTATCGAATCGAAGATCGAAACGAGCATGTTTCCTTCCTTTTTCGCCCTTTCGTTTTCGATGTGCTTTACAAGCTGACCTTCGTCGTTGAGGTCGATGTTGTCACGGATTATCGCTACAAAGAAAAGTGTCGGGATGCTGATGAGGAACGCAACAAGAAGAATGAAACGGTAAGTCGAGATCTCGCCCAGAAGCGGGATGGCGATGTTTCCGTATTCGCCGTAAACTTCGCGGATACCGTCAAAAATAAGTCCGCCCATCGCGAATCCGACGTTCATCAAAGTGTAGAACATCGCGAATCCGAGAGCAGAAGTGTCAGATTTTGTGTATCTTTTGAGGGCGACCGAAATGACCGGGCTCATGAAAGCGACAGAAACAGCCTGCGGAACGAAGCCGAGAAGCGTTACGACCCAGAAATTGGTCGTAAGGAAGAGAAAAAATCTCGAAAATATCGCAAGTATGGTGCCGATAAGAAGCACTTTCTTGATGCCTACCGCGTCAACAAGCGAACCTACGCCGAAAATAAGGAGCGTATAGGCTAAATTCCATGTTCCCATGTAGTTTCCGGCCGCGACATCGCTGAGTCCCAAATCGCTCGAAAGGAACAGAGTGAGCGTCATCAGCATAATGGAATATGCGGTGTATTCGATGATCTGCGAAATCGAAACGAACCAGATCTCACGCGGAGAAGTTTTGAGACCACGCTTGTAGTTGTAGACGATGTAAATGAAATAAATACCTGCCGCCGCGACAAGCGACCAGAGAAGATAAGGGATCCACTTCGGGAATTCAATATAGGACATTTTTACCTCCGAAAAAAGGAGTTGAAAAAAGAGAAGCTAAACTATGCAATAGCTTTTGAAATATAGACCGCAAGTTTGGTAAGGCAGTTTACATAGCTGCCGAGTTCGTTGTCGTACCAGCCGAAAATCTTCGCATGGGTGACAGGAACATTTGACAACGGCGGAATATCGACGAAACCTGTTCTCGTGTGGGTGTCGTTGCCTTCGATTACGCATGCAGCCATCTGTCCTTTGAGGTCGCTCGAGACATTCTGTCTTTCCGAAAGATAAAGCAGATCCTTCTGCATTCCTGCTGCAGCTTCACGGTAAACGTTGTTTATGAAATCGCGGTTGATTTTCGGGAAACCGTCCTTGTCAAGCGGCGTGTGGAAAGTGAGGTTGAGGTTGATAAGAGAGACCGTCGGGACCGGAACGCGGACTGAATCAGCCATAAAACCGATGTTTTTCATTACCGGAAGGATGTATTCAAGAGCCTTTGCCGCGCCTGTCGTCGAAAGGATGATGTTGTAGCCGGCAGCTCTGTTTTTGCGCAGATCGCTCGTTCCGCTCGAAGGAACAGCATCGAGAACGTTCTGCGAATTGGTCATCGAGTGGATCGTCGACATACTTGCGGTGAGGATCGCCGAAGTCTCTTCGTGATCGAGAAGAGGTTTCATCATGTGTGCAAGCGCGGTCGTCGTGCAGGATGCTGCCGAAATTATGTGGTGGTTCATCGGATCGAAATTTCTGTGGTTGACACCGTAAACCATCATAACTGCGTCTTCAGGAAGGGTTTTCGATTTTCCTTTGAGTTTGAACGGAGCCGAAAGTATTACTTTTCTCGCGCCGCCTGCGATGTGGCCTCTGAGAGTACCGTTCGGCGAAGATTCATCGGTCGGATCGACGAATTTTCCTGTCGTATCGATGACGACTCTGGCTCCTTCCTGGCCCCACGGGATCCTTTCGGGATTTCTTTCACTTCTCAGGAATTTGACTTTTTTGCCGTAGAAATTGACTTCGCCGTTTACCTCGTCGGTTATTTCGATATCGGGCTCTTTCGTGCTGCCGAAACCGAAAAGGAACGTGTGAAGATTGCCGTAAGTCGAATCGTAGATCGCATAATCCACGAGATTTGCAAGCGATTTTCCCGCTTCACGCCCGAGGTTGATGACGATTCTGTCAAAATCATCCTTTAAAAGCATGTTCCAAAGCGTAAGTTTTCCGATTCTTCCGAATCCGTTGATGCCGATTGTAGTTTTGCAGTTGATGTCAATCATAACGACCTCCTGAAATTGAATGATAAAAATCAAAAACACAATATTTTAGGAATCTTCCGATATTTTGCAAATTAAATCGAAAACGGGACAAAATCGTATTACGTTTGACAAAAAAGCCTTTTCCAAGTATGATTGAAGGGTTTATGATTAGTTTTTTTGGAGAGTTTTATGAAAAAGATTTTATTTGCCGTATTTATGGTTCTGGCAGCGGTTTTTGCCGTTTCCTGTTCCGGAGAAGACGAAATAGCAAGCGCTGTCGGCGGCTCATGCTCAGTAGAAGGAGCTGAAACATGCTCAGCGGACGGTGCACAGATACTGATTTGTCAGAGTCTTTCGTGGCAGACTAAAAAGAGCTGCAACCTCAATTTCGGTCAATACTGCAGACAAACTGCAAGCGGCTCATACAGCTGCACCGATTCCGGAAGCAGCAGCGATCCCGCGGACTCGGGCAACGACAACTCCGACACATCGTCTGAAGATCTGCCTGACACTTCGGACACAGACACAGATACCGATGAACCAGATACTGCAACTGAAGAAACCGACAACGAACCGAACGAAGAAGATACCGAAACTGACGAAGATACCGACACGGAAGAGAACGACGATGATACGGACTCTGAACCGGAAGACAATACTCCGATAGAAACCTGCGCCGGAATCGTTGAATGTCAGGCCCAGTGTGATTCGCAAAACTGCAGCAGCAACTGCTATGCAAGAGGATCTGCCGTAGCTCAGAACGAATTTTACGAGAGTCACCAGCTATGCAATACCTATACAGAAATCGACGATTTGAAACGCTGTCAGGAACTTGCTGTGAAGTGCGGCTTAAAAGGCGATGAAAGTTACGGAATACCCTACGGACACGCTGTTATAAACGGTTCATTCGCCCACATTCACGAAGCAGGAACAAGCAATTTTACAACAGGCACCTTCATTGACGCATTTGTTAACGGAACTTTCGGCTCAAACGGTAATATCCCGGACCCGACATCCAATGCTTCATTCGCTTTCGCCAGGTTGTTTGACGAGCATACTTTAGCTCTTGTCCAGACTTACGATTCAACTCAGGAAACAGGCAAAACCCCTGTTGTCATTTTTGAAATAAGTGTCACAGCTCCCGGAACTTACTCTGTAGGATGGGGCAAAAAAGATAAAATTGCAATGTATGTCGGCGAAAGCGCAAGCGGCGAAGAGTGTTTTCACGCTTTCGGATACGGTTTTGTAGAGATTTCAGGTACCGGTCTCGCGGAAACTTATACCGCAGGAGCCAATACAATCAACATACAGGGCGAAGTTGAACTTTACAGCCACAAAAATGCTCCCATGTATAACGGAGATATAACAACAGAACAGCTCGCCGCATGTTCACCCAAATAATCAATATTATCAACAATTTATCCAAAGGAGAACAACTTGTCAGACAATAATTCAGGATCGACCTCAAGACTCTTGCAGCTTTGCTTCTGCTACTTCTTTTTCTACATCATAACTGGTGTCGGCGTTAAATTTTTCCTCAAAACAGGTGAAGGTTTTCCGGGTCTTCCCGGCATGGAATACCTTTTCTACAGCACGCTGGCATCAACAGTTCTCGTCACCGCAATCGTTCTGATCCTGCGCTGGTACCGCCTCGACTCAGTCAGAAAAATCACAGTCTGCGGCATAACGATGCCGAGCGAACTGCCCTACATCGTTTTTTCGGGTATCTGCACGGCTGTCGTAGTTCCGACGACCACCCTGCTCTACACTTTCGATCACATTTCGGTCATGGTCGCAATGATCATCATGCGCGGCTCGGTCATCATCATCGGCAGGATCGTTGATGCGATACAGATTAAACAGGGCATTTTGAAGAAAAAAGTCTTCATGGAAGAAAATATCGCGATGTGCATCGCCCTTTTCGCAGTGCTCATCAAGGCTTTCACAGGCGGCAGCGACGGCAAGGAGAGCCCGTTCTCGTCGATCCCGTTCATGGTCATTTTCTTCAGCTACATTCTGGCTTACATGTTCAGGATCTACATAATGAACTACTACAAAAACACCCGTCCTGCTGAAGAAAAAGCGGCGAAAAAGGACAACAACAAGGCATTCTTCGCAATCGAACAGATCGCTTCTTTCACCACAATGCTCCTTGTAACGATCTGCGTCCTCATCGCGGCAGGAAAATTCGGTGTAACAGGCCCGAGGATCGATCCCTTCTCGAAAGCTTTCTTCAACACGAACTGGGACTGGGCGATCTGGGCAGGACTTGTCGGAACAGCTTACGGCATCAACGCGTTCTTCTCAGTTTTCATCTTCATGTTCAAAGGAAGAACGGCGACTTTCGCGAACCTTGCGAACCGTCTGACATCGCTCATCGCCGGAACGCTTTCGACAGTCATTTTCGCAGCTGTTTTCGGCGGCAAATATCCGGCACTCATCGACTGGGTATCGCTCGGATTCATCTTCCTTGCGATCTGGTTCATGGCTAAAGCCGAAAAAAGAAGAAAAGCCGAAATGGCCGCTTCAGCCAAATAATTTCCGGTATTATTTATCTGATTTTTCTGAATTCTCTTTTTCTACGGCAGACTCTTTTTCACCGGTTTCTTCCGATTTTTTCCCGTTTTCTTCCGCCTTTTTTTGTTTTTCAGCCTGTTTCTGAACGTAATGACGGTCGCCCTGCGTCGTAGTTTTTACGATTCTGTCGCCTTCGTCGTAGTAGTATTCTCCGCCGTAGACATCTTCAGGGATTTTTTCTATCAGCTGAGACGAGACCAGCTCTTTAAGTTCTCTGTCGGGCGATTTTTTGTATTTTTTGTAATATTCTTCGGCAGCCTCGCTCAAAAACAGAAGATTTGCAAAGTGCCGGAGCTCCTTTTCGAACTGGTCGCGCATATTTTTGTCTTTTGTCTTTTCGAGCCTGTCCTTCGTGTATTCATAGCCGAGCCTGTATCCGCCGCCCATCGTCGCGACATGGTTTACGAGCCAGATAACCTTCTGCGGCGCGTTTTTCATGCTCGCGCCCTGATACATCAACGGATAAGCCTTTTCCATATCGTTCAGATAAATGAAGTAGTTATATCCCTGATTGAACACATAGTAGTAATCGTCCGGATAAAGTTCGTGTCCCAGCCTGAGCAGCGAATTAGCCGATTCGATCGCATGTTCGGTCCTCATTGAAGAAATCGCCGCATCACCGAAAGCGATCACATATTCAAGACTAGGATTGAGTGCAAGAACGACCCGCACCATCTGTTCGAGCAAAGGATAAGTTCTGTCGGTAACATAGTGACTTCCGTAATAATACTGAGACCTTGCAAAAAGAAGATCGGCTGTGAAAGCGTTAAGTCCCAGAAACATTATTTTGGCAAAATCAGGCTCCGGATAAGCCGCGATCGTCTCGACTTTCGGCTTTTCGTTTTCAATCAGATGCTTTCTGACGAAATAAAAGGGAAGAAGCGTGGCAAAAATCAGAATGAGTGCAACAAGTGTAGATATTTTCTTCATTTTTTCCCCCAGTCATCTTTCATTTTCTTAATGTCGTCACGAATGCTTACGATGAGTTCCGCCAGAAAACCCATAAAAATGAAAATAAGCCCTGACAAAAAGAGTCCCAGGCTGAAATAAAGGAGCGGACGCATCCTGAAAACCGGATTTCCGAGCACGAACTGGTCGTAAAGCAGCCATGCGACGGTCAGCAGCGAAACAAAAATCTGAATGAATCCCATCGAACCGAAGATACGCATCGGAGCTTTTGTGAAAGTCAGAATGAATTTGACCGCTACCGAATCAAAAAACGAAATCGGGATCCTTTTGAGACCGAAATGGCTGTGACCGCTTTTGCGTCTGTGCCACAGAACGGGAACTTCGACCGCGTTGTAGCCTTTTGCGTGGAGGATCTGGACGATAAAACGGTGCCAGTCGCTGCGAAGCTCAAGATCTTCGAGACAAACGCGTCTGAAAGCCTTGATCCAGTTCATGTCGCTCAAAGATATTCCGAAAAGGAATCTGCTGATTTCGTTATATATTCTCGACAGAAAAACTTTAAACTCGCGCCTTTTCTCCCTTTTTCCGCAGACAATGTCCACTCCAGGCTCAAAAGCCTTGATCAGCGCCGGAATGTCTTCATCCGGATAAGATTCGAGATCTGCCGGAAGGAAAACTATGATCTCGCCGAGGCATTCCTTGAAACCGGTGTTCATCGCCTCTGTGAGTCCTCTGTTCTTCCGATGCCTGAAAAGACGCACCCACGGCCTCGTTTTAGCCGCTTTTTCGACAACTGCCGCGCTGCCGTCAGTCGAACCGTCATCAACCATCACAAGTTCGACATCGACATTTGCAGCCTTTGCCCCCTTTTCAGTTCTGTCAATGATTTCCGATAAATTGTTCTCTTCGTTGCAGAAAGGAATGAAAACCGAAACAAGCATAAAAAAAACTCCACAACAAACAATAAACCCGCAGATTTTATCCGCGTTCTGCGCGGCTTCAAGTTTTTCCGCAAGATTTCAGTGTTTCCCCTTTTCTTATATAATTTTTTCTTGTTTTTTTATTCAAAAATTCAATAATTATTACGCTTTGACTTTACTTCTGACCGCTCTCCGGTGGAGAGAAGAACAAAAGAAGGAAGTTTTTTAAAGGAGGTTTTCATGAAACGCGTGCTTTGTTTGATTTTAGTTTTTGTTTCGCTTTTTGCGCTCGCTTCCTGCAGCAGCAAGAAAAAAAACAAACCCGAACAAAATGATGAAAAACCATCGTTCGAAGAAGAGGTTGCGAAGGAAATCCCAGCCGAAGAAGGCGGAACGATCACGAATTCCGATGAATCGGTAGCGATCGAAATCCCGGCCGGCGCTCTTGAAAGCGACACGACTATCACGATGAGAATCTATGATGCTGCGGATTATCCCGGAACAGAAGATAAAACGGTGATCAGCAAAGTGGTCGAATTCGAACCAACGGGCACGATTTTCAAAAAACCTGTTTTTATTTCGATGATAAGCACAGGAACCGGTGCAGAACTCAGGGCAGCTAAGAAAAAAGTCGTCACTGCTGCGGTTTACAAGGAGGAAGAAGGCCAATGGAGCTATAGCAAAACAGGAGCTGCAGTAAAAGTCAGCAAGGACGCTGCAGGCGATCCGATCATGACAACAGCTGCAGGCGACCCGATCATGCTCAGCAACGGAAATCTGACGACTGCTGCAGGTGATCCCATCATGAATGCAGCTGCAGGTGATCCCATCATGGTTACGGCTGCAGGTGATCCCATCATGACAACGGCTGCAGGTGATCCCATCATGATGACGACCGGTCACTTCACAGCTTACGCCTTTTTCTTTGTTGATGTCGAAGATGAGGAAAAACCTGTCGAAGAGCCGACAGAAGAGCCGGAAAAAGATGATGAAATCACAGATAACGACATAATCGACGAGCCGGTTGCAGACGATGATGAAATCTCTGACGAAGATGAAATTCCCGACGAACCCGAAGATGCTGACGAACCGGTTGCTGACGAAGACAACGACGTTTATGTCGCTGAATGCGGAAACGGCATTGTTGATCCCGATGAAGCGTGCGACAAAGGAACGGATAACGGCCAGACAGCCTGTGCTTACGGCGAAACATCATGCACAGTCTGCACGACAAACTGTCAGATCGCGGAAGGTTCGGTTTCCTACTGCGGCGACGGCATAGTTCAAAGCAACGAAAAATGCGACAAGGCTGAAACCGGTGACGGAATCGGTTCGACCTGCTCTAACGATTGCCTGAAAGTTTATTCCAAAGTGCTCTGCACCGGCATGGCGATCTGCATTGACGGCGAGGGAAAACAGATCCTCTGCCCGAAGGAAGATAACGATTTTTACGGTCAGGATGCGCAGTATGCCGCAAGAAAAGGCTGCGTGCCGCACAGCTACACAGAAATCGGAAATACTGAAGATGAAGAACGGCCTTTCATCAAAGACAACGCTACCGGGCTCACGTGGTGGCTTACCGGAAAGGGTGGAACTTACGAAGAGATGAAAGACGAATGTTCCGTTTCTTACGGAGGAATCGAAGACTGGAGACTTCCGGAGCCTCAGGAACTTGCCGCTCTCGCCGATCACGGAATGCTTTACGGCAACAAGATCGATCCGGTTTATTTCGCAGAACTTTATGGAAGATATGATAATGAACCCTTGGCTCGCGAAGTTTCCGACTCATACGTCTATTATCTTATCCTGACCTCGCTCGAAAATTATTTCTATCTGCTGCCCGAAGGTGTGATTGCCCGCATGACTAATTTAAGAAGTTCGAATACCGGATACCTTCTGTGTGTAAGCGGAGCAAAATACGGCGAAGCAAGTGCTGAAAA
Source organism: bacterium (assembly GCA_017963125.1). GTDB lineage: Bacteria > UBP6 > UBA1177 > UBA1177 > UBA1177 > UBA1177. Next base: position 21,084 of record JAGCUA010000063.1, read on the forward strand.
CTATTCTACCGTTACTGAAAACGGCGATGAGATGATCTCGGATTCATCTACAAACCTTTTCTGGCAGAAAGAACCGGTCAAGAAGGCGACTTGGAAAGAGGCGCTTTCCTACTGCGAAGACCTTGAATATGCAGGGCACTCTGATTGGAGACTTCCGAACATGAACGAACTTGCAACGCTTATAGACTATTCTAAATTATCGGCGGAAATTGTTGATGAAGATGAAGTTATATCTTCATTCCCGGGTATGACGTTCGATACATTCTGGAGTTCGACTCCGGCACCTGTCGATTATTATGTATGGATTCTCTATATGGATGGAGGAGCATTCGCTCCGTACGGAGATTATGAAGGAAGCGGCGACGATGATTACCCTGTTCAACCTGAATTGAAAAGCATTAAAAGAGACGATATCGCGGAAGGAGACGGTTTCTCAGTCCTCTGTGTAAGAAGCGATCTTGATGAAAGAACTGAAGTCCCTGAGTGTGACGGCACCGGCACCGGACCTTGCAAAGATGAAAACGGGACTATCTGGTCATCGAGACTCTATCCTGAAATTTTTGCAGATTTTGATAAATCTTATATCTCGTCGTATTCCGATAAACCCAGAAACAGCAGTTATTATGAAAAGAGTGTTTATGTTTATATGTATGGCGTTGCCGCAATGTGCCGCTATCTTAATGAAAACGGCTCTAACAAGTGGCGCCTTCCGACACTGAAAGAGATCCGCAAGACTGTTACGACTGAAAAACTTAAAAACGGCGGAAACTGCGGCGTAACGGATGAACATTTCGCAACTTCTTACTTCGATGAAGCGGCATGCAGCGGTGATACGGTTTCAAAGACAACTTTGAATGATTTCGGCACCATACTCTCAGGCACTTTGACACGCGATGAATGGGATTATAGCGGAGAGGATGAGGAGAATCCGATGCTCTGGGGTGTAGATGTCGCTCATGGCGTTTTATACAGCATAGAATCTCCTTCCATTTATGAACTTCTCCAAAGGTGCGTTCTTGACGAAACTCTGCCTGATTATGTGACTGCTCCTTACAGCGATCCGGCTACAGGACTCACATGGTCTGAACTTGCGCCGGACGCAATGAACTGGCCGGATGCTTATGATCACTGCGCATCTCTTAATACGGAAGAAGATCCGGAAAACTTCTGGCGACTTCCTACGACGGCGGAACTTCAAACGCTTCTCAGTAACTGTGAAGAGGATTCTTGTGCGATAGATTTGAGCGGCAGATATTCGCTCTTCGGCGACATCTCGTATTCCTGGACTTCCGATATCAATGAAGATGAAACAGTCAACGGGATCGATTTTACCGAAGCCTCAATTTCATCGATGCCGATAGGTAAAGAAGGTACAACTTATTATGTTGCTGATGTCCGCTGCGTTTCAGGCGGTGTGGACTTGTGCGATGGAAACACATGCGCTTCGGTTGAAAATGCGACAGGAAGATGTCTTACAAACCCGGAGAGTGAGAGCGGATACTCATGCGAATGCGGGGAAGACTATTATTGGGACAACAACGAGTGTGTGAAAATTCTCACTATTGAGTGACCTGATCGTCTAAAATACTGCAAAAAGGCATGACAGTGTCGTTTTAATTTCTTTCATCGACTATGGAAAACATCGGAAATTCCTACATAATCGACGAAAATTTGCTCAAAAAGCTGCCGGAAACTCCCGGGGTTTACCAGTTCAAGAACAAACTCGGCAAAGTGATATATATCGGCAAGGCTAAAAACCTGAAAGCGCGCGTTTCGCAGTATATTTCCGGGACCGACAGCCGTCCCATGGTCGAATCGCTGATGAAAAAAGCAGGAAGCGTCGAAATCATCCTCACGAACTCGGAAACCGAAGCACTTGTTCTCGAAAATCTGCTGATAAAAAACAGGCAGCCGCTTTTCAACATCGATCTCAAGGACGACAAAACATATCCGTATCTCGCTGTTACCGATGAAGAGTGGCCGCGCCTCATTTCCACAAGGCATCTCAGCAGGAAACTGAAATATTTCAGAGGTCCTTTCACTCAAGTCAACCTTTTAAATTCGCTGAAGAAGCTGATACAGACGCTCTATCCGCTCAAATACTGCTCGAACAAGCGTCCGAAAGGGTGCATAAACTTCGAACTCGGCCTATGCCCGGCTCCGTGCAGGAAAGATGCCGACAGAGCGGCATATCTCGAAAACGTAAAAAACACGATTGAAATCCTGCAAGGGAAAAAGTGGAATGAAATTTCAAGAATAATTCAGGAAAAAATCGTTTTGAACGCAGAAGCCCTCAATTTTGAAAAAGCGGCTAAATTGCGTGATTTATTAGAACTTCTACCCGATATCAGACGAAAGTACAGCGTCGAATTTTCAGGAAGCGGCGCCGAAGACTTCTTCTGCTTCAAAAGAGTCGGCGACACACTTTTTGCCGCAGCGGCGCGTTACAGCGAAGGAAAACTGCTCTCGCTCAAATCCTGTTCCGCTTCCGGAATATTCGAAGAAATGTCAAGCTGGACAGCGACGTTCCTCACCTCGTTCTATTCCGGAAAAGAGACTCCCGACAAAATTTTTCTCTTTCCCGAAACGCTGACGAAAGATGAGATCTCGGCAATTCTGCAGCGGAAAATCAGAAAAACTGGCGCTGCCGGCGGCGAGATACTCAAAATGCTGCAGACCAACATCGAACAGAACATACGCGTTTTCTTCAACGACACGGAAAAGACAAACAAAGCTCTTTCAGTGATCTCGAAATTCCTCAAAACGCCGGTTTCTTCGATACAGTGCCTCGACATTTCAACACTTTACGGCGAATACAACGTAGCCGGCGCTGTGTGGTGGGAAAACGGAAAATTCAACAGGCAGAAATACCGCAAATACAAAATCAAAACTGTAAAAGGAGTCGATGATTTCGGCAGTCTGCGGGAAGTTGCTACACGCCTTCTCAAACGCTGGCAGGAAAATTCGCTCGAAAAACCGTCACTCCTTCTTATTGACGGCGGCGAGGGTCAGGTTTCATCGGTAAAATCGGTAATCCAGGATTTCGTTCCGGTAGCGGGGATCATCAAAGACCGTCACAACGTGAAGGAAATGGAACTTCTGATCGACGGATCCGGAAATGAACTCGTGCTGCAGGATGCCGCTTTCGCGATGCTTCTGAAAGCGATCAGGAACGAAACTCACCGCTTTTCTATAACTTTCAACAGGGAGCAGCGCAAAGAAAGACTCGAACTCCCCTTTTCAAAAATCAAAGGGATCGGCAGAGCGCGCGAAAACGCCCTGCTTGAAAAATTCCGCACGATCGATGCAATCAAAAAGGCAACTGTTCAGGAAATAGCCGAAATTCCGGGAATCACAGAAGAATTAGCTGAAGAGATCCTCAAAGCTCTGGAATAATTTACATTTTCGGAGATTTTTCAGAAATATTACGTGAAAAAGAGATGTCATAAAACACTCACAGAGCACCCTTTTTCCGTCGTTTTTACAGGAAGCATCGAATCGTCAGGGAATTCGTCGATGTCGCTTCCCATCTCAAGATCTTCAGGTTCGTAGGTTTCTTCCTCGATTTCGGGAAGTCCGCCCTTGCATTCATGCCTTTCGCAGAGCAGCTGAAGCGCGGCGAGAGCGTTGATCCTGCCGTAACCGTATTTTTCGCTGAAGCCGTTTTCATCGTATGCCGCATCGACCGGCGAAACTTTGTCAGCGGTAACTGTGATGATCTCGTAAAGCTCGTCTCTGCTCAATTCCGGATAAGCCGAAATCATAAGCCCTGCAACCGCTGCGGCAAGAGGTGAAGCGCTGCTCGTTCCGCCGAAAGACGAGGTGTAGTCGCTCTGCGAGTAGCCGTACCAGCTCCGTGCGTCGATCGTCCAGATCCCGTCTTTTATCGTGTCGAAGGCAAACGGGTTCCACACATAATCGCCGTCTACATCGGAAGACGGCGCCATAATGTCGAGATCTCTGCCGAAATCGCTGTAGTTTGACCTTTGTCCGTAGGCATTGAGCGCTCCCACAGCGATAACATCGTCGTTTGCGGCATAACCGTCGAAGCTATCTTCAGCACTGATGTCTTCATTCCCGTTTCCTGCAGCAAAAAAAATGACGACACCGAGTCCGTTCCGCTCCTTTTCCCGTGCATATTTCACGATTTCCTTGATGACTTCAGGCATATCTTCGGCTCCGCCGTTATCGGCAGGGCCCCAACTGTTTGAAATTATCTGAGCTCCGTGATCCAGAACAAAATTGAAGGCATTCGCCATGTTTTCACCTTCGCCGAGCATATCACCGGAACGGACTGGAACGATTTTGCACTCCGGGCACGCACCGGCAACGCCGAGAGAATTGTCTTTCACAGCTGCGATAACGCCGGTGACGCAGGTTCCGTGCGGCTCGTTGGCATCGGCATAAGGATAATCGTCGCCGTCAACCAGATCGAGTCCTTTCAGATATTTACCTTTCATATCGGGGTGATGCAGATCGAAAGCATCGTCGATTATGCCGATCTTCACTCCTTTTCCCGGCTTTATCCCGAGACTTTCAAGATACTCCCATGCAGCAGCGACTTTTGCGTCGTTTCCTTCGATCCCGCGCTGCCCGGTGTTGAGAAGATGCCACTGGTTCGCAAAAAAAGGATCGTTGCTTCTGTATCCGATATTCATTTTTTTATCAGGGATCACCTTTTTCACAAGCGGTGATTTCGAAATGCAATCCATAGAATTTTCTTTGGAATAAGTGTGAACTGCGTAAAAATTCGTCCTTTTTATCTTGTAAGAATCAGTTATTCCGCACTTTTCGAAATCGCTTTTCAGGAACTTTCTTGAATCATCCTTAAGCTGCACAAAAACTGTCTCTTCGGCAAACATAACGAAAAACATAAGTAAGAAGGCGGCCAAAAAGAGTTTTTTCATGCTGCACTCCGGATTTTTTAAATCTCAGAACTTACTGGCAGTCTGCAGAGTCGTCGAAATGGTCTGTCGGGAAGAAGTCGCTGCACATTTTGTCGCAGCTTCCGTTGTTTTTCCAGGAACATGCGTCGGCAGGTCCGCAGGTGCAGTTCGAAGGTTCCTGATCGGAGCAGAGTTCCGCCACTTTTTCGGTATCAGAGCAGTCGTAGGTGCATACACAGCCGTTTCTCTCGATCGATCCGCTGTCGGTGTAGCTCGTTTCACACGATCCGCCGAGGCCTCCGACATCTTCAGAACGGCAGTAGGAATCGCAGTTTGCCGTGTAAAGCAGACCGAGCGATGAATCGCACATGCAGAGATCGGTTTTGTCGGGAAGGCACATCCGGTATGATGATGAACATATTCCCTTGCAGGAATCTTTATCAGTGGCTTCCTTGATATAAGAAATCGAGAATGTTCCGTAGGCTGTTGCATCGTTTGAATCGATTATGAGATAGTAAATCCCGGCAGTCGTTGCGTCAGTTTCGAAGTTGATGAGCCCGCCGCCGTAGATGCAGGTATCAAGGTCATCCGATTTTACGACATAGATCGAAGCCGCGAACGCCGCGTTTATCTGAGCGTGGAAATAGTCTCCTGCAGCCATATTCATCGAATAGACGACATCCTTTCCGGTAAGTGACGCATTTTCGCAGATTCCGGCAGTCGGAGCATAGTCATCCTCAGCCGAGATCGTGAGTCCCTGCAGGTTTCCCTTCCCTTCGAGAGCTATAGCACCTTCGATTTTGTCGTTTTCGGGAACCGGCGGTGTGTCATTGATATCAAGCTGGATCGTAAAATCGTATTCAAGCGGAGCAGCCGCTGTATCTATAACGATTATATATTCAGCATCGGATCCGGAATCATTGTAGTAGATTATTTCTTCAGGATCTCCGAAACCGCCGAAAGCATTGCCTGCAAGGCATGTATCCTCAATTTCACCGCAGCCTGAAAGAACCGATATCGTCGGATCGAAAGCGCCGGACTCGGGAGTTACGCGCAGAGTCATGATCTTTCCTGCCGGAACATTTACTTTGTAGAAAAGGTCAGGGCCCCAGCTATAGAAATCGGTGCAGCTTGACGTATCTGCGGAATCGAGCGCCTTTTTGACGCTTTCGTGATAAGTTCCCGGTTCAAGTTCCTTCGCTCCTTCGCAGGTATTGTTCGCATCAGGATCGAACGAATCGATCTCAAGAATATAAGGCATGTTGTAAAGAGCCTGGCGGTACATCGGCGACTGTCTTACCAGAACATAGTAATAACCGTCTGCCGGCGCCTTGTAGTCCATTATTTCCGAATAGTAGTGCTGTGCGAAATGGGCATAGTCCATATCTTCGTTGACAGCAAGCTGGGAACCGTTTTCATCCAGAAGAGCTATGTAAGTGTCGGCTCTGTTCTCGCCGCAGTAAGGATGCGTCCTGACTTTGAGATACTGACCCGCTTTTGCTTTGAACTTGAAGTAGTCGAAATCCTCTTCGTTATTTTTGTGTCCGAAACCGGCGAAGACAAAACCATTGGAAACCTCCTGAGCTGACGCCAAGTCGTTGTTAGGCTCTGTTTCGAGAGTTCCGAGAGATTTCTTTGGAACGCAGCTTCCGCTCCTGCACTCTTTGAATCCGCAGCCGCAGTCTTCATCGGTCGAGCATGTCAAGTTCTGGCAGTAGTTGTCGTAGCACTTTCCGCTCAGGCATTCTTTGTCGGCATCACAGATCCAGTCGTCAAGCAAAGTCGGGACCGCGCAGTTGTTTTCGCTGTTGCAGAAAGCCTTGCCCTCTTTGCAGGAACCGGAAACCGGATAGCAGTAATGACCGTTGCAGCGCGTTCCTTCCGGGCAGAGAGTGTAGTTCTGCTCACAGTCTTCGACGCAGTACTTGTTGCCGTCGTAGTCGGTGAGGCACATTCCGTAGTCATAGAAAACCTTCTTGCAGTCGGTATCGGTTTCGCACGGTCTGCATGTTTTCTGCGTTCCTGTCGGAGTAACGGCATCATAACCGTCGCAGCTGGAATCTGACGAACATGAACTCGTACACGTTCCGTGTTCACAGTTCGTAAACTTCTCGCAGTCGTCGTCGAAACGGCATGAAGCGTAGACATCGCTTCTGTAAGGATATGCTTTCTGGCAGATTCCGTCGTAGCAGCCGCCTATGTCGAAGCAGTCGGCGTCGCTTTCGCATGATTTCGTGCAGTAGTACTGCTGGATCGTGTAGTCAGTATAGCAGTTTTCGCACGACCAGACATACGGACAGTATTCGCCGGGTTTGAAACTCTGCTGCTCTTTCGAAATGCAGACACCTAAGATCTGCGGATCTCCGCCTTCTTCAGATTCCTGCTGACCGTAAACATAACAGGTCTTGTCTATTTCACACTCGCTGTCTTTCGTGCAGGCTTTACTGCAGAAATATCCTCCGAAACATGAATATCCGTCGGCGCACTGCCAGTCTGAATAGCAGTCCTGGCCGAATTCCACGCGTTTCAGCATTTTGTCCTGAGCACAGATATATTCTGCGTAACTTCCGAAGTCGCTTGTTTTCTTCACTGCAAGACACTGGCTGCCGTTTGCACAGGTTTTTGTAGTCGTTGCAGAGCCCGTTTCAGGATCGGTAACTTCGCTGTCGGTACAGTGAGAACCGCAGATCTTGTCGCCTTCGAACTCGATGCACTCTCCGCTCGCGCACTGGTCGTCGTAGTTGCAGTAGGTGCCGTCAGGAAGGTTGAATCTGTTCTTGTCGAAGCATACCTCCGAGCTGCCGAAATAATCCGGCAATGTTCCGCACTCGTAGCCGCTTCCGCAACTGCTGAAAATACTTCCGCAGGTCTTGACGCAATATCCGTCGTAACAGCCTCCGCTTGAGCAGTCCATTCCGCTCTGACAGTGGTTGCCGAGCTCGCCGCTTCCCTTCGGAACGCAGTATTTGTCGTATTTGAAACCTTTGTCAGAGCCGCCTTCCATGCACTTTCCGCACGAACCGCAGGAATCGCTGATCAGGTTTTTCGTGCACTCTTCGGAACAGAAACTCTCGCCCTCGCCGTATGAAAGACAAAGTCCGCCTTCGCAGTCTTCGTCAACGTTGCACGGTCCGAAAGTCTTCATTTTGGGACTCGGTCTCTCGACACCTGCGACAAAAAGAGGCATACACTGATAACCTCTGCTTTCCATAAACTGGCAGGTCATGTTGTTCGGGCAGTCTTCATCCTCTTTGCACGTTCCCGTGCAGACTGAAGCTCTAACAAAACCGTAGCTGTCGCTTCCGGAATAATCATACCACGTGTAGCAGTAACCGGTTTCGCACTCGACATCCTTGTTGCAAGGAGCACCTGCTTTGAGCCCGTAAACCCTGTTGTCGCATGTTCCGAAACCGCCGCATACGCCGCTGCGGCATATACCGCTTCCCATAAGCCCATCTTTGGCTTCACAGTCTCTTCCGTCAGCGACCTGGGACCATGAAGTTTTGGAATAGTCGCGGTTGCATTCTTCGCACGAATTGGAGGGATTTCTCTCTCCGTCGGCAATGCACGCCCCGTTTATCTCGCAGGTCAGTCTGTCGCATGAGCAGGTATAGCCAGTTCCTGTTGCCGTGCAGACAGTTTTGTTCTTTTCGGTGCATGGATTCGGGTCGCACGGATCGTTCGCCTCAGGATCGTCATTATCCGGAACAACCGGCGTATCACTGTCGCCGCCCGGCTGCTGGTCGGAATCACCGTCGCTGTCACTGTCGCCGCCAGGCTTATAGCCGGAATCGCCGTCATTGCCATTTCCGTCCTCGGAGGAATCTTCATCACCGTCCGGAACAACGGATTCGCCGTCATCGACATCAGAATCTTCGGTTTCGACCGGACCGTCATCAACTTCCGGTTTTGATTTTTTACCGCCTCCACAGGCGACAAAAGTAAAAATTACGGCCGAAACAATCGCTAAAAAAATAAATCTTTTCATTTTTCCCCCCTGATATCCAACACATCGGCTGTCAGTCTATTCCGGACAATATTATTTTCAATTTTATTTGCATTTTTACCGAAACAACAAAAAAATCTTGACACTAAGGCAACTTTGCGTAGAATCCTCGCGTTATTTTTTTGAGTGCTCTTTATTTTTGGAGGGTTTTTATGTACGCAATGATTGATTTCGGCGGCAACCAGCTTAAGGTTGTCCCCGGAGAAAAGGTTTCTGTTTACAATCTGGACAAGAAAGAAGGCGAACTTGTCGAGAACAAAAATGTTCTTCTTTTTGCAGATGGTGACAATGTTATGGTTGGAAAACCTTATCTTAACGATGTAACGGTAAAACTTGAAGTTGTAAAAAACTATAAAGGCAAAAAAGTTATCGTTTTCAAGAAAAGAAGAAGAAAAACCAGCAAAGTTAAAAACGGTTTCAGACAGAGCTTCACACAGCTCAAAGTTCTTGAAATTGTTAAGTAATTTGGAGGAACACCATGGCACATAAGAAAAGCGGCGGAAGTGCAAGAAACGGTCGTGACAGTGCAGGTCAGAGACGCGGAATCAAAAAGTTCGGCGGCGAGCCGGTCATTCCGGGCAACATCATCGTCCGTCAGGTCGGAACAAGATGGATCCCCGGCGAAAATGTAGGTCTTGGTACTGATTACACGATTTACGCTCTTAAAGAGGGTGTCGTTCAGTATGAGACTTTCTACAAAAACGGCAGAGCAAGAAGAAGAGTTTCTGTAGTCACCGAAGCATAATCTTCATTTCGTTTGAATTTCAGACTCCCGGCAACGGGAGTTTTTTTTTATTTTCCATACCAAGAGGTCGTTATGAAGTTTGTCGATCAGGCAATAGTCGATATTATCGCGGGCAACGGCGGTGCCGGAGCTGTCAGTTTCAGGCGTGAGCCTTTCATTCCGCTCGGAGGTCCCGACGGCGGCGACGGAGGCAAAGGCGGAGATGTCATTTTTGAAGGCGACGAGAACGTCATCACCCTTTACGACATCCGCTACCAGCGCACGATCAAAGCTGAAAACGGCCAGAAAGGAATGGGGTCCAACATGTACGGCCGCGGCGGCGAAAGCATGATCGTCAAAATCCCGCTCGGAACTTTTGTCTTCGACCACGAAACTTCGGAACTTATCGCCGACATAACGAAGCACAAACAGAGAGTCGTCGTTGCACACGGCGGCATCGGCGGCAGAGGAAACGCGAAATTCAAAACAAGCGTCAACAAAGCTCCGCATTACGCTCAGGAAGGGCTTCCAGGAGAGCGGAAAAAAGTGCGTCTCGAACTCAAACTTATGGCCGATGTCGGAATAATCGGCTTCCCGTCTGTCGGCAAATCGACTCTCATAAGCGTTATCAGCAACGCGCGGCCGAAAATCGCGGAATATCCTTTTACAACGCTTGTTCCGAACTTAGGTATGGTCGAAGGAAAGGACTTCATCCCGTTTGTAGTTGCAGACATTCCCGGACTTATCGAAGGGGCACACACCGGCGCCGGACTCGGTCACAGATTCCTGCGTCACGTCGAAAGATCGCGCTTTCTCATCCATCTCGTCGAGATAAATCCGGCAAGAAAATCGCCAGTTGACGACATAAAAACGATAAACCGCGAACTTGAACTCTTTGATCCGGAACTTGCAAAGAGAGAGCAGATAATCGTCCTCAACAAAATAGACTCCTACGGCGAGGAAGAAGAGAAACTGAGAGATGAACTCCGCGAATTTGTCAAAGATATGCCCTACTTCGAAATAAGCGGCATCACAAGAAACGGCGTAAAGGAACTCATGGATTTCGTCGGTCAGAAGGTCATCGAATACAGAAACCGTGAAAAAGAAGATACCGCCGGTAAGTAAAGATCTACTCAATCCCTAAAATTTTGTGCAGCTGAAGCTGCAGTCTGATATTTTTATGACTTTTGACGAATTTTTCGACTGATGAAAACCAGTCACGCCCGTTCTCGAAAACAGGGCTCAGATAAGTTTCGATCCCGTCAAGAAGAGGAAGTTTTTCATCAATAAAATCAAGATCTTCCTTATTTCCAACGACAAATTTGATCCACCCAGAAACGCTCTTTTTCAAAAAACCGATATTCTTTTCATCAAAAAGAGGATTTCCCGATGAAGGAGTTTTCCAGTCTGTCGAAAAATAGAGCTCCGAACCTGAATTTTCAGCCGAAAAAGCGCGGTAAAGCGGCTCAAGCTCGAAACTTCCGTTGGTTTCAATTGAAATCCTTTTGCCGCGGAGCAGTTTCAAAAGTTTAAGAAGCTCTTCCGCCTGACAGAACGGTTCTCCGCCGGTAATGCAGACATCAAAGATATCGGATTTATTGATTTTTTCCGCGACTGCCTCAGGCGTTTCAATGTAAAACGAATCTCCCGAAAGAGTCTGTTTCGTGTCGCAGTATGAGCAGTTGAGATTGCATCCGAAAAATCTGATAAATTCAGTCGGATAGCCCTGGAAACGGCCTTCACCCTGAAGCGAAGTGAAAAGAGAGTGGAGTTTCATGCCTTAGCTGATTTTCTTTTCGACGATTGCAAGAATATCCAGAGCTTCCTTGTCGACAACAGCAAGAACTTTGTTCATTGCAGTCGAAGTTTCAGCGTAGAAAGGATCGTCTTTCGCAAAATTCTTGAGGTTGATCTTAACGTTGAGAGCTGCCGCCTTGACACCGGCCTGAACGAGCAGCGCACCTACGCCGGCATCACTTGCAGCGTTGATGTTGCCGAATTCGCCGACGATCTTGAGGTTCGGAAGAAGTTCGTAAGTTTTTTCAAGAACGTGAAGCGGGACCGAGATCGCGTATTTGTTCGCTTCGTCCATATTTTTGTCCGCAGCTGCGATCTCATCGGGATTTCCCGCCTTTTTAGCCGCGTTCTGAGCTTTCATAGCCGCCATCATGATGTTGAAAGCATTCGTGTCTTCGTCGATAAGATGAAGAAGTTCCGCTCTTCTTACCTGCATGTCTTTTGCGACAGTGTTCATCTTTTCGTTGTGCTCTTTGTAGCCTTTTTTGTTGTAAGTGAGGTTTGCGACCATGCTTCCAAGCGCCGCAGCCAATGAGCCGCAGAGAGCAGCAACAGAGCCGCCGCCGGGAGCCGGAGCGTCACTAGCCAGAAGATCGGAGAACTCGGTTACCGTGATATCGGAAAGTCCTTTTGTCTCCTTCACCATGTATTCGATGACTTTTTCTTCAGGTTTGAATTTGACTACATCGCTGAGTCCCAAAGACTGTTCCGCGATTTTTATGAGCTCGGCTTCGCTCTGACCCGCACAGCTTCCCTGTTTTTCAAGGTAGTGGATTCCTGCTTCGATAAGAGCTTCTTTCGGAAGAACGCCGACGATCTCGCTGCCTGTGACTCTGAGCCCCTTCTCTTCCGCAAGTTTCGAAGCGGCGTCAAAAACGTGGAACATGTTGGTTACGTGGTAATTCGTGAGATTTATCGAGATCTGCGCCCTTTTGAAGTCATCGACATACCAGCCGATAGCTTTGCAGTTTTTGAACATGCCGGGATGCATGATCTTTTTGCCGTTTGCGTCAAGTTTCGGGTTGCCGTCTGCATCTTTTTCGGGATATCCCTGCTCACGGAGTCTGAGAGCGATCGCGTTAGCCTTTTTCGCGTTCGTTGTATTGAGGTTGATGTTGTAAGCGATAAGGAAATCACGCGCCGAAACAGCGGTAGCGCCTTTTGTCGGACGGAATTCCGCCGGGCCGAAATCGGGTTTCCATTTCGGGTCTTTGAGTTTTGCTTCAAGACCTTCGTATTCGCCTGATCTGACAGTCGCAAGGTTTCTTCTTTCGGGGCTTGTAGCCGCATATTCGTAGAAATAAACCGGATAATCGAGCTCTTCGCCAAGTCTTTTGCCGAGATCGTGCGCGATCTCTACACATTCGTCCATCGTTACGCCGCTTACCGGAATAACGGGGCAGACATCGCACGCTCCGAAACGCGGATGAGCACCTTTGTGATGGCGCATGTCAATGAGTTCGTGGCTCTTTTTTACAGCGGCGAAAGCAGCCTGTTTTACAGCTTCCGGCTCGCCGACAAACGTGACGACCGTTCTGTTCGTATCGTATCCGGGATCGACGTCAAGCAGTCTGACACCGCTCACCTTCTTGATTTCAGCAGTGATCTTGTCGATTACGGCCATATCTCTTCCTTCCGAAAAATTGGGAACACATTCGATGATTTTAGTCATTTCAAACTCCATAAATTATTAAAACAGCATTTTTCGCGTGAGAGTATATTCTGGAATAATCAAGTCAAGATTTTCGGCAATCTGAAAAGGCCGGAAATCACCAGATTTGTGAAAGGAACTCTTCGAGATAAGCGAGAAATTCGTTGTATAGGTTGTTTCTGTGTACAAGAACGAATGCTGACGTGATGATGACCGGAAGGACCATTAAAATGAAATACTTATACTCGTGCATCAGATTTTCTTTCAGGAACTTTTCGTCCGGATAGAGATCTGAGACCCTGAGCTTCTGGCGCGGCCACTCCTGCGAATAACCAAGGTTCACCTTGCGGCTCTCGGTGATCTTCGCGGCTTCGCTCTGCGTCAGTTTTTTTTCTCTCGGCTTGAAATCAGCCGATGTCGCCATAGTGAGTCTTGCCATTTTCCCCTTTAATTTTAATCTTTAAGAGCTTCCAATCCCGGGATCATGCCGTCGCTTTTAAGAAATTCGAGCGCAGCCGTTCCACCGGTAAAGACATAGTCGAATTTGTCAGCAAACCCTGCCTTTCTGAGCATTTCTTCAGTATCTCCGCCGCCCGCGACTTTGTGTATCGGAAGAGATGCGATCTTCTGAGCGAGCTTGAGACTTCCGACAGAGAACTGCGGTTTTTCGTAAACTCCCATCGGACCGCTCCAGAAAAGATGTTTGCACTCGGCGATCTTTTCGGCAAAAAGCTCAACTGTTTCAGGTCCGATGTCAAAAGGCGCCATTCCCTCAGGAAAGGATTCCGTTTTACAGACAGCCGGTTCTGTTGAATTGACCGTTTCAGCTATGACATGGTCGACCGGAAGAACGATTTCGACTTTGCGGACTTTCGCGCTTTTCAGGATCTCCTTTGCAAGCGGGATTTTTTCTTCGTCAACCGGAGCCGAACCGACGTAAACGCCCTGAGCAGCCATGAAAGTGTATGCGAGCGGACCGCCGACAATGATCTTGTCGGCCATATCGAGCATCGGACGTATAAGCCCGGTTTTGTCTGAAATATTCGATCCGCCGAGCATGATGCTGAGTCCGCTTCCGTGCTCCAGACCTATGAATTTAGAGAGTTCCTCGACTTCCTGCTTGACAGCAAAACTTACCCCTTTCGTATCAATGAAACGCGGAAGAAGAGCGATCGAAGTGTCTTTTCTGTGGCAGACACCGAAAGCGTCATTGATATAAACGTCGCACATTTTCGCAAGCTCGCGTGCAAAAGCTGAGGAATTCTTTTTCTCTTCGCTGTTGAATCTGAGGTTTTCAAGAACGAGTATCTGTCCCGGCTTAAGATCTCTAACCATCTGCATCGCGCCCATGCCGACACAATCCTCAAAGAAATAGATATCCTGTTCGAGGATCTCCGCCAGCTTTGCAGCAAAAGGCTCAAGAGTGAACTGTGCATCTTTTTCGCTCTCAGGTCTGCCGAAGTGAGACGCGATAATAAGACGCGCATTGTGTTCCAGAATATGCTTTATTGTCGGAACAGCCTTGTTTATCCTTTCAAGATCGGCGATGTTTCCGTCTTCATCAACCGGGAAATTGAAATCCGTTCTAAGAAAGACTCTCTTTTCCCTGATGGCGAGTTCGTTTACGCACTTGATCCCGAGAGTATCAAAAAAACCCATCAGATCCTCCGTCTAAGCAAAAAGTTTTTTCAGAACGTCGAACATTCTGTTGCTGTAACCCCATTCATTGTCGTACCAGCTGAGCAGTTTGACCATATTTCCCTGCATTACGGCAGTGTTGAGAGCGTCAAGGATCGAAGAGTGCGGATCGCCGTTGAAATCGTGCGAAACGAGCGGCTCGTCGCAGTATCTGAGAACGCCTTTCATCTGACCTTCTGCGTATTCCTTCATAAGTGCATTGATTTCTTCAGCCGTAGTCTCCTTTTCGATGACGAAAGTTGCATCGACGACACTTACGTTAGGTGTCGGGACTCTTATCGAAATACCGTCAAGTTTGCCCTTGAGTTCAGGAATTACGAGGCTGATAGCCTTTGCAGCGCCGGTAGTCGTCGGGATCATGCTGACTGCGCCTGCTCTCGCTCTGCGGAGATCTTTGTGCGGAAGGTCGAGTATGCGCTGGTCGTTCGTGTACGAGTGGATCGTGGTCATAAGACCGTGTTTGATCCCGAAATGTTTGTGCATGATGTAGGTTATCGGAGCAAGGCAGTTCGTGGTGCAGCTTGCATTCGAAATGATGTTGTGTCTCTCTTTGTCGTAAAGATAATCGTTTACGCCGTAGACGACTGTCATGTCCTCGCCTTTTGCCGGAGCCGAAATGAGGACTTTTCTTGCACCTGCTTCGATGTGCAGATTAGCCTTTTCCCTTGCAGTGAAGCGGCCGGTGCACTCAAGAACGACGTCTATTTTCATATCTCTCCACGGAAGGTTTTCCGGGTCTTTTTCTGCAAGGATCTGTACTTCGCGGCCGTTGACTATGATCGAAGATTCTCCTGCCGAGACCTCTTTATCCCAAATACCGTGAACCGAGTCATACTTAAGGAGATGAGCCAGAGTTTTAGGATCGGTAAGATCATTTATGACGACGATTTCAACCTGATCACTTCCTTCAGCGATTCTGAAAACAGCTCTTCCTATTCTGCCGAAGCCGTTGATTGCAACACGAATTTTTGACATTTTTTCCTCCCAAAAAGTTAATTATTAAAAGTTTGTTCTTCCGTTTCTTCCTGATTTTCAGCGCCGTCCTGTCTTCTGAAGAACGCTCTGTCCATCATGTAAACAGGTTTTGTCCAGTTCCCGTCCATATTGTCACCGAAGCACGATTTGACCGCATCACAGCTTGCATCCAGGTTGTCGCATGTCGAAACGATCAGCGCTTCTAGGGTTTTCGGACGTTTCGGGGAACCGAATTCATACTGTCCGTGGTGACTCAGAATTATGTGAATGAGATCCATTTTAAGGTCGTTGTCGTCTGGGAAACAGGTCGAAACCAGCTTTTCAAGCCATGTCGCACCCATGTAAATGTGTCCTAAAAGTTTGCCTCTGTCTGAATACTTATCGACCATCGAAGTAGCCGGATTTACTTGGAATTCAAAGATTTTTCCGACATCGTGGAGCATCGAAGCCAGAACGACGAGCGAAATATCGAGACCGTATTTTTCATCGAAAACATCTGAGACCGCAAGCGCCGACTGAGCGACCGAAACCGAATGTTCCCAAAGACCTCTGCGGCAGGCGTGGTGCATGCTTCTTCCGCCTGGAATCGTCGTAAAAAGCTGCCAGATCTTCTCGTTTTCCATGAATTTGTTCACAAGTTCGCGGTGCTTTGGGACAAGAACTTCCATAAGCTCGTCCCACTGTTTTTTGAGCTCTTCATAAGTATAAAACGACTCAGGCAGGATCCCGGCACACTCCGAATCAATCTTTTCCGGCGGCACGATTATTGCGTCGTTCACAGTTATCTGCATGTTCGAAAGATACTTCCCGACTTTTCCCGTAAGCACCTGAATGACGTTACCGGCCTGCACTGCTTCGTTGGTCTCTTCGGTGATATCCCAGACTTTTCCCGCAACGGTCGTCTCACCGTCGAAAAGGTCGAGATCAATATACTTTTTGCCGGTTTTGCCAACTTTTACCGATGATTTTTTAACTAAAAAATAGCACTTGGAATCGGGGATTATTATATCGCCGTCTTCGATATCGGCGACCATAAGTCTTCTGTTTTTCATTATTTCACCGCTTGGAAATTAACCAGTTTCATAAAAGACGATGCCTTGAGGCTTGCTCCGCCGACGAGTGCGCCGTCGATATCTTCATGGCTCAAAAGTCCTTGTATATTCTCAGGTTTTACACTTCCGCCGTAAAGGATTCTCGAATCTTCATATCCGTATCTCTCTTTCAATATTTTGCGGATGAAAGCGTGCATTTCGACTGCCTGTTCCGGAGTCGCCGTGACGCCTGTTCCGATTGCCCATACCGGCTCGTAGGCAACGGTGATCTTTTCCGGAGCAAGGGTCAGATTATCGTCAAAAGCGGAATAAATCTGTTCTTTAAGCACATCGAACATCGAACCGTTTTCTCTTTCAGGCAGAGTTTCACCGACACAGAAAATAAGATGAAGACCATTCTCCTGCACGAATTTCACCTTTTCGCGGATAAGTTCGTTAGGTTCGCCGAAGATCCTGCGGCGCTCGCTGTGACCGATTATAACGGCTGAAACACCGATATCGGCAAGCATTTTTCCGCCGACCATGCCGGTGAAAGCGCCTTCAGCTTTCGGATAGACATCCTGAGCAGCGATCTCGATATTTCTATTTTTGGAAAGCGCCGAAGCAAGCGGAATATAGGGATAAGCCGGCGCGATGATAACTTCGTTCTCCGATTTGAGCGCCGTATCTCCGAATTCTGAAAAGAAAGTGATAGCATCTTTCATCAGATTGTTCATTTTCCAGTTTGCCGCGATTATTGTTCTTCTCATTTTGACCTCCTAAAAAAGAGCGACGGAAACATGGTTTTCTATCTTGTTACCGTCAGACAAGGTCGGAATTATGCTTACATTTAATTTTAAATCAATATTTTAAGTAAAAAAGGAGCCGGATTTGCCGTACACAGAGAGGCAAGGTCAAAAAAAGAGAAATTTTTATTGACTTTTTGCAAATTTTGACAATCATTGCCCCGCTTTGTTCTTTGAACATCGAGATGAATCGTGGAAGAGTGGCCGAGTGGTCGAAGGCGGCGGTCTTGAAAACCGTTGACGTTTACGCGTCCGTGGGTTCGAATCCTACCTCTTCCGCCAGATATTGCGGAGAGGTGTCCGAGAGGCCGAAGGAGCTCGCCTGCTAAGTGGGTATGGGACTAATAATTCCATCGAGGGTCCGAATCCCTCCCTCTCCGCCACTTTTTTTTGGGCGCCCATAGCCCAATTGGATAGAGCGTTTGGCTACGGACCAAAAGGCTGGAGGTTCGAGTCCTCCTGGGCGCGCCATACCGGTGATGACAAGAGAAACCGAATATATGAAAATTGCGCTGGAACTTGCTGAAAAAGCAAGAGAGATGGGAGAAGTTCCCGTCGGCGCGATAGTGGTCTTTGAAAACAGAGTAATCGGAAAAGGATTCAACAAACGAGAATCCGCCCAGTCGCCCATTTCCCACGCGGAAATCGAGGCGATAACCGAAGCAGCAGCTTATCTTAAAAGCTGGCGGCTCGAGGATTGCGAGCTTTATGTCACATTGGAGCCCTGCATAATGTGCAGCGGCGCGATAGTGCAGTCGCGGATCCCGAAAGTCTACTTCGGTGCGCGAGACCCGAAAGCGGGAGGAGTTAGATCGCTCTACACGCTTCTGGAAGACGAACGCTTAAATCACAGGGTGGAGGTCGTTGAAGGGATTCTGGCTGAAGAGTCTGCGGAACTTCTTTCTGGTTTCTTCCGGGGAATCAGGGAAAAGCAGAAACTTTCAAAAAAACAGCCCGGATCCGGAAATCTTGAATAACACGGAGAGATGTCCGAGTGGTCGAAGGAGCCTGACTCGAAATCAGGTGCGCTCTTTACAGGGTGCCTGGGGTTCGAATCCCTATCTCTCCGCCATCTTTTTATCCTTTTTCCGGTTCTTGGAGAGGTGTCCGAGAGGCCGAAGGAGCACGATTGGAAATTGTGTGTAGGCTTATCCCCTACCGTGGGTTCGAATCCCACCCTCTCCGCCATTGTGGCCGGGTGCCGTACAACAAGCCCCGCAAACCCCGTCAGGTCCGAGAGGAAGCAGCGGTAGCGGACCGTTTGTGTGTTGCGGTTTCTCCGGCCTTCCTTTTATACTTCACTGATTTTATTGACTATTTCTTCAATCTTTTGAATATTTTCAATTTTGAATCTTATCGAATTCTCACGGCAGAAAGAGCCCTCGTTACTGTCAAGCAGTTCAAAAAGAGCATCCATGTTTTTCGGAATGAACGCAGCGCCGAGAGTTATCGTAAATTCGCTCTTTCCTACTGAAATCGCAACGGCACCGCACTTCATCGCCATAATTTTTATATGGGTAAGATAGATCAGATTTTCTGTCTCTTCCGGGATCTTTCCGAACATTTCAAGAAGTGTGTCTTTTATCCAGCCGAGTTCATCCAGCGAGCGCAAGTCAGCGATTTTTCTATAAAATCCCATTCTGACTTCTGTGTCAGAAATGTAACTTTCCGGAATCGTTGCATTAAGATCGGTCGAAATTTCGAACTCGTTTTCGATGTGCGGAGTTCCGTTTTTAAGCTCGTCGATCCTGTTTTTCAGCATCTCGAGATACATGTCGTAGCCGACCCCTTTGAGTTTTCCCGACTGACTTATTCCCAGAATGTTGCCGCCGCCGCGGATGTTGAGGTCTTCCATCGCGACATCGTAGCCGTGTCCGAGCTTGTCGAAGCGCTTGATCGTCGAAAGGCGTGCGTAGGATTCCTGCGTCAGGTTGTTCAGATTCGGCACAAAAAGGTATGCCTTCGCCTCGCGGTTCCAGCGCCCCACTCTGCCCCTGAGCTGGTAAAGCTGCGCCATTCCGAACATGTCGGCACGGTTTATGATGATCGTGTTGACAAGCGGAATGTCGATGCCCGATTCAATGAGAGATGTTGCCAGCAGAAGGTCATAATCCCTGTTTACGAATGAAACCATCACTTTTTCAAGCTGTTCAGGCTCCATCTGACCGTGCGCGACAGCTATCCTGAGTCCGGGAATAAGCTGGGTCAGCCGCAGTTTTATGTCGTCAAGCCCTGCAATGCGGTTGTGGACGAAATAGACCTGCCCGTCACGCGCAAGTTCGGCAAGGACGGCTTCTTTGATGATCTCCTCGCTGTACTCGAGAACAAAAGTCTGGATATTTTTTCTGTCGCTCGGCGCAGTCTTGATGAACGAGGATTTTCTTATTCCGAGAAGCGACATCTGAAGAGTCCTCGGGATAGGCGTCGCAGTCATCGAAAGTGTCGCGACATCGCGCTTCATCTCTTTTATGAGCTCTTTGTGTGTAACACCGAAACGGTGCTCCTCGTCGATTACAAGAAAACCGAGATCGCGGAATTTCACATCCTTTCCGAGCAGCCTGTGCGTGCCGACAATTATATCGATCTTTCCCGCCTCGAGATCGCGCAGCACCTGATTCTGCTTTGACTTGTCGTAAAGGCGCGAAAGCATTTCGACTCTGACGGGAAGTTTCGCGAAACGCTCCTGAAAAGTACGCAAGTGCTGGAACGCGAGAACTGTCGTAGGAGCAAGCACTGCCGCCTGCCTGCCGTTTGCGACCGCTATCATGCAGCCGCGCATCGCGACTTCGGTCTTTCCGAATCCGACGTCCCCGCACAGAAGTCTGTCTGTTATCTCCCTGCCTGAAAGATCGTGCTCGAGTTCATTGATGGAACGAGCCTGATCGGGCGTTTCGCGGAACGGAAAATCCCTCAAAAATTCGCCGTAAAGCGGAGTTTCCACCTTCATCGGCTCAGCCCTGTCGATACTTCTCTGAGCATAAAGTTCAAGTATCTGAGACGCGACTTTCTCGATCTCCCGCTTTACTCTCGACATCGTCTGCTGCCAGAGCGCCGTCCTGATGGAGCTTATCTTCGGAAAAACCCCTTCTTCCCAGCGGTAGCGGTAGATGTAGTGCATATTGTAGACCGGGATATAGATCCTGTCGTCATTTTCGTAGCGCAGGACGAGGCAGTCTGTCCCGTCCACGACCGCAGTCCCTTCGTAGACTCCGATCCCGAACTTGTAGTGGACGACCATCTCTCCGGGTTTAAGCGAATTAAGTTCAAATATCCTGTTTTCAAAATTTTCTTCAGGCTTTATTTCCTTTCTTTTATTTTTTGAAACAGATAATTTGAATATATCAGACGAAACAAAAGCAGTTCCGAAATCGGGTATAGATATTATTTCATCGGGAGCGAACCACTCTTTTTTATCGATCACAAAGACATCGCCGTAATTCAAATTAACAGGGAGGACCTCGACATTGATCATAGGAATATCGTTTTTCTCGCCGATTTCCTTCAAAACATCGACCTCATTCGGTTTTGCAAAGATCACCAAGCCGCTGTTTTCCTTGGATAATTTATTAAGGACAAAAGCAGTGTCGCTTTGCAGTTTCACGGGGACAGCTTTGTGGACGACCGGAAATTTACGGATCGATTCAGCCGAAGAAAAAAATGAACTGACTTCGATGTCGAACTCCCTCGATCCATCTGAAAAACAGCTTTTTATTTCAAACGGAATAAAATGGCCTTCCGAAACTCTTTTTTTCCTTTCCGTATCAATTTTCTCAAAATCATCCTGAATATAAGTTTCAGCTTTCAGCTTTTCGAAGCGGACAGTTTTCGCCTTGAACCGGGAATAAATTGTCCCGTCTCCCGCGATGAGCGGAAAGATGTCCCACTTCGGCATACTTCCGGAAGAAACGAGTTCTTCGGTCTCAAGGATCTGTTGCATCGAAAGCCCTTCAGCCTTTTCTTCGAGCACTTTCTGCCAGTCGCTCCGCAGAATATCGGGAAACATGAGCTGCGGCACCGTAATTTCATCCAGCGGTCTGCCGTTCCTCTGGTTCGAAAGCCAGAAAAGTGAAATATTTTCGAGCTCTTCGTCAAAAAATTCGAGACGTGCGCCCTTTCCGGCAACAAAAATCCCGATATCGATTATGTCGCCTCTTACCGCAAATTCTCCGGCATCATGCACGATCTGCACCTTTCTGTAACCGAGCTCCGAGAGAGAGCGGACAACATCCGAGATCCTGTAGTAGGAGTTCTTTTTAAAGACGAGTTCCGTCGAGTTTTCCGGGAGAAAAAGCCTGCCGCCGAGAGGAGTCGTCACGATGACATCGGGATTTGCGGCCATTTCGGCGTACGCCTTCTGCGCATCAGCCTCTTCCCCGCTCCTTTCAAGCAGCAGGAACTGAGGTGCAAAGAGGAGCGTTCTGAGCCTAAAGGCCGACAAAGCCGAAAACAGAGCCGAAGCATCCCTGAAATTCGGCATTTCGACTATCAACCTGCCGTATTTATTGAACAAATCAACGGTTATAATTGGAAAAGCATCCGGAGAAGTCTCGATAAATTCAGCCATTTCTCACCCTCAAAACAACTTGGCCCGCGATTTTAAGAAAAAGACAGGGAAAAACAAATTTATTGCTTTTCTTCGCGCAGGAACCATAATTTATGGCCATTTTTGATGAAGGGGTTGTTTTGGATATTTACGACGGCGGCGTAACTTTTTCACTTTTGAGCGATGAAAACACGAGGGTCGATGCTCTTGTCTCCTCTATTCTCGGCCTTTCGAGGACTCAGGTGCAGAAAAATATCCGCAGCGAAAACCTCTCGGTGAACGGAAAAATTCTCACGAAATGCAGTTTTTCCAAATTTTCGAAAGGTGATGTTTTCGAATTCGAAGCGGACGCACCCGAGCAGGTTCCGGCAGAGCCCGAAGAGATCCCGCTTGACATCGTGTTCGAGAACGAAGAGTTCATAATCGTCAACAAACCGGCAGGTCTTTTAGTCCACCCGGGGAACGGACATCCGAACGGAACCATGCTGAACGGGATCATCAACTACTTGAATTTACAGGACAAACCCAAAAACGATCCGAATTTCAGAGCGGGTCTTGTCCACAGGATAGACAAGGACACTTCGGGGCTTCTCGTCGTCGCGAAAACGGAAAAAACTCTTACGGAACTTCAGGAAAAATTCTCGCGTCACGACATAGTCCGCGAATACACCTGCATCGTCTGGGGAAAGCTGAAGGAAACAAAAGGGACCGTCGAAACTTTTCACGGCAGAGATCCTGCCAACCGTCTCAGGTTCAGTCCGAACGTGAAAAACGGCAGAAAGGCGGTCACACACTACGAAGTCGTTGAGGAATTCAAATATGCTTCCCTTCTCAAGATCACGCTTGAAACAGGGCGTACCCACCAGATCAGGATGCACATGAACTATCTCGGGCATCCGATCCTGAACGACGAACTTTACGGGGGATCACGTAAATCTCCGGATCCGGTGCTGAACAAACTGCTTGCCGCTTCGGGGCGCCAGCTGCTGCATGCAGGAACTTTGGGATTTACTCTTTCCGGCAGGGAGTTCCTTTTCACTTCCCCGCTTGCGGAAGACATAAAAACGATAAAAGATCATCTTGAAAATATTTCATTCATACAAGTTTAGGAGGACAGAATGGCATCAAGGACAGCTCTTGTTTTAGAAACAAATCCCGTCATTACGGAAAGGTATCTCGACTACACTCACGATTCGGACTGGCGCATAATGCTGAAAGATACTCTGAACGATTTTCTTGAAAAACTCCAGCATGAAAAATTCAATCTCATCGTAGCAGAAGAATCGCTTCTTCCGCAGGCGATAATCCAGATGATGAAATCGACCGGCATCCCTTTCCTTCTCTCCACGAACAATAAAAATCCGGAGATCCCGACTCTTCCGAGGAACTTCAACCGCACGGAATTACTGACAGTTTTCGGCAGACTCGTTCCTGAAATACAGGAAGAACAAGTGAGCGGAGACACCGTTAACGAAGATGACACGGTAAACGATCTTCTTTCCGGTCTTGAAGACGAGGAGGAGACTTTCGAACTCACTTCAGACGCTGTTGTAGCGGAACCGGAGAAACCGCATGAGGAAAAGGATACAGCTGAAGATCCTGCCGCAGATTTTTTCGGGGAAGGAGACCTTTTCGGAGACGAAGAAAAAACTCAGGAAAAACCTGAAGAAAACAACGCCCTGTCCGATACGCTCAAGCCGACGATAGATGTTTCGGGAAAAGAAAAAAGCAGGAATTTCACCCCGCCGTCATTCAACGACAAAGATATGGACAGTTTCATCAGTTCGCTTTCACTCGAAAAAGAGGAGGAAAAGCCCGCCTTTGAAAGGATCATTGAAGAAGAACCGACTCTGAAAACAGCGGTCGAAACGCAAAAGAACAACACCGACAACGACTCGGATATGCTGTTCGGAGACGAGACGGAGGCAAAGCCTTTCACCGCAGAAGAAGAGACAAAACCGGAACTTTCCGATGATGTGATAAAAGCGGAAGTATCGGCATGGCTTGAAAAGAACGCGAGAAGCATAATCAAAGAGATCGTGCTCGAACAGCTTGCCTCGCTTTCAGGGAAAAATAATGACTAAACGTGTAGTCTCTTTAGACATAGGCATGAAGTTCGTCGGTGTCGCAGCGACCGATCCGACATGGAATTTTCCGGTAATCATCGGCACTTTAGAACGAAAGGATTCGATAAAGGACGACCTGAAGAGGCTCGGAGAGATGCTCGATTTCGATATCGCGGCATTTGCAATCGGTTATCCGATACAGAGCAACGGTCTTGAAGGCTCATTCATGCCGGTCGTCAAAGGATTTGAACGGAGACTGAAGGAAATTTACGAAAATATCCCCTTCTTCGGAGTTGACGAATTCCTCTCTTCGAAGGAGGCTGTCAAAATAAAAAACGTGAAAAAGAAAAACTACCGCAAGAAAAAGCGCTCCGGCGAGATAGATTCGACTGCGGCGGCCGTGATCTTAGAAAGGTTCATGGATTCGGCCGATTTCAAAAAACTGAAGGAAAGTTATCAGGAGATTTAGATGGAAAAACTTAGCGGAAAAGAGAAAAAATATCTGCGCGGTCTTGCACATGCGCTGAGTCCGGTCGTCCTCATCGGAAGGAACGGCTATACGGAACAGGTAGAAGCTCAGATCGACGAGGCTCTGACAGCCCACGAGCTGATAAAGATCAAATTCATAGACTACATCGACGAAAAAAAGGAGATCGCGGCCGAAATCACAGAAAAGCTGAAATGCGAATGCTGCGGCTCGATCGGACACACATTCATTTTCTTCAGGCAGAACAAGGAACCTGAGAAAAGAAAAATTGAGTTTTAATGATTTTTTACCGTTAGCCGCTTGAGCAAGTTTCGTTTTCTCATATTCGTTTTTCTTATTTTCATGACTTCGGCGATTTATTGCGCTGATATAGTCGAAGAAGTTGTCTGGGACAGCCCGCTCAACTATTCCGACTTCGCGAGACTCGTGAAAATCAAGGAGGGAGAACCTCTGTCGATCAAAAAAATCAGACGTACAGTCAAACTGCTCTACGCTTCGAAAAAGTTCGAAAAGATCGATGTCTCCTCCGAAAAATCGGGAAACGGAAAAGTCAGGATCACAATCAAAGGCACTCCGCAGCTCATCATCGAAAAAATAAAAATCAAAGGGAACTACCATCTGACCGACAGAGAACTGAAACTCGCTTCGGGGATCGGGCTCAACTCGCTCTATTTCGAGGACAACCTCACTAAAATCCGTGAAGAAATCATCTACTACTACCGGGAGAACGGCTATTTCTCGGTCAGAGTGAGCATCGCGACGGAAAAAATCTCGCCCACTGCGATAAAAATGACTATCGACATCAAGGAAGGGCCGCAGGAAAAGATAAAAAAGTTCATTCTCAAAGGCTCTTTCAACAAAACCGAGTTCAAAAAGCTGAAATTCGACCTGGAAGCAGCTTTCAAAGGGCGGCCCTACACCGACAAGAACATCACTGAGATCGAATACTTCGTGACAGACCGCTACAAGGAACAGGGGTATCTCAACATTTCGGTTTCCTC
Organism: bacterium; assembly: GCA_017963125.1. Taxonomy (GTDB): domain Bacteria; phylum UBP6; class UBA1177; order UBA1177; family UBA1177; genus UBA1177. Next base: position 46,755 of record JAGCUA010000063.1, read on the forward strand.
AGACAAGCGCAAGAACGGAGCGGTCGCGCTGACAGTCAGCAAGGGAAGCCATTTCTCGATAAATGTCGAAGGGGCTTACTGGTTCTCGCCTGACACCGTGACAAAAGTCATAAAGGATGTTCCGAACTACCACTTCGACACGGCCGGAATACAGAAAAAGCTCGAAATACTTTATCAGGCCTACGGTTTCCACGATGCCGAAATAAAAGCTGAAATATTTGAAAAGACTATTTCGGGCGAGGATTTCAGCACTATCAACGTAAAAATAAAGGAAAACGAGAGGCGCTTCATAAACGAGATCGTGATCAACGGCGTCGGCAACGAAAGGAACAGAAAAATCGTGACGGAGAGGCTTTCCGACTTCATCGAAGACAGGATCGACGAAGAGAACTTCCCGCGGGTCATGATAAACAGGACGACCACCGGCGGCGGATATATCGATTCGGACGGACAAAGGGAAAAAACTCTCAAGGACAGCCGGAAAGACAAGATCGTAAAACCCGATTCCCCTCATGCCATTCCGAAGGCATACCTTGAGGAAATCAGGGAAATGACCGAAAAGATCTATCAGAACGGCGGTTATGCCGATGTCGAAGTCGGGAACGCACAGATAGTCGACAAGGACGGCAGACTTTCCCTGAATATCGATGTTACGGAAAACACGCAGTATTTCCTTTCCGGAGTAGAGGCGTTTTCCGGCGACGAGAAGCTCGACAAGGCGATGAAAAAGAAGATAAAACTTCCGAAACCTGTTCCTTTCAACGAGAGGATCGTGCAGGCTTACCAGAAGCGGATCACCGATTTCCTCACCGACGAAGGCTACATTTTTCACCTTATCACACATGAAGAAAGGACCGAAGGTGACAAGGTTTTCCTTTCATTCAATGTCGAGTATCTTTTCAAAGTGAAAATCACCGAAGTCGTCATCGCGGGGAACTATCTCACGACGACTTGGGTCGTGCGCCACATTCTGAGAATAGATCCGGGCGATGTCCTTGACGGAGACTCCTTCCAGTACAGCCGGAGAAACATGCTCCAGACAGGTATTTTCCAGTCGGTCGACATCGACTTCATCGACCCGGAGTTTCCGAACGAAGAAAAAGATCTTGTCGTAACCGTCAGCGAATCGGAACGTTTCAGAGTCTCTCCTGGTGTCGGAGTCAGCACGGACGAAGGTATCAGGGCGATCGGCACATTCGAGTGGAAAAACATGGCCAAATCGGGCGTTTCCTCAAAATTCAGCCTCAAGGTTTCAAGAAAAATAGAGCTTTTCATGAACGACCGCTTCAAAAAATACTACTCGGAAGACTTCACGGACTGGCAGAAGACAGAAAGAAAAGTCAATCTCACGTTTCTGTTTCAGGATACATACATTCCGAAAGTTCCGCTTTCGGCACAGATCGACGCATTCCACATCCACGACATACGCAGCAACGGCGGCCTTCCCTACATGATCGACAAAAACGGTTTATATTTCAGTATTTTCCGGCGTTTCAGCAACAGATATTTTCTTTCCACCGGTGTCGAAGTCGCATACCGCTACGAGAAGGACTATGAAGTCGCAGAGGGCGGCGATGTCAGCTATGAGATCCTGCAGAGGCTTGTGATTTCGCCCGAAATCAGAGGCTATATCGACTTCCGCGATTCTCTTTTCTTCCCGACAAAAGGGTGGAAACTTTCCCTCAGATACCAGAACACCTCATCTGTAGCCGGTGATACGAACCAGTACTCGCTCTTTGAAGGCGGTCTTGCGATATATATTCCTCTCCACTACAGAACGAACTTCGCAGGCGACCATGTTCCGACCGACAGGCTGATCTACCACGCGTTCCTTAGTTCGGCATTCCTGCTTCCACACTCCGGCGAGCTCTCTTCCGACGATGTCCTGAAGCTGGGCGGAAATACGACGATGCGCGGATTCTACACGAACGAACTTCTTCCTGAAGACCAGAAGGGAGAAACTGCGGAAGGCAAATTCTACATGTATCTGAGGAACGAACTCAGGGTAAAACTTATAACCGACCTCTATCTCGTAGGCTTCTGCGACATCGGTAACCTTTGGGAAGAGGTGAATCACGTCGGTCAAGGAGAGCTTTTCCGCTACTCTTCGGGCGGCGGGCTACTCTACGCTTCGCCGATAGGTTCGATAACGGCTCAGGCAGGATTCAATTTAAAACCAAAAGAAGGAGAAAACACATGGACGATTCATGTATTCCTTTCAACTCTATAAAAACAGCTACCGCACTGATATTGTTACTGTTTTCATTTCTGACAATTTCCTGCGGCAGCGGATCGGGCGGAAGTTACTGCAACGGGATCACGGTTTCAGTCACCGGAAGGGCCGAAGACGACTTATACATCAAAAGTTCTTTCAACAACTGGTCGCTTTCGACCCCGATGACTTACAAGGACGGCGTGTGGAGCACCGAACTTTTCCTCGCTCCGGGCAGTTATCCCTACATTTTCTTCTCGAAAAAAACTTCGAAAGCCTTCCTCGATCCGGCGAACCCGCTCACGATGTTCGACAAGGATATCCGCTACAGCAAGCTCGAGGTGAAAGACTGCCGCTATCCCAAAATAGAACTTGCGGGGCGGCCTGAAATTTCGGGGAAAAACATAAAGTTCCGAATCAAGTTCACGGCCGGGATCTCGGGTAAAGACCCCGACTTCAACAAATCGGAAATTTTGCTCGGAAGAGAAAAGACCGACTATTCTTTCGACAAGAAAACAGGAATGATTTCAATAGATCACGAAGCAGAAGATTTCGGCAAATCCACCTGGTTTTTCAGGATCTTCGATACCGACGGCTTCGCGGCCGAAGTTCTCACGGTGCCGGTCTGGATCGAGGAAACACCGTTTGAATGGAAAAACGCCTTCATGTACCAGCTTATGACCGACCGCTTCAGCAACGGCGACAAAAGCAACGACTCTCCCCTTCCCGATATCGACGAAAAGGCAAACTGGCAGGGCGGCGACTTTCAGGGGATCATCGACAAAATCGACGACAACTACTTTTCCGATATGGGAATCAACGTCCTCTGGATAAGTTCTCCTGTCGCGAATACCGAAAATCCCGGCAAAGGAATGGGCGGAGACAGCCGTTACTACGCGGCTTACCACTCATACTGGCCGATAGCTACGGGCTGGACGAACGAACTGCATATCCCAGGGCTCGATTCCCCGATCGAAAAGCACTTCGGAACAGAGGAAAAGCTGCACGAACTCATTCAGAAGGCACATAAAAAGGGTATCAGAGTGATGTTCGACTTCGTGCCGAACCACGTCCACACCGATTCATACCTCTGGAAGACTTACAAGAACCGCGGCTGGTTCAATATGGCCAAAGACGGCCTTCCGGCAAATTCGAACGGCGGCTATTCATGCGGCTGGGAAAGGCCTATCGACTGCTGGTTTACCGACTATCTCGCCGACATCAACTACCGCAACGACGAGGCGATGGAGGCTGTCATCAATCACCTGATCTGGCTCATTCAGGAATTCGACATCGACGGACTCCGTCTTGACGCGATAAGGCTCATGGAACTCGACTTCACGACGACTCTGAAAACGGCGATACAGCGCAAAGTCACGACTACGGGGATCCTTTTCTACATGATCGGAGAGACTTTTACCGGGGATATGGGCTGGGACGAGATCGGCTACTACCTCGGCGAAAACAAGCTCGACGGGCAGTTCGACTTCCCGCTTTACCACCACATCGTACGGACGTTCCTGCTTCAGAGCGAGGATCTCGGGACTTTCACGAAATTCCTCAAAACCAACGACTACCGTTATCAGAACGACTTTTACAAAGGCTCTATCATGGGCAATTTCATAGGAAACCACGATGTAGCGAGGGCTCTGAGCCTTGCGAACAAGGATTTTGACGGTGTTTCGTCGCAGGGCGGCGCCGAAGCTGACCAGAAAGTGTGGGAAAACTCCCCTGAAATGCCTGAAGAGGAACTTCCTTTCAAAAAGATGCGCAACGCTCTGACGTTCATGTTCACCCATCCGGGGATCCCGATAATCTATCAGGGCGACGAGTTCGGAATGCCGGGTGCGAACGACCCCGACAACAGAAGGATGGCTCTTTTCGGCGACGACCTGAGCGAAAACCAGAAGGAAAACCTTTCGCACACTCAGATCCTCGGAAATTTCCGCAAAAAACATCCTGCACTCATGCACGGAACGAGGAAAAACCTCGCTGTTTCGGAGGATATCTACGCTTTCGCGATGATCCAGGGCGAAGACACCGTCATCGCTCTCTTCAACAACGGAGAAGAGGAGGAGGAAATCACGCTCGACTTGTCGGAACTGAAACTGAGCGGCAAGCTAGAAACGCTCTTTTCCGGAGAGGAGATAGAAGCGAAAAATAAAATTGAAATCACGCTCGAACCATTCGGCGCGGAAATGATATACAACGAAAAATAGGAGGAACCATGGATTTCATCGAACTCGCGAAAAAACGTTACTCTGTCAGGAGTTATTCGGACAAAAAAGTTGAAAAAGAGATCCTCGACAGGATCCTCGAAGCGGGAAACATCGCTCCGACCGCGAAAAACCAGCAGCCTCAGCGCATCTACGTCATCGAAGATCCTGCCCTGCTCGCAAAACTCGACACTCTGACTCCGTGCCGCTACAACGCGCCGACAGTTCTCATTTTCACCTACAATACTGATGAAGACTGGAAAAACCCGAATGAAGAAGGGATTCACGCCGGGATCGAGGATGTCAGCATCGTAGCGACCCACATCATGCTTCAGGCGGCCGAACTCGGGCTCGGAACGACCTGGTGCAACATGTTCGGAAACACCGCGCTCGAAAAGGCGTTCGACCTCCCGGCAAACGAAAGATCGGTCCTCTTCATGGATCTCGGATATCCGGCTGAAGACGCTGAACCTTCGCCCAGACACACCGAAAAGAAACCGCTGGAAGCAACAGTAAAATATTTGAAATAGGAGACCGGAATGAAAAGATCATCACTTGCCGCGATTTTCGCTCTTTTGTTCTCGCTTCTTCTCTCCTCATGCGGAAAACAGCCGCCCACACCCGCAACTGAAGCGCAGAAAATGATCGAAATGAAAGATGAAGCGCAGAAGAAGCTCAACGACGCCGTCAAAACAGTCGAAGAAAAGGAAAAGAAAGCTCTGGAAGATCTGTAGCTCCGCGTCAGCATACCTTTTCCGTTTTCACAAAAGTCTTTTCTCGTCACGACCGGAATAAAGAATTCTTCGAATTTCCATGACATCGTCAACAACGACATACCACACGGTATAATTTTTTACATTGATTCTTCGGTATGGATGCTTTCGTTCTTTTGATGACGGCCAAACTGCGAAAGATTCAGGGTTTTCCAAACGTTTAAGGATCGCTTTTTCAATTCTTGAAACGGTATTTTCTGCGGCGATCGGGCTTAAAAGGGTATTTTGAATATAATCAACTATATTGATCAGATCTTCTTTTGCCAACGGAAGATAGCGTAACTTGTAGCTCATTATTTTGCCCTGATACGTGCTCGGACAGCACTAAAAACTTCATCGTGGGAAAGGCGTTCCGGAGTCTCTTCTGCCTGAATATCCGCAGCATCAAGTTTTGCCTCGATATTTTCGGTAAGGCTTTCGTACATGTCGAGACTCATCACCACCATAGAACCGTAGCCGTTTTTTGTAAGAAAAACAGGCTCTTTCCTTGAAAAAACCAAACTCTCTATGTCAGAGAATTTGTTGCGTAGATCTGAAACTGGGCGAATTTGCATAATTTCCTCCTAAAAAAACATAAAAATTATCAGTATTCTATCAAAATTTTATCAAAATTCAAGTTAAAAATCGAGTCGGTTAATTTTCCGGCAGGAATTCGATCTTTTTGACAAACATCAATTAAATCTAATCCACACTTGACAAAATCATCTGATATGTTAGAATACCGACAATGCTGGAGCGTGGGCGGAGACTGCCGCCGCCGTCGGTATCACACCGAGTGAATCGTGGATTTGGCAACCACCGCGTCAGCATACCTTATTTTCATGTTCGTTATGTCGTTCTTGGCATTGCTCGCCAAAATATTCCTGAGGCTCTCTTCCGTGATGATTCCTTTTTTGATTATGAGCGATTTCGCATTTAGTGCCCGGTTTCTTTTTCCGAACAAGACTTCTTCAAAAAGGATCGTTCCGCGATCAGTATTCTTCACAAGAATTATTCTGTCTTCCATTACTCCATATTTGTTTCTGCGCTTCACTCCGGCAACAGCAAAAGTCGGATTTTCCAAAATTTCATCAATATTTTCAAAATCTTCAGCACCTATAGCAACTTGTCCGCGATTGTCTTCAGTTTTAGTATCGCCGTGATTCGCAAGAATATGCTGTTTGAATTCCTGAGTAATTTTGTGCCTGAATCCGCTTATATCCAATCCCGCCTCTTTGGCCAGATCAACTATCCAATCTTGAACTAAACTTCTGAATCCACAACAGTTATTATTTACATTCATTTATCATTGACTTGTAAAAATTTTCTTGTAGCATTTTTCCCATGAGCCACGGTATCCCTTCTCCTGTTTCGGCAGTGCAGGGACCGTGGCAGTCTCTTTTTTATCCCTAAAAGTTTTTTAGTTATCACAAACATCAACTCTTCTATTCGTCAAACAACGAAATTCAAATTATCATACTAAATTTTTCAGAATTTAAAATAAATTTTTCAGACAAAACAAATGAAATTAAAAAGAATTCAGAATAAGCATTGACAAATCTTTTTACCGCATTACATTCCCGACATAAGGATATCGCGCCTTTGACTGCGAACTTTATACGGCCGGAGCAGTTTTTATTGTTCCGGCATTTTTTTAGGGTAAAATGCTGAATATTTACGAGACAGATCCTGATTACATCTGTTAGAGCTCAACTATTGCATTTTTTGCAACACTTCCCCCACCCCGCACAAAAGCGCTTTTTCAGTTCGTTCCGTTTTGGAACATAGTGAGGGAAAAGCCATAATGTTTTAAGTCTCAATGATACTTATAGTCTGTCGACTAATATAATTCATTCATTAAATTACAGCTGTTTTATTTGGAGGTTTTCACCAATGGATATCGTGAAAGTATTCGGAGATAATGTGAGGGAAATTCGTATTCAAAAGAATCTTTCTCAGGAAAAACTGGCTGAACTATCCGGGCTGCACCGCACCTACATCAGCGGCATCGAACGTTGCGGACGCAATATTTCTCTTGAAAATGTTCAGAGAATCGCAGACGCATTAGAGATTGAAACCTATAAATTGCTTGTGGAAAACAAGGCTGCAAGCCAGAACAAAGTAAAAAAAGGAAAATAAATTTCAACTAATGATTAATCGTTATTTTTACAAATCATATCTATCAGATTTTTTCAATTCTTCAGTTGACACTATTTTTGGTCAAATGTCACTTGCTGACGAAATGGACACTATGGCCACTCAAAAATTTGCTTGGTATGAAGAAATTGAAATCATGAAACAAGTTCTAACTCCGTGGAAACAAGAAAATGCGGAAATTCTTTTTGAATATTCGATTCCACGACTTGGCAAAAGAATAGATGTCGTAGTTTTATTGCAAGAAAGAATCTTTGTTATCGAATTTAAGGTTGGTAAAACAGATTTTTTGCATACCGACGTAGATCAAGTTTTGGATTATGCTCTCGACTTGAAAAACTTTCATCAAGGTAGCATCGATCGCTTGATTGTTCCTATCTTGGTTGCTACAGAAGCTTCAGAATACTCAACCAAGTTTCAGCTTTCACACTATAACGATGGTATTTACGAGCCGCTCTTAACAGATGCGACACATCTCCAAGAGGTAATAAACTTAGTTTTATCCGATGAAGTCGAGCATAAAACATATAGCATCGCATTAGAAGATTGGGCTCGCAGCCGTTATGCGCCGACTCCAACTATTATTGAAGCAGCGAGATCACTTTATTTAAATCATAGCGTTGAAGATATTACCCGTCACGAGGCAGAAGGAGAACAACTTGAACGCACTACACGTTATGTACAGCAAGTCATCCGCGAAACCAAAGCAAGAGGCGGCAAAAGTATCTGCTTCGTTACCGGTGTTCCTGGAGCAGGAAAGACATTAGTTGGCCTTAATGTTGCAGTACAACAAGAATCTAATGAAGATTTAGCTGTTTATCTCTCTGGCAACGGTCCGTTAGTCGCCGTTCTTACTGAGGCTCTAACTCGTGACAAACAAGAACAGGAAAAAGCACGTGGAAACAAAATAACTAAGAAAATTGCGGAAAGTGAAGTTAAGCGTTTTATCCAAATCATCCATCGTTACCGCGACAATATGCTTAACAAAGTTAAATTGGTTGATGGCAAACTGGAAATAGATCCGACAAAGGAATTGAAAGACAAAATAGCTGGCTATGGAGAAGTAGAAAACATTGCAATATTTGATGAAGCACAGCGCTCTTGGGATAAAGAACATATCGCTTCATGGCTTAATAGAAAGAAAGGTTTTGCAAATTTTCCGATGTCAGAAGGAGAATTTCTCATTTGGTCACTCGATCAACGCAAAGATTGGGCTGTAATAGTTTGTCTTGTAGGCGGCGGTCAGGAAATCAATACAGGCGAAGCTGGTATCGGCGAATGGATTCGAGCTCTCAATGAAACTTTTCCTGATTGGCAGGTTTATATTTCTAGTCAATTAACAGCCAAAGAATACGCAGAAGGAAAAGTCGCTGAACTGTTAGAAAGAAACAACCATGTTATTTATTCAGAAGACTTACATCTTGCTGTATCAATGCGTAGTTTCCGAGCAGAAAGTTTGTCAAATTTGGTCCATAATTTGTTAGATGGGAATATTGGTAAGGCTCGTGAAATATACGATTCTATTGCTGACCGCTATCCAATTGTCCTGACAAGAAATCTTAAAAAAGCAAAGGATTGGCTAAAACAAAAAGCACGAGGACACGAACGATATGGAATGGTCGTTTCTTCCAAGGCTTATCGTTTAAAACCGCTTGCTATCGATGTGCGTTGCAAGCCTGACACCGTCCATTGGTTTTTGGACGATATCAATGATGTTCGCTCGTCTTTATTTCTGGAAGATGCCGCAAGTGAATTCGATATTCAAGGCCTTGAATTAGATTGGACTTGCCTTGTCTGGGATGGCGATTTACGTAGAAACAAAAATTCATGGGAATATTACGAATTCAATGGCGGCTGCAAATGGAACCGCATAAACAAAGAAGAACGCAAATCTTATCAACTTAACGCATATCGTGTTCTGCTAACTCGTGCAAGACAAGGCATGATTATTTGTGTGCCTGAAGGAAATCCTGAAGATTCAACACGACTTCCCGAATTTTACGACGGCACTTACGATTACCTGAAATCAATCGGATTTAAAGAGATTTAGTTTTGCTAAAAAAACAAATATCACTATCATTTTTAAGTTTTTGTTTGAAAATCGAATTATAAATCCATGGAGTATTTATTATGCAAAATCAAGCCGTAACCGACCAAGAGAACAACAACAAAAAAATTATTCAAGAAATTTATGACGATTGTAAACAAAAGTACCTTGCTTCTTATAAAAAAATGATTGATTACTGCTTAAGTATTAGAGCAAAAATTTTAGACGAACAATATCAATGGACTGAAGACGAACTTGAAACACTTCTTAATCGTGACAATCTGGTAGCCTCATCTGCCGCCGAAGATTGGCAATGGAAATACGTTAAGCCTTATTGGGAAATCAATCTAAATTTAATTCGAGACATGCTTAAAAATAAAATATCAATAACACCTGAAATATACGAAGAACTATATCTAAAATTTAAATTGCAAAAAAGAGCTCAACACTTTAACCGTTTAATATGCACGCTTTTCCCTGGTCAACTTTTATTTATCCCTGCCGATACAGAACTGTCAAAAATTAAAATTTCTGGAATAACAGATACTGATAATTTTTCCAAACAAAGCTGGATATATAAAAACATCTCTTTATTTAAATATTGTTTTAATCACATCGAAGACAGCGATAATAATAAAGCGTTTTTTATTTCATGTTTTGCATGGAATTTACGAGATTCTTTAACCAAAACTGAAGAATTGATCAAAATTACGAATTCAAATACAAACTTAAAAAGAAAGCATTCCTTTAACTGTATATTTTACGGTGCCCCAGGCACGGGAAAATCTCATGCAATCAAGAAATTGACTGAAGGCAAAAATGTCATCCGCACAACTTTTCATCCGGACAGCGACTACTCAACTTTTGTTGGTTGTTACAAACCTACGACCAAACCGGTTCCAATGCGTGATGTTACGGGCAAAGTAATTCGTGAAAACGGTAAAGATGTCACTGAAGACCGTATTATCTATAAATTTGTTCCTCAGTCATTTTTAAAAGCATATCTTGGGGCATGGAAAAAATATGCCGAAGCAACTGGCAACAACATCGCCCCGCAATATCTGGTTATCGAAGAAATCAACCGCGGTAATTGTGCTCAGATTTTCGGAGACTTGTTTCAGTTGCTTGACCGCCAAGATGACAACGGATTTTCAGAATATCCTATTGAAGCCGACACCGATCTTCAGCAAGAAATAGAAAGAGCTTTTAAAGAAGAGTTCAAGTTAGAGAAGGATATCAATGTTGAAGGAATTATTAAGGATTACACCAGCAACCATGGTGCAACTCTTTCGGAAGATATTCAAGCAGGAAGAGTTCTGCTTCTGCCAAACAATCTTTACATTTGGGCAACGATGAACACAAGTGACCAGTCGCTTTTCCCGATTGACTCGGCTTTCAAACGCCGCTGGGAATGGGAATATGTGCCGATTCACAACTGTAATAAAGGATGGCGGATTGCCGTAAACAACGATGAATATGACTGGTGGGATTTTCTTGAAAAAATCAATGAACAAATCGGGAGCACAACCAATTCTGAAGACAAAAAACTCGGATATTTCTTCTGCAAAGCAGATAACGACGGCATTATCAGTGCTGAAAAATTTGTAAGCAAAGTTATTTTCTATCTTTGGAACGATGTCTTCAAGGATTTCGGATTCGACAACGATATTTTCAAAGACGAAGACGGTAAAGAGTTGTCTTTCAACAAGTTCTATACGACAGATGAAAATGGCGAAACAAAAGTTGTTGAAGAAAAGGTTCGAAAATTTTTGGAAAATTTGGGATTAATACCTTTAACAGAAACAAATGAAGATATTGAAGAAGACAATGAATCAGAAACAAAATCAACCTTAGTTGTGACATACAACAATAAAACATATAACGACAAAGCATCTATACAGAACTATACAGACGCTATTTCTGCGATTTGCAACGATAAGGGTTATCAAAACATTGCAAACATTCTCGGTGCAGATCTAGTACAAAATCCGACTTCAGCACAAATCAAGTCAAGAAATTATGTTAAACTAAACAATAGCAGCTGGTATTTGGCTAAACGACTTGGCAACAAACGCAAGTTCGAATTATTGAGTAAATTAAACGAAGCCTTCAATTTGGGACTTGAAGTTAAATCAGAGCCAAACAATAACAACTAACACGTCTGATTATGCGCATCCTCATCGAAGAATACCAGTACGAAGCCACTGACGAAATACTGAAGGTGGTAAGTGAACTTGGACCAACTATCAATGTTGGAGGTAAAGTAAGCATAAACTATGTTGGCTATTACTACAACACTGCTATCAAGGATTGTGTCTTCATTTTGCCCAAAGTATTGCTTGACGAAGAAGGAAAAGCATTCGGGAAATATAAACCCGAAAGAATTGTTGATCTCGAAAGCACAGAAGAACATTTAGAAAATGATGAGCAAAAGTTTATTTACGAACTTTCGGTTTGGATTTACCGCGCCATCAGCGTTTTCAAAGAGCGAAATCCTAAAAGCGGAATTGTACTGCATGAGCGCGTAGCGCAGATTGGGCATGGAACACGGCGATTGAGCAATACATTTCTCGACATTCTGCTTTCATTGGAACAATTCAACAAGGATAATCAGGATTTTTTCTTCTTTGTTATCAAAAATCAGCACAGCGGTAACAATAAGATCAATTGGACAAAAACCATTTCTCATTCCAAAGCGTTTATACAAGACAACTCTCCAATATACATAAATCCTGTAAATAAACGCCGTAAGGTAAATTTTGACGAAGAATTGATGGTAATTTATTTTTCCATATTAAACTATATACACATGGAATACGGCTTTCCGTTCGATACAGAATATCATTACGAACTTATCACTGACAACCAGTTCAAAAGTTATTTAAATGGTTTGGGCAAAACCCGGCTTAAAGAAATCAAATACAAATATTTCTCCGACAAAGCACTAGAATTATGGGAATTGTGTTATGCATTCTTTGATGAGGCACGGCAAATAATTATTAATACAAGACAAAAAGAATACCTCCTTGTTAAAAGCTTTGAGATTGTTTTTGAAGACATTATCGATGAACTTCTTGGCGGCAGGAACGATGAACTTCCCAAAGAATTGCAGGAACAACCTGACGGTAAACGGGTCGATCATCTGTACCGCTACAAATCTCTGACAGAAATTGATGACAACAAAAAAATCTACTACATCGGCGATTCCAAATATTACAAACGCAATTCATCTATAGGCAAAGAGGCTCTTTACAAACAGTTTACTTACGCCAGAAATGTCATCCAATGGAATCTTGATCTTTTTCTTGATGGTAAAATCGACGATCAAGAAAAAGAACGTTCAAAAGGAACCGATATTTTGCGCGATGAAATAACAGAAGGCTATAACATAATCCCCAATTTCTTTATCTCAGCCAAGCAAAAAGATCTGAAAATGCATAGCGATGTAGATTGGATTGACAAGGATAGCAAGGATTTTATATCCCGACAATTTGAAAACCGATTATTTGACAGGGACACTTTGCTAGTGTGTCACTATGATGTAAATTTCCTTTATGTCGTAGCTCTCTACGGACGAAAGAACGAAGGCCTGAAAACCTCTTGGCGTGAAAAAGTGAGGGCTCAATTCCGCAGCAATATTCAAGAAGTCTTGCAAAAGAAATATAAATTCTATGCCATGACACCGCGCGAAGGCGTTAATGCCGACGAATTTCTGAAAGAAAATTTTCAGCAGCTTCTGGGAAAAGTTTTTACGCCGTACAAGATCGAAGGTCCGCAAAAATATTATTCACTCGCACTTGACAGCGATCCGAAGTTTGCGGGTGAAAACGAATTTGTTTTGGATTTAGTGGAAACTGGATTCTACTGCGAAAAATGTAAATTAGGTGACAATCCTGCTGAAAAGCTACCAAAAGTGGAACAATCTGCGGTTTCAACAGCCTCTGTCTCTCTATTGACCACACATCACATCCAACGATATCAGAACCAGCATTTTCTCATCGGCTGCTATCATTCCGATGCACAATTTGAATGGATCATGGGAAAAAACGACAAGGGTACCAATCTTTATAATGTCCGTTTGAAGAAGCGTGGTGTAGAGGAAAGGGATGGCTCATTGTCACCGACATTCTTGGCCAGCAAAGATGTGCGTTTCGTTATTCTTTACAAACATGACGGAGAAAACAGAAACGAATACCGCGTTTTTCATGTTCATCACCATGCCACAATGGACGAAGAACGAATGCGCAAGGCACTCTATCCCGACCCTAAAGGCAACTATTTCTGCTATGTTTTTGATGAAGAAGTGCAACTATCATCAAAAATTGACCTTGAAAAAATCATTTCCGAAGCATGTCTGCGCGAAGACTACATCAACGGAATGCCTGTTTTCAAGACAGGTGAAGAATTGCTGCAGTACATAAAACAATGACCGACACTCTCACCCCTGCTCAACGCCACAAAAACATGTCCCGCATCCGCAGCAAAAACACGAAATCCGAGCTCAAGGTCCGCAGATGGCTGTGGGAGCACGGCTACCGCTACCGCCTGAACGTGAAGGATATTCCCGGCAGACCCGACATCGTGATGAGGAAATACAGAACTGTGATTTTCGTGAACGGCTGTTTCTGGTACGGTCACGACGGGTGCGACAAATTCGTGATGCCGAAATCGAATGTCGGGTTCTGGCAGTCCAAAATCTCCCGCAACCGCGAACGCGACCTCAAAAACTACAAAACCTTGCAGGAAAGCGGCTGGAATGTGATCGTTGTCTGGGAATGCGAGCTAAAATCATCCTCTTTCGAAGAGACGATGGCGAAAGTCATCTCCAAAATCGGCAAAGACCCGCAAAAACCTTTTGAATACCCCGCCCCCGACAGCGGTTTCGCCGTCGCCGCGGAACCGGAAGCGGAATACAAAACAACCACAGCAAACGCATTCAAGAAAAATAAAAATTAAATTAGAAAATTTTTTCATTTTCTCTTGACATTTTTATTTTCATCTCTATACTTCTTGCTTGAAGGTCTCCATTAACCTTCGGTTTAAATCCGTAAAGAGATGAGCTTTAAAGAAAGGCCGTCCGCGAAAGTGGGCGGTCTTAATTTTTTTTAGGGGTATTGTGTTTTCGCTAAAAGACAAACTCACTTTCGTCAATATCGACCAGAATTACTTGAAATATCTGCATGAATACTGCCCGGAAGTTTATTACAGACCTATCGGCTACGACAACAAACCTTATCTTGGAATTCTTGTGGAAGACAAAGGGAATGAATATGTTATTCCGCTTTCTTCCGCGAAGGAAAAACACAAATATTGGAACAATGTGGAAACGGACAGATTTTTGATTTATGAAATCAGCAACAAAAAGCCGCTTTCAAAAAATGCTGTTTATAAAGAAATTTCTGCCGGAACAATAGAACAGATTTTTTCAGTCATCGACTTAAAGAAAATGCTCCCGATCAAAGAAGGTTTATACACACGGGTCGATTTAACGACAAACCCTGAAGATTCTGTTGAAACACAAAATTATAAAAACCTGATGAACAAAGAATTTGCATTCTGCATAAAAATTCTGCCTCTCATAATCCAAAAAGCCAACAAACTTTACTACAAGCAGATTTCTACCGGCAAAATCGCGAAATTCTGTTGCGATTTCAAACTTCTTGAAGAAAAAAGCAGGGAATACAATTCTAAACCATAGAAAAACCCGGTTTATCGTGGTCATTTTTTCAAAAATCACAAAAACACCCACGATAACTGGCAAATAACGCAAAATTTGTTTTTCCCCTCGCCACGCTGGAGAGGGGAATCCAAAGAGGTGAGGTCTGAGCCGCCATCATAATTTTTTCATCAAGCTCTCGGTATCGATTTCCATTTTATTGAAAGCGAACCACTTTTTACCCAAATCTTTGAGCGATGCCCCGATGTGATAAACCGTCTCGTCAATGCAGAGAAAGCGGTCGTGAGAATTTGTGAAAACTTGTAATTTTATTGGAGAATATTGGGAATTGTGCTTCTCAATATCAAGCTGCAGCTGCGGTGAAACGCTTTTGGTCAGAATGCTGACATCAACACCGTCACTATGTTTGTCGAGCATTTTAAGAACGCTGTCATCGATGTAATTATCGAACAATATTATCTGTTTTTTCGCACTGCGGATCAGGTCGCACACAAATGTATAGGCATCGAAAATCTGACCGTTGAAGAAAATTCCTTCTGCCGGCGGCAACGAGGTGCGGACAAAAAAATCTATTTTCTCTTCCGTCTTGCTTACACGGTTTTCAAGGCGTTCAATCCTTTGGTTTATGGAATAACCTTTAAGAAGATAGTCCTTCAAAACGCTGGTTGCCCACTTTCTAAACTCTACGCCCCGATTTGATTTGACGCGGTAACCGACGGAAATAATGACATCAAGATTGTAATATTCCGTCAAGTGTGTCTGTGTTTTACCTTGAATTGCTCCGTGCTGAGTGGTAGTCGCAAATTTTGCGACCACCACTTGTCCTTTCAATTCTTCATGTCGTGCATTAGCGATATGTTTTCCTATTGTTTTGATGTCACGGTCAAACAACTCTGCCATTTGAATACGGCTGAGCCAAACGGTTTCGTCTGCCATTCTGACTTCCAAATGAACAGCATCATTCGGCTGATACAAAACTATTTCATTTTCTTTAAAATCAAATTGATTAGTTGTGTTGTTTTGCATATCATTATCCAATTGAACAGTTTTTGCAAATTAAGAATATTGATTTTCTAATATATATCAACAAAAAATTTCATCATTAAGAAAATGCATCGTTAAAATAATTCCCATTTCCGTTCAAGGTCAGAGATGTTTCGCTTCGCTCAACATGACGACTCCCCCTCGCCACACAGGAGAGGGCTAAGATATTCCACCGATTCTCGGCGCCCATGAAATGGTCGCCCCTGAAGTAGGGGAGCTGGCTGCGAAGCAGACTGAGAGGTCGGGATGTGTCACGCAGTGACGGAGGGGTCAGTCGGCTGAGCTACCAAAACACAGATATTTCTTCAATTTTTCTTCATATCCCCTATAATTGCCCGTTTTTGATTTTTCACGAGGTTTAAATGGAAAGAATCAAAGTTCACACCGAGAATCCCGAAAAAAGGGTGATCGACAAGGCTGTAAGCGTGCTGGAAAGCGGCGGAGTCGCCCTTATTCCGGGTGACACGTCCTATCTTCTGGCTGTAAAGATCGGCAAAAAAGGGGCGCTGGAAAAGCTCAACCGCATAAAACAGACGAAAAAACGGAAGTTCTATTCCCTCGTTTTCAAGGATCTGAGCGACATTTCCCGTTACGCCGACATAGACAACCGCCACTTCAGTCTGCTCAAACGCTGCCTTCCCGGCGCATACACCTTCATTCTTACCGCCAGCCGCGAGATCCCCAAAATCATGCTCGAAAACAGAAAAGAGATCGGGATCAGGATCCCTGACAGCCGCTTCATCAGCGCACTAGTAGAAGAGATCGGAGAACCGCTCGTAGTTTCGACAGCATCCTGCGACGAAGGCGAGGAATTCTGCGACCCTGAAGAAGACAGCCCCGACTGGCTCGGTTTTGTCGACCTTCTTGTCGACGGCGGCTATCTCGCGATGGAACTGACCACTATCGTCCAGCTTTCCGGCGATGAATACGAGATCATCCGCGAAGGGAAAGGCGATATTGATATTTTTTAACAATTTCAGGTGCTTATAATGAGAAGACTCAATTTTTCCGTTCACTTTTTTCTTTATTCACTTCTCTCTTACATTTTTTATATCATCTATTTCGTGCTGATAAAAAAAGCGGACTACTTTTTCGGGCTTTACTATTTCACGCCGGCATATATATTTGTTTTCATTAAACTTTTTTCGACAGGGATCAAAAAACTTCCGTGGGTTGCGCTTTTTGCGCTAATTCCTTTCGCACTTTCGGTCTTCCTCACTTTCGCAGACCATCCCTTCCAGGGCTGGGAAGTTTCGGGCTTCATTCCGGTAGTGATTTTGGCATCGTATCTTTTCAAAAGTTCACAAGGCTCGCCTACCCCGCTCGGGATCAGAGTCATGCCAAAAATCATAAAGTTCTTTTTAGCTATAGTTCTCCTTTTCGGGATCATCCACTTTTTCAAGACGAGATCGCTTTATGACGCCATTCTTCTCGTCGTAACGCTTTACTCACCAGCTCCGATCGCGGCAGCGACCGCCCTTTTCATCAACTTCATCGTTACGACGACCGCGGCTTCGGTGCTTCTCAACAACATGAAATTCTTCAACAACGAAGCCAAGATCTCGCGACTCGTCTTCGACACGGACAAATATCTCAACATTCCCCACCTCAATCTTTCGGGGATCGAGACAGTCGAAAGTGTCAAAAAAGAGGATTTCATGCAGATGATAGCCAAACTCAATCAGGCCGCCGAAAACGATCCTGAACAGACGAAAGACATCAACAAAAACAAATGCTTCTCGCACACCTTCGAAGACGGAAGGACCCTCACAATGGCGCCGCTCCACGTTCTGATCTCGGAAAAGCACTGCTCGGCAGACGGGCTTCCGATACCGAAAAAAGATGAAAGCAGCGAACACATCGCCCTCGCGGAAGGCAGTAAAGTCATCGGCTACTACACGATCGACAAGGTAAAACCGGCCGAAAACGCCGCATTTATCGAACTTTTCGACAAAAAATTCGGCATAAAAACAGTAATCGTAAATCCCGTGAAACCGCAACTCTGGCAGAATATCGAAACAAAAACTTCGCTTGACGAGATCGAACTAAGCCGCAATGACATACTAATTACCAATGAAGAACGCGAAAACACAGTATCAATTCAGGCGATCTGGGGAGGAGCCGACACCGCGAAAGGAGATATTTTCATCACGAAACCCTTCATGAAGACGCTTTTCAACTTCATAATCGTTTCGAGAAACATTTCCGAAAAAATCGTAAAAGGGGCCGTTTTCTGCTCGCTTCCCTTCCTCTTCCAGCTGTTCGCGGTATCGTTCGGTGTCATCACGCCGCAACTTTCGTCAGTTATAGTCCTGACGTCGTTTTTCATAACGATCGTCTATATTTTCTACATCAGACCGGTTTCAAAAAACACTCTGACGGATAAGTAAATGGCTGAAAAAAAGTTCTCGAAAATCATCACTCCAATACTGCTTCTCGCCGCGATCTCGGTTTTATCCTTTTTTATGAACAAATACCGCTTTTCTGCAAGACATTTCGTCTTTCCGGCTGCGCTTTTCATCCTTCCCATCCTTTTTGACAGGACTTTCAGGCCGAAAAAGATCTTCCTGCCGTCAAAAGAAGGCTTGAAACTCTTTCTGTGGGTGACCCTCGCGACTTTGGTGTTTTATCCGCCGCTTTTTTTCGCATACAACCTCGGCTTCATGCACCGCGCTCTGGCGGATTCGACTTCAAAAGAGCTTCTTAACGCAGTCACAAAAGGACTTATCGCCATTGCAGTTGCTGCGATCCCCGAGGAATTCTTCTTCCGCGGTTACATTCAGGAGCACGTTTTTTCCGCTTTCGACAAAAAAATCCTGAAGATAGTCTCACTCAAGAACCTCTTCACTTCACTTCTTTTCGGCCTTGTCCACGCTCTGGCATTTCTCGACATAACACGGGCGGCGACATTCTTTCCGTCGCTTCTCTTCGGACTTTTCACCGAAAAAAGCAAAGGAAGGATCTTTTACAGCATCTCGTACCACGTCGTTTCGAACATACTGGCTTTCATTCTTTGGACATTTATAAAATAATCGGAGGAAATCATGGAAAAATTGAAAAATGCAGCTTCCTACATCAGGAATCTCGTTGAGGGAAAAAATCTCAAAATGCCTGAACTTCTCATAACTCTGGGAAGCGGTCTCGGTGCTTTTGCGGAAAACGCGGAACAGCTTCTGGTGATTCCCTACAGCGAAATTCCCGATTTTCCCGCTTCTACCGTAGCAGGTCACAAAGGACGCCTCGTCCTTGCGAAAGATGCAGATTCCGGCAGGAATTTCTGGATCATGCAGGGCCGCATCCACTACTACGAAGGCTATTCGATGCAGGAAGTCGTTTTTCCGCTTCGCACTCTGATACTTCTCGGAATAAAAAAATTCGTCGTCACGAACGCTGCCGGAGGTATAAACAGGAACTTTGACGCAGGCGATTTTATGATAATCCGTGACCACATAAACCTGATGGGGACGAATCCTCTCATCGGCAGAAACAAAGACGATCTCGGCCCGCGTTTCCCCGATATGTCGAGCGCATACAGCCGCAAAATGGCGCTTCTTATGCAGAAAGCGGCGATGGAACACGGAATTTCGCTCAAAGAAGGCGTTTACATCGCGCTTACAGGCCCCACTTACGAAACACCGGCAGAAGTTAGAATGCTCGCTACACTCGGAGCAGATGCCGTCGGAATGTCGACCGTTCCCGAAGTAATCGCGGCAAAACACGCGGGGGTCGAAGTTTCAGGAATAAGCTTCATCTCGAACAAGGCGGCAGGACTTTCGATGAACCCGCTCAGTCACGAGGAAGTGAGCGAAAACGCGGCAAAAGCGGAAAAACTTTTCTCAGCCTTCATGAAACGCTTTATCTCTTTGGTTTTAGAGGACAAATGAAGAACGAAATATTTGAAAAAGCACTTTTAGCCGCGCTCGAAGTGAGGAAAAACGCCTACGCGCCCTACTCCAATTTCGCAGTCGGAGCGGCTATCGTTACCAACGATGGAACGATCTTCACCGGAGTCAACGTCGAAAACTCATCTTTCGGGGCTACCAACTGCGCCGAGAGAACCTCTCTTTTCTCGGCTGTTACAGCAGGATACCGCGATTTCGAGGCGATTTTCATTGCATCTAACCTTAACGGCAAAGCGGTTTTCCCCTGCGGGATCTGCCGCCAGGTTTTGGCCGACTTCAACCCGAAAATGCGCGTTGTTTTAGTCAACAGCGAAACCAAAAAAGTCGAGCAGGATCTTCTTCTATCAGATATTTTTCAGGGCGTTTTCGAATTCGGGAAATAATTTCAAAAATTAGACAAACAGCATAGAACAGCCGTCAGACTTACTTTTTTTATCGGTGACATCTCCATTTTCATTCTGGGTATCAGTATCAACAGCATCTTCTACATCAGAATTACCCGAATCTTCATCGTTTTCACCGCTATCCGAAACATCGCTGTCTGTGTCAGTTTCCCCCGTATCAGAAGCATCAGTATCATCACCACCGTTGCTGCTTTCGCCATCTCCCCAGTCGATTTCCGAGCAGTTGACATCGTTTCCATTAACTTTAAAACACCGGCATAAATCATCAGCTGTTTCGACATCTTCATAACTGTCTATCAACTCCTGACCGACAACAAGTTCAGCCATCATTGTCAAATTGAATGTTTCTCCGGCCGTAAAATTGATATTGTTCTCGAAAACAACTTGAAATTCACCAACACCTGCTTCACCATATTCTGTGGAACCCTGTTTGTTTGAGGCAACAAGGCACTCTCTGGCAAAAACATGACCATCGGTATAACGGTAATCATAAACCTGAGTGATAGGAGCGAACGGCATTTTGTCAAGTTCATCTTCGATCATGTAATTAAGGTAATAAACTGGAATAAGAACAAAAACAAATGTCGAAACATAACCTGAGTGGTCAATATCTCCAAGCGCGCTCAATGCCACCCAATTCCTTGTGTCGGGATCTGTATTCTGAATAGTGTATTCATGAAAAAATATGTTGGAAGAGAGTGTTTTATCTTCCACTCCGACAAGTTCTGCCGTTTCAACTGTTGCGTCATACAGATTGCTTAGATCCTCACGGTTTATACGTCCTTTTCCTTTGAATGCGAAATAATGCTCGGCATCGCCGCTCTCAGGGTCAGTATTGTTGTCTTCCCACTCAATCGCCGAGCAGTCAACAGGCGTGTTATCTTGTGGACTGGAACATTCACAAAGGTCTTCCAAAGTTTCCGCATCCTCGTAATTGCCAAGGATGTCGTTGCCCGTAACAAGCTCCGCATTCATTGCAAGAGTGATTTTTTCTCCAACTGAAAACTCAGTATTTTGACCCTGGCAAACTTGAATTTTGCCGACTCCGGCATTGCTGAATTCATCGTTTCCGGCCCTTTTGTTTGAGGCTATCACACACAATTTGATGTAATTATTATCCTTGGAAAGAGTAATATCATAGACTTCGACAACAGGTGCGACCGAAAGAGTGTCACTATTTGTTTCCTGCATACGTTCAAAATAACTTTGAGGGATACGGGCAAATACAGCTGTTGTAAAATAAGCAGTATCCATGTCTGGATCTCCCAAAGCCGTCAACAGCACGCCACTGCCTTCATTTTCGGAGTCGTATTCCTCAAAAAATGAGAATTCGTCTGCATAATCCAGATCCCTTCCACTGATTCCTACAAGTTTAGGTGTCGCTGAAAATACATAATTCGGGTCTTCTACATTCGCTGCATTGATTTGTCCGACACCTTTGAATGCAAAATAGCGCACTGCATTACTCTCGAGAATCGAGTCGTCCAACTCGCACGATGTCTGGGCGGCAAGAGATCCTGATGTAAGTAAAACCGCAGTAAAAACAAAAACCGTGAAAAATACTTTCTTCATATAAGCCTCCATAAATAAGCACAAAACTATAATCTTTTTTAAATGTTCTGCAACAATATAGATAGATCAACCCCAAAAATTGACAGAAAATCACCGCTAAATATGATTAGCAGTTTTTAAACCGTTTATGGTTGGTTTATTCAATTTTAATGGAGGAAATCATGTCACTTAAAGGAACAAGAACCGAAAAAAATCTTCTTACTTCTTTCGCAGGCGAGTCACAGGCAAGAATGCGCTACAACTACTTCGCAAGCAAGGCTAAAAAGGATGGATTTGAGAAAATAGCTGTTATTTTTGAAGAAACTGCAAATCAGGAAAAGGAACACGCAAAGAGAATGTTCAAATTCCTTGAAGGCGGCGACCTTGAAATCACCGCGACATATCCGGCAGGAATGATTTCCGACACACTTGCAAACCTCAAGGCTGCCGCTGCAGGCGAGCATGAAGAGTGGACTGAAGCATATCCCGAATTTGCAAGAATCGCAGACGAAGAAGGCTTCCACGACATCGCCGAAATGTACAGAAAGATCGCCGTTGCAGAAAAGCACCATGAAGAAAGATACAACGCTTTCATAAAAGACCTTGAAAACAGCGGAATGTTCGCTAAAGACCGCGAAGTTACGTGGCGCTGCCTCAACTGCGGATACATCCACACCGGAAAAGAAGCTCCCGAAAAATGCCCTGCATGCGAGCACCCGCAGGCTTACTTCGAAGTTCTCAACACTAACTGGTAATTCCGGGGAACCGATATGACAAAAAGGAACGAAGTCTATAAATGCTCACTCTGCGGAAACATCGTCACGGTTTCGCACGAAGCGGGCGGAACGCTTGTCTGCTGCGGAAAGGAAATGGAACTTATGCCCTTAAAAACAGCTGATCAGACACTTGAAAAGCACGTTCCGGTAATCGAAAAAACGGCAGGCGGAATCAAAGTCACGGTCGGCTCGACGGCTCATCCGATGATGGACAACCACTACATCGAATGGATCGAAGTGCTCAAAGGCGATGTCGTAATGAGAAAGTATCTCAAACCAGGAGAGGCACCGAGCGCGGAATTCCCGATGGAATTTTCCGACGAGATCATTGCGCGTGAATACTGCAACATCCACGGACTGTGGGCAAACAGAAAGTAGGAGAAAAAATGCCGAACCTCAACGCAATAAAAATCAGCGATTCAGTCTACTGGGTAGGCGCGATCGACTGGAACATCCGCTACTTTCACGGATATTCGACTCTGAAGGGAACGACCTACAACGCATATTTAGTCTTGTCCGACAAGATCACCCTCATCGACGGCGTGAAAAAGGGTTTTGAAGACGAACTTCTTGAAAGAGTCGCTTCGGTCGTTGACCCGAAAAAAATCGACTACATCGTTTCCAACCACGCGGAACCAGATCACAGCGGCGGAATACCGAAAATCGCTGAAATCGTAAAACCTGAGAAGATCTTTGCGTCAAAAGGCGGTGTCAGAGCTCTCGCGGCTTACTATCCCGAACTTCCGGTCGAAGCAGTTGCGGACGGCGGCGAACTCAGCCTCGGCAACAAAACGCTGAAATTCATGGAAACGAAAATGCTCCACTGGCCAGACAGCATGTTCTCGTATCTTGCCGAAGAGGAAGTTCTTTTCAGTCAGGACGCTTTCGGAATGCACTTGGCTACGAGCGAGCGTTTCGATGACGAACTTCCGTGGCCGCTTCTGGTCGATATGTCGACAGGCTACTATGCGAATATCATTACGCTTTACAGCCCGTTCGTTCAGAATCTGCTGAAGAAAGTGGCTGCAGGCGGCCTTACTTTCAAAGTTGTCGCACCTGACCACGGCCCGGTTTGGAGAAATATGGATAACTTCGCGGAAATGCTGAAGTATTACGACAAATGGTCTGCGAGAAAAACCGACAAAAAAGCGGTCATCGTCTATGATTCGATGTGGCACTCGACAGAAAAAATGGCGCGATGCATCGAAGACGGCCTTGTATCGCAGGGGATCAAGGTAAAATCACTGTTTTTGCAGTCATGCGACAGAAGCGAAGTAGCTACCGAAATGCTTGACGCATCGGCAGTGATCGCGGGCGCTCCAACGATCAACAACGAGATCTTCCCCTCGATGGCAGATGTTATGTGCTATCTCAAAGGGCTCAAGTTCAAAACGCCTTTTGGTGCGGCATTCGGCTCATACGGCTGGAGCGGCGAAAGCGTGAAATACCTTTCCCAAATGCTGGCTGACATGGGCTGCGAAGTTATAGGAAGCGTAAAATCACTTTATGTTCCAAGTGAAGAAGTTAAAAAACAGTGCTTCGAACTCGGTAAAGAGATCGGAGAAAAGATCAACAATAGAAACTAGGAGGAAACTATGGACAAGTATGTATGCGGAATCTGCGGTTATGTTTACGACCCCGAAAAAGGCGATCCAGACGGCGGAATCGCTCCCGGAACCCCTTTTGAAGCTATTCCTGAAGACTGGGTATGCCCGGTTTGCGGAGTAAGCAAGGACAATTTCTCGAAAGAGTAATCTTTAGAATAGTCTTTCAGTCAAAATGACTTTCAATCCCGAAGATTCTTTTTTTATTATCCTCAACAAACAAAAAGGCTTTTCTTCTAACGGCGAGCTTAACTTCCTGAAAAGACTGCTGAAAATCAAAAAAGCAGGTTTCTGCGGAACTCTCGACCCTCTGGCCAGCGGAGTTCTTGTAGTCGCGGTGAACAAAGCGACAAAACTGATTTCTTTAGCAACTGATTTCGACAAAGTTTATTCCGGAAAGATAAAACTCGGTTTCACAAGCCCGAGCCTTGATCTGGGAACGGAACTTGTTGAATCAGGTGTTGTTCCCGAAGTTATCGAATGTAAAAAAATAGTTAAAAAATTTCAAGGAGTTATACAGCAGATCCCGCCTGTTTACAGCGCGCTCAAAATTGACGGCGAAAGAGCTTACAGACTGGCAAGAAACGGCAAAACTCCCGAAATGAAGGCTCGAAATGTCGAAATAAAGTCGCTTGAGATCACACGAACCGCTCACGACGAACTTTCGTTTTTCGTAAGATGCTCGAAAGGAACATATATCCGCACTTTAGCAGGCGATATCGGCAAATTTTTAGGCTGCGGAGCAGTCCTCACAGAACTCATCCGGCGCGAAGTAGGCCCGTTCAGACTTGAAAACGCCGTTTCGATGGAGGAACTCAAGGAAGATCCCGAAAACGTCTGCAAAGCGATCCTTTCAGTTCCCGAATTTCTCTCGGGCAAAAACACCTGCGCAGTTAGTGAAGAAGGATTCAACTATCTCAGAAACGGCAATGAGATCAGCAAGTTGAATCTTGACCTGAAAGAAGGACTGAACCTTCTTGAATTCAACGGAAAAGTTTTTCTCATAGTCGAAAAAAACGGGGAAAAAGTCTCCTATTTCGCGTTCGTTTAAGGACATCAGCACAACTTTTTTCTTGCAAAACCGCCAAAATTCTCTATAATGCCGCGGTTTATTTTTTTGAGGGTAAAATGGAAGATCCTTTAGGTAGCGTGACAAAATTTTTAGTCGGTAGCCGGAGAGATTAGCCTTGCACCCTTCCCTCCCGCGTCCGATGGGAGGTAATCATGAAAAATACACTGCTCGTCAAAGAAATCAGGGAGATGCTCGAAGACGGTCTCTTTGAGGATATCAAAGATTTTGCCGAGTCGAATCCTCCGGATGTTGTCGCGAACTTCTTTGAAGCACTAGAAATTCCTGAAATCATTCAGATTTTCTCATTTGTCGATGAAGAAATAGTTGCCGACATATTCACGGAATTCGAAGACGAAGTCAAAAATCAGATCACTTCGCAGATGTCGAGCAGACAGCTTGCCGAACTGCTTTACGAGCTGCCCGAAGAGACACATCCGCAGATCCTTTCGACTCTCGACGATGAGAAAAAAGCAGAGATCCACGAACTTATCGAGGAGATCGACAAAGAGTCCAGGCAGGCGCAGGAAGCTCTTTTCGGAAACATTCCCGGCATCATCCGTGACCGCGAAGGCAACATTCACGAAAGCATCAGAGTTTACAAGCCTTTTGCAAAAAAACTCAAACAGATCAACAAACTGGATAAAGGGACACTGATCACGGTAACAGACCCGGGTCAGGAGGAAATCGACTTTCTCTGCAAGGAACTAAACATTCCGGCAGACTTTTTCGAATATGCTCTCGATATGGATGAAAGGGCGCGCATCGAAGAGGACGACAACAACAAACTCGTCATCGTAAAGATCCCGTACTACGATTCGACAGACGAGGACGAGATGTACGGAACTATCCCGCTCGGCATAATTTTTGCCGGAAACACGATCCTTCTTGTGTGCGGGATGCAGACCGATTTCATCTCGAAAATGATAGAAAACATGCAGAAAAAATACCTGGGAAGCCTCGCAAAGGATGACTTTGTCCTTACGACTCTTTTTGATACCACACAGCTTTTCCTGCTTTACCTGAAACAGATCAGCAACATCATCACGATCGTCCAGAAAAAGATCCAGGAAACAAGCAGAAACGAAGACCTTGCTAAACTTCTGAACCTCGAAAAAAGTCTTGTCTACTTTACGACGGCACTCAAATCGAACGAGTTCATGGCGATGAGGCTCAGAAAAATCGGGCTTGTTCCGGTTACAGAAGAAAACGACGACAAAATCGACGACATCGTTACCGAAACCAAGCAGGCAATCGAAATGTCGTCCATCTACAATAACATCGTCAGCGAGATGATGACTGCGTTCAGTTCGATCATTTCAAATAAACTGAACAACATCATGAAACTTCTCACCATCATCACGATCGTCCTTACCGTTCCTGTCATGTTTGCTTCGATCTACGGCATGAACATTCAGCTCCCCGGCGACAAATCACCTTACGCATTTGCTGTTTTCGTAATAATTTCAATAATGTTCTCTGGACTCGTCGTCTGGTATTTCAAGAAAAAAGACTGGTTTTAAACCTGATACGTCTTATATTGTGTCATTCTGAGCTAAAGCGAAGAATCTGAGAGTTCTTTCGCGTTGCTCAAGATGACGATGAAATATCTGTTGAATATAAAGTATCTTTGAATTTTCAGGATCAATCGTCGAAAAGATCGTCGAATTCCTCTTCAGCGCTTTTCTTTTTGGGTTTTGATTTCGATTTTTTCTTCGGAGCAGGTTCTTCTTCCTCGTCCTCTTCCTCCTACGCCTCCTCTTCTTCATCTACGTCTATTTCATCGTCGTCTTCTTCAGGTTCCGGATCTTGCTTCTTGCTGACCT
>JAGCUA010000064.1 GCA_017963125.1 bacterium
ACCATATTTTGCTCTGTCGCTCCCGTGCTGCTCGTATTCAACGATGTAAAAACCAATCATATAATTCCGGATTGTAGCAAACCGGTTTACAGCTTTTACCGCGGCAGTATAAGCAGAATCATGCAGTTGCGTTATAAAATCGGAGAGTTGAGCGAAAGAAATGTCCTCTGTTTTTTCCCAATCACGAGGGAGTTTGTATTTTATTTCGATTTCGTTTTTCACTTTATCCTCAAAAGCAAACAACTTTCAACAACTACACAATATAAATTTTAGAATTTTTTGTCAACAAAATTTTAAATACAAGAATAGAAATATGTAATTTTTCATTTGAAAGAAGCCGGCGAAAGAACTAAAAAATAATCCTTAAATTTCCCCAATATCGCAAGTATATTTCCTTAATCTCCCAAAATCTCTTGTTTTTTGAGATTTTTACCTGTATAGTGTGCCGTTTGAGTGTTTAGAATCCGGCAGGCAGACATGAACTTCGAAAAATTCAATGAAAAATTCAATAAATTACCTTTTGAGCCGGTCTATATTTTCATGCTTATATCCCTCATTCTGAGGCTCATAACTTTCATGGGAATATCGGAAGGAGACGACCTCTCCTACACTCTCCTCGCCCACAGATTTGCAAACGGCGATTTCGCGGCGAATTTTATTTTTGATATCCGCTGGGTCGTCTACGTTCCGGTTGCGCTGCTCTACAAAATTTTCGGTGTGAACGACTTCACTTCGCTGCTTCCGACAATGCTTTACGGAATTGCCGGCGTCTGGCTCGCATATAAAGTAGTCCTCGAAGAGACCGACAGACTGACAGCATCACTAGCTACCCTGCTCTATCTTTCATTTCCGATAATTTTAATTTACGGCAACTTCCTTCAGGTCGCACCGTCGCTTGAATTTTTCACGCTTCTCACCGTTTATTCGTTCCAGCGCGGAATAAAAAGCGAAAAGATTGGCTGGTTCGTGCTCGGCGGATTTGCGATAGGCGGCATTTTCTTCGCCAGAACGACAGGACTTTTCATCGCGCCACTCGCATCGTTTTACGTCTGGTACCGCAAGGGTTTCAACAGAAAAACAGTGCTCTGGATCGCCTGTGCGGCACTCTGCTCGCTCGTTCCGCCGATAGTTCAGGGCTTTGTCTACCTCAATGTCCACAATGACTTTTTTCACCATATCACGATAAGCAGAAAAGGGGTCGATTACATGGACAGAATGTTCGATGTAGACCCGAAAGACCTCTTTTTCTACATCAGAACGATGTTCACGCACGGCAACTTCGCGAACTGGATGATGTTCGGTCTCAACGGATACTTCATCGCCGCATCCACACTTGCCTGCATCGTCCTTGTCTGCATGAAAAAAGCGGGAAAAGAAACGCTCTTTTTCATCTGGTTTATCTCGTATTTCCTTTTCATGACGTTCGCTCCGACAAGTCTTTCCCCCTACACGACTTTGATAAGAAACACCAGATACGCGATAATATTCCTCCTTCCGGTCTGCGCTATCTATGGAATATTCTTAAATAAAATGCTGAGAGAAGGAAATAAGGCGCTGCAGATAACCGCAGTCGTCATTTTTCTCACGATTTTCATAAGCAATATCGCCTTCTCGGTTTATGACAGCCAGAGATTCAAAGACAGGAGAACGGAACAGAAAAGCTCGGTCGAAGCTCTGCTCAAAGAATATCCCGATGCACTTTTTTACATTCCGGACAAGAACACAGCCCGCAGGATCGCCTATTATTCAGGCTATACCAACAATAATTACAAGCACATAAGATCTTTGAACCAGATAAAAAAACCCGGAATTTTTCTGATTCTCAAAAATCTGCCGGCAAGCGTCTCCCGTTTTTACATTCCGAAAGAAGAACTTTTGAAAATAAGAAAAAATCCGCCAAAAGGAATGACTTTGAAGAAAAAACTGCCCTTCTTTTATGTCTATGAAGTTGATCCCAAGATTTTAAACAAAGAAAAACAATAATAATTGTAGGAAGTTGCAATGGAACAGTACAAATTTTTCGCTTCTGCGCCGCGCGGATTGGAAATACCGCTTTCGCTCGAACTTTCCAGACTGGGAGCACCGAACGTCAAAATAACAGACGGCGGCGTCCACTTTTCAGGCGACCTTGAAACATGCTACAAAGCTAACCTTTATTCGCACACGGCCGGCAGAATCTACCTTGCGCTCGCCTCCAAGCCATACAGAACAGAACAGGACATCTACGACACCGCCTTTTCCGTTGAATGGAATGAATGGTTTTCGGTAAAGCAGAGTTTCAGGGTCGATGTCGTCGCAACGAACTGCCCGCTGAAAAGCCTTAACTTTGCAGCACTCAAAATAAAGGATGCGATATGCGATAAATTCCGCAAAACAGACGGTCTGAGACCAAATGTCGAACCTCACACTCCCGATATGAGGATCAGAGGATTCCTCGATGAAAATCAGGTCATCATATTCATCGATACGAGCGGAGACGCCCTTTTCAAACGCGGTTTCAGAGAGAAAACAAATATCGCGCCGATCAGAGAAAACTTAGCCTGCGGACTGCTTTTTCTTTCAGGCTGGGAACCGGGAATACCGCTCCTCGATCCGATGTGCGGAAGCGGAACATTCCTCATAGAAGCTGCAAGGATCTCGCTCCATATCGCGCCGGGAAGTTCAAGAAAATTCGCATTTGAAAAGCTTAAGAATTTCGACCCTGATCTCTGGAACTCGACACTGCAGACAGCTCTCGAAAACGAACTCGACGATGCAGACCTTCCGATTTTCGGAAGCGATGTCTCTGCTTTAGCGATAGAAGCGGCGAAAAGCAACCTCGAAAACGCAGGACTTGCCGACATGGTCAAACTCAAAAAGGCGAACATTCTCGACCTGACCGCTCCTGCTGAATCAGGTGTCATGATCGCAAATCTGCCCTACGGCGAGCGTATGGGTGAACTCGACGAAATGCGCAAACTCTACCCGAAAATCGGAGATCTGCTGAAACGCAACTTCGCCGGATGGAACGCGTGTTTCCTTACGAGCGACCTCAAAATGCCGCGGTTCATCGGACTTGCAACGACAAAAAGAGTTCCTTTCAGAAACGGAAGCCTCGACTGCCGGATGTATGAATTCAAAATGGTGAAAGGAAGCAACAAACTGTCAAAACAGTCTGCCGAAAATCAGGAAATTCAGGAATAAGAAAGAAATCCCAAAGCAAAAAAAAGGCTTCCCGAAGGAAGCCTGATAAAAAGAACAACTAATTGATTTTATTAGTCTTTATATTCTCTGATAGCCTGACCGAGTCTCTTTACACCTTCTACGATCTGTTCGTCAGAGCAGTAGGAGAAGTTGATTCTGAGAGTGTTCTTGCCGCTGCCGTCGCAGTAGAAAACTGTTCCGAGAACGAATGCAACATTGTTCTCTATTGCGATTTTGAAAAGTTTCTCTGCATCCATGTGCTCAGGAAGGTAAACGAAAAGGAAGAGACCGCCTTCCGGGTTCGTCCATGTAACGCCTTCCGGAAGCTGTTCTTCGAAGCATTTCATCATGAGGTCTTTTTTGTGTTTGTAAAGTTTGATGATGTCGCCGAGTTTCGTTGCGAAAAGACCCTTTTCCATGTATCTGCCTGCGATTCTCTGAACGAAAGGCGGTGTGCAGAGGTCGACCGACTGTTTCGTGGTTACGAATTTGTCGATGATCTTCGGATCTGCGATTACCCAGCCGATTCTGAATCCCGGAACGAAAATCTTCGAGAAGGTTCCGAGTGTGATGGTCGTTCCCTCTTTGTCGAGCTGATAGATCGTGGGCTGAGCCTCGCCTTCGAAACGAAGTTCTCTGTAGGGGCTGTCTTCAACGATGAGAACGTGATATTTGTGAGCGATCTCGATGATCTCTCTTCTTCTGAATTCCGGCATCGTAACACCTGACGGGTTCTGGAAATCAGGAATGATGTACATAAATTTGACCTGTTCGCCTTTTGCCTGAAGCTCTGCAAGTTTTGCGTCGAGGAGTTTCGGATCCATACCGTGATCGTCGGAAGGAATACCGACCGGCTCTGCACCGAAAGAGTTGAAAGCCTGGAGTGCGCCGAGGTAGCTCGGGAACTCAACTATGACTTTGTCGCCTTTGTTGATGAAAACTCTGCCCAGGAAATCAAGAGACTGCTGGCTTGCGGTCGTGATTACAAGGTTTTCCTTCGTGATGTCAAGTCCCATCTCACGATAACGTTTTACAAGCTGTTCTCTCAGAAGGTCATCGCCTTCGGTCGTGCCGTACTGAAGAGCAAGAGCTGCCTCGTTCTTCAAAACTTCATCAGTCACTTCGCGAAGTTCTTCAACCGGGAAAGTTTCCGGAGCCGGAAGACCGCCTGCGAAAGAAATGATTTCAGGCTTTCTGGTAAGTTTGAGAAGTTCTCTGATAGCCGATTTTTTTGCCCTTTTGGACATGTCTGAAAAGTAACTGTCAAGATTTGAGTACATCTTTTCCTCCGATTGGATGGTTAATAAAACAAACAACGGGCTAATGTAGACTTATAATTTAGGGAAAGCAAGTATTTTCGGAGTCTGAAAAATTTTAAGGGTTCAGAGAGACGTAACAGACACATAAATGATATCAATCCGTCAGAACCAAGTCCAGTTGCGCTTGTAATTCCTCTTTTTTCGGCAAATAAAGTTGATAGCGGGCTGTAAACAACTGATTTGTAATTCCCTGGGTCGCATATTCCATCAAAAGTTCATCCTGTTTTGCTCCCAGGACTATACCGATCGGCGGATTGTCATCAGGTTGGCAGATCTCGGTCTTAAAATAATTCAGATACATATTCATTTGTCCGACATCGCTGTGTTTTATTTCCGACCGTTTGAGGTCTATCAGGACATAGCATTTCAAAATACAGTGGTAAAATACCAAATCGACTTTGAATCTGCGGCTTCCGATAGAAATTACATATTGTCGACCGATAAAAGCGAATCCTCTTCCCAATTCCAAGAGAAATTTTTCCATATTTGCCTTTAATGCTGTTTCGAGATTGCCTTCTTTGCAGTGTTTTTGCTGTGGCAGGCCGGTAAATTCCAACACATACGGGTCTCTTATAATATCTTGTGCAGTTAAAATCTGATGTCCTTTGTTTGCCAGTGTCATAACTCCGGCTTTATCGGTGCTTAGAGCTATTCTCTGAAAAAGCGAACTCCTTATCTGTCGTTTCAATTCCCTGACTTTCCAACCTTCTTTGATTGCTTCATGAAAATAAAACTGCATTTCCATCGGGTCTTCGCACTTCAAAAGTTCAAAGTAATGACTCCATGTCAATTTGTGAGACAGCGTCTCACATTTTGGAAAAGTCAGATAAAGTTTGCGCATATAGGTGAGATTGCTTCGGCTGAAGCCTTTCCCTCGTCTTGCCGTAAGGTCTTTTGATAAATTTACAAGCAGTTGCTTGCCGTATTGTGCTTTTACAGCTCCGCCTTGTTCAAACTCAACAATGTATCTTCCTGTTTGCCAGTTAGCCTTAAGAAGTTCGGAATTTACCGCCAATACAGCGGTTTTCTTAGCTTTTTCCCATAAATCTGAAATTTTATCCACAAGTGTATTGTATTCTATGGATAAGATTTTTGGTTGATCTGATTCTAATAATTTAATTTTATTTTTCAAATTTATCTCCTAAATGAACACGATTATTTCTAAAAAATCAAATTTATTTTATTGTATTTGCAAATAAATGTCAAATAAAAGTTATGTATTAGAAAACAAAACTTTGA
This sequence comes from bacterium, assembly GCA_017963125.1. GTDB lineage: Bacteria > UBP6 > UBA1177 > UBA1177 > UBA1177 > UBA1177. The sequence continues at coordinate 5,742 of JAGCUA010000064.1, forward strand.
AAATGCAACAAAGAAAATTTGTATTGAAACCTCAAGCCCTTGTTTTGAGAAACCTTCTGAGAGCGCGGGCGGCCCGCCCGCAACAGAATCAAGCCATTGTTTTGTAAAAACACCTACAAATCAACCTTCTCTAAGCCGTAATGGATTCCTTCTTTCAGCTTCATTTTAGAGAACTTCACATGATTTTTGCCGGATTTTTCGCATAGCTTTTTTATGATTTTTATATCTTCTTCGCTAGTATTTGTTCCAAATATTATCTCTATCAGAGCTTCGTTTTTAAATTTGAAAATTCTTGGATTTGCAGAATTCTTGTTGGCGAGGATTTCGTCCTCTTCTTTTACAACTCTTATTTCTTGTTCGTAACCCCAAGCAGCAAATTTTGTTTGAAGAATTTGTATAACCTGCTCTTCCCCGTTACAAAAATAATTGTAGTGTGGCAAACATTGAGAATAAATAACAGGCATCGGTGTTAAAAAGAAAAAGGGATCTTTGGTCATATCAAATTTTAAGCATATTCCTTTGTGATAATCGGCATAGTGAGACCACATCAAAATAGAATCGTACAATTTCGAAAAACAACAAATACCGTTAGCGTTCATATGTTTTTTGATTATCGTTGGAACATAATCCGGATTGTTTCTGAAATGTTGGATAAAAACTGTAACCTCTTCTTCGTTGCCCCCGTTTGAAAGTATCCAATCTCTTATATTTTCGTCTGAGGAAGTGCTTTCTATGGGAATATTACAATCGTAAGGATCGTTGAAATTTTCAGGGCTGTTAAAATACATTTCATTATTCGCGATTATTGAATGCGTGAATTTATCTATAGCTTTATATTTGTATAAATAGCACGGTATTTGCCCTTGTTTTATCAAATCCAAAAGGGGTTTGGCTTGATTTTCTTTTATAATTTTATAACAGCCTAAGGAGACGAAATTATTTTTTTCATAAATATTCATTATTTCAGTTTCCTAATTCCTTACACAACGAACATAGGAGTTGTCCGTCTTCTTGCCGTTGCCCGTGGTTCCATTACTGACATTCATGTACCATGCGGACTCTGTAAAATAGACGACGGTAGAGGAAGACCAGAACTATTCGCTCGGCATATCCGGGAAGTATGAATACGGTGTCTCCGATTTTTCATAATTTATTAAAGATGCAAGCTCGTTTTTATTAGGCAGTCTCCAATCGGAATATCCCGCATAAGTCGAATCTTCGCAGTATTTTAGTGCCTGTTGCCATGTTTTGCCACTCACATAATCCTTCTGCCACATAAGACCTGTCTTTAAATCAGTAACAACAGCTTTGCCGCTTACTGTCTGAGTCGTGAAATCAGAGGATGTTGCAGGCTGCATCTCATCTCCGCTGACGCAAAGGACCTGATATCTTTTGGTTTTCAAATATGAATCTGAATTATTCCCGTAATATCTTCCGCTATCATAATCGAATGCATAAGCATAGCTTGTATTGCCTTTGTATTCTTTCGATGTCCACCAATAGGTGGTCCAGAATATCGGCTTCGTGAAATTGGAGTTCGTTGCCGGACCGGATTTGCTGTTGTCAACGATAGTAAGAAATTCCAACGGATTCGGAAGTCGCCAGTTGCTCTTTCCGCCGTAATCAGAGCTGTTCAAATCATTGCAGTGGTTCGGTGCATCATCCCAAGTGTATGAGCTTGATGATGGCAACTGTTCCCAAGTGAGTCCTGTGTTGTTGTCAAAAACGATATCGTCGCCATAAACCGTCTTGGCAGCGAAACTCTGTGCCGTGCATTTACTTGTGTACTGTGCATCCTGACCGAAGAAATCGTCACTTGACGATGTCGGACACTCATCCATTACACCGTACGTTACACCGTAATCATAGTAGCACTTGTCCTGACCGGTACAGATTTCTCCGAGAGATTTTTTTTCAGAGTCACCGCCGTCAGCCGGCTTCGAACTGTCTCCTCCGCAGCTTACAACAAAAATCAAAGCAGTAAAAATTGCAGAGCACACCAAAAATTTCTTCATTTTTCCCTCCTATAAAAAAACATTTTTAAACAAAAAACGCGGTATTTTAGAAAAAAATATTTGCAATTTAGGGAAAGCAAGTATTTTCGGGAATGAAATTTTTTAAGGTTTGTGAGCCTCGGTTACTGAGCTCCCCGCACACAACGAACATAGACTTCAGTCGTGTTCGACTTACTTTTGTTGTACACCTGAGCGGCATTGAAATTTACAACCCACGCAGAATGAATATATTCGGTTGGAACAGAGGAAGACCAGAGCAAGCCGGAGTCGCCTAATTTGCTGTATCTTCCGTCGTAATAATAAGAAGAGTAGTTGCACTCTCCTCCGCCTCCAAGCGTACAATCATGGCAGCAGCTTGAGCATGTCCA
>JAGCUA010000065.1 GCA_017963125.1 bacterium
AACAACCTTCTGGGATTTCCCGCAATCTTTAGAGGCGCACTCGATTTCAGAGCTTGTCAGATAACCGAAAAAATGAAAATGGCGGCAACTCAGGCGCTCATAAAAGTGACGAAAATGCCCGTTCTGCCAGAAGTTCACAAAGTTTACGGTCTCGATTCACTTGAATACGGCAGGAATTATATTATTCCGAAACCTTTCGACCCGCGCGTTCTCGTCGAAGTCGCATTTGCAGTCGCTTCAACGGCCGTCGAAGAAGGTGTCAACCGCATAGACTTGGATCTTGAAAAGTACAGAAAAGATCTCGAAGCAAGATTTCTGTCAAAATAACGCTCAGATTTCCCTTTTTCCGATTTTTCAGTATAATTTTTAGTTTTTTATTTTGAGAGGAGATTATCATGCGCCTGTTTTACGACATTATCGCCGACAAAAGAGACAAAAAGGCTCTTTCGAAAGAGGATATTTCCGATTTTCTGCAGAGCTATCTTGACGGAACTTTGAAGGATTATCAGATGTCAGCCATGCTCATGGCGGTATTCTTCAACTCTCTCGACAGCGAAGAACTTGAAACTTGGACTGAAAAGATGCTTTACAGCGGCGAAGTCCTCGATTTTTCGGATATTGACGGCATTGTTGTTGACAAACATTCAACGGGCGGCGTAGGCGACAAGATTTCGATTCCTCTGGCTCCGCTTCTTGCAGAACTCGGCTTTTATGTGCCTATGATCTCAGGCCGCGGGCTCGGTCACACCGGCGGAACGCTCGACAAACTTGAATCGATTCCAGGTTTTTCGGTGAATATCGACAAGGAAAGTTTTAAAAAGAGCGTTAGATTAAACAGAATGGCTCTCATCGGGCAGACCCCCGAGATAGCACCGCTTGACAAGAGGCTTTACGCGCTCCGCGACGTGACGGGAACGGTCGAATCGGTGCCGCTCATAGCCTCTTCTATCATGAGCAAAAAGCTGGCTGAAGGGATAAACGGCCTCATTCTCGACATCAAGATCGGCGAAGGCGCATTCATGAAGGATCTTGCTTCCGGAACGCGTCTGGCTAAGACGATGCAGGCAATCGGTAAGCGTTTCGGAAGGAGCGTTGACGTTCTTTTCACTAACATGGACGAGCCGCTGGGCTATGCTACCGGAAATGCGCTTGAAATAAAGGAATCCTTAGACGTAATGCAGGGGAAATACGTGCCTCAGGTAACGGAACTCACAGTCCGTATGGCGGCAGTCCTGATGAAAACCTTCAAAATGACGTCTTCGATCGAAGAAGGCGAAGAGAAAGCCGAAAAAATGCTCCAGACAGGAAGAGTTCTCGAAAGATTTGCTAAAACTATCGAAATTCAGGGAGGAGATCCGAAAGTTGCCGAAAACCAGTCGCTTCTTACCGAAAGCCGCTTCAGAAAAGAGGTCATGGCTGCTGATTGCGGATTTATCAGCGGAATCAACGCGCTCGATTTCGGCAAAGCGCACATCCGTCTCGGCTGCTGCAGACTGCGTCAGGAAGACAGCGTAAACAAGGCGGTCGGATTCGTTTTCGCGAAAAAAGTCGGAGATTCTGTAAAAACGGGAGATCTCCTCTACACAATTCATTACGATGAAGAAGAGAGGCTTAAAAGCGCGGAAGGACACTTGAAGAATGCCGTTTCCGTCACGGAAAAGCAGGCAGAAAAGACAAAACTCATTCTCGGAAGCCTTTAATCATGCTTGACGACAAGATCTTCACTTTCAACAGCTACATGAAGCAGAAATTCGGCGGCAGAGTTGCCCGCATCTCGATGAGCACGGGGTTCGACT
>JAGCUA010000066.1 GCA_017963125.1 bacterium
GTGATCAGCACAAAATCACTACGGTTTACGGTACTGAGAAAAACGGTATTTCCTTAAATGAAAGAATTGTCGAGGAATACTTTACGAACTGGGCTCAGCCGGCAAAAAAGATAACCTGCAGACCTGCTGCGGGCGATCAGATTGAAAGCTGTGACAGCATCACGAATAAGGTGACTGAAGAGATAAAATACAATGTCAGCGGTTCACCGATATACTTCAAAAACGCCGACGGGCAGGTGACACTGAACATTTACGACACGAATGCAGAAACAAATGAAGAGAATTACAACTTCCATTTCTATGCTGATCCGCACACATACATAAATTATGATCAGACGATCCCGGACCTTGACCTGGGTTTTGTAAGAGCCGACAATCTGCGTAAAACAGGGACGCCGGTCTGCTCGGCGGTTTTCAGCCTTAACACCGTGGCAGGTGATCTTGATACTGATCTGCTCGACTATGTAAGATACGGGCTGAACCACAGTTCCAATCTGTGCAGCGACACTGCAAACAGCAGGGTAACGAACTATGAATGGGACAAAGAGGCGTTCGGAAAGCCCTACGACCTGAAAACTGTCACTTACCCCGACGGAAAAACCAAAACATTGGTGTATGACTATGACATCCGCAGTTTTTTTCAGAATTCCCCGCAGCCGTCTCTGTATGCGGACTACACTCCGAACGGCAAAGTATGGGGCGAAACCATAACCGGCAGCGACAGCCAGAACACACTTCAGACCTGCTATGCCTACGACATAAATTATCAGCTTATTGCTCAGGGCACAGGTCCGGCAGGCAGCGGTTGCAGTTATAAAAAGGGATTCAGCTTTGATTCTTCAGGACTGTTGATGACACGTGATGTTTCATACAACGGAAACACTGAAGTACTTCCCAACGATTACATCTACGACAGTATGGGAAGAAAGATCGCAGAGAGAAATTCAGCCGGAGTCTCCACGCTTTATGTTTATGACAGCCTTGACCGCGTGATATTCACGTTTTTCGGCTGCAGGCTCGATAACAACAATTCCGGTGTTTTCGGCCAAATCTATGAGCCATACGACTTCAATGGAAACGATTTTGCCGGAGAAGACGGCCGCGGAGTAACGTTCCGCTCAGCCTTTCCTTACAATGATTTTAACTGCGAATACTACCGCAAATACAAATATGACGTCATGAGTAATCTGAAAGAGACCTACTTCTTTGAATACTGGGGGATAAATCAAAACAATCAGATTACTCAGTTAGATAATCCAAAAATCATCAAACAGGAAACAGAATATGACTTCCTTGGCCGTGCAGTAAAAAGCTGCCAGTTTGATGTCGCACAGCCTTCAGACAAAAGGTGCATAGAAACTGAGCATGACGCATTCGGCAACATCGTGAAAAAAGAAGAAGCGGTTTATGATCAAAACAATCATAAACGAAATGATGTTCATGGTGAAGTCCGCACAATCACCTACGACCACAGAAACAGGCCTCTCACAGTCACAGTCGACGGACTTCAGACGGAACAGTATTTCTACCACAATGAAACATGCGGCACTTATTGCGGTTACGATGAAATAGCAAACAAATACGGAACAACTAACACTCTCAAAACATACAAGGACAAATGGGGCAGAGCCGCAAAAAGCGTTGATCCGTTCGGAAACAATGTAGAGCCGCATTACAACAGCACGACATGGCTGACAGATTATTCAAAAACCTACAACGGCACGACTTTAACGAGTTTCGATGCCTACGAATACGATGATTTAGGCAGGATTTCTACAGTTAAAAAAGTTCTTTTTGATCCCGCTTCAAATACATCCAATGCGGCAGCGACCTCAATCAGCGGAATTGCCGCGAAAGAGATGGTTCTTGAAAAATCGGTTTCATATGATCCGGTTACAGGCAGTGTTGTCGCCATCGAAGACAGCTTCGGAAATGAGACTGTAAAAGTTTATGACAGCCTGAACCGCGTTGTCAAAGTTGAAAATTATGATGCGGATAATCAGCTTGTTTCTTCCGTAAGAACTGCTTACGATGCAACAGGCAGGATATCAGCTGAACAGAACTGGACTTCGGCAAAAACCACCGTTACGGAATATGAATATGACAACATGGGTAGAGTTACAGTTACATGCATTAAAACAACGAATGCCATAGAATCTCAGAATTGTCTTTCATCTTCATGCGCTTTTGACAATGACGATGAAAAATGCTCTTATCAGCTGTATAACACAGGCGGTCAGGTGGTATGGAGCGCAGACACAGAAAGCGGAGGAATAACAAACCTGCTTTCATTTTTGAATATTGATCTTATCGTAGGGAATGAAACTGTTTACGACTACAATGCTTTCGGTGAAGTCATTAAAACGGCAAGAAGAATGACAGCTAACGGAAGCGGCGGCGGTTTGACAGAGACGCAGCTTTACAATTCAGACGCTTGGATAACCACAAATTACACTTACGATATTTTCGGCAGAATCACTGAAAAGGCCGATGACAACGGTGCAAAAACCTACTACACATACACGGTGAACAATCTTCCAGAAACAGAAAAATACTGCGGCAGTGACGACTCTGACTGTGACTATCCGCGGGAAGTCACATACACATACAACAATAAACGTGACCTTGTCAGCGAAACTTACGAGCAGAGCGGCCAAACTCTGACAGTCAACTACGGTCGCGACGCTTACGGCAGGATTTCGCAGAAATATACGGGAAGTACAGCAAACGATGTTTATCAGACTTTTACTTACAATAACAGAAACCTTCTTGAAACGGCGAAAAGCGTTGATCCGACGAATACGACTTCCACGCTTTCGGAAGTAACCAGAACTTACGATTCCTTCGGCAATATAAAATCCGAAACCTTTGACTCAGGCACGGTATCAAGCGCGATCGCGTGGAATCCGACTACAAAATTGATGAGTGAAACCATCACGCTTCCGAGCGGCAGGAACATTGTCGAAACGACTCTCAAGGGACTTCCGAAAACTCTTGAATACGACGGAACAAAACTCCTGCAGTACAACTACGGCACAGGAAATGTCCTGAGCTCGATCCACAAGAATTTTGATTCAAACAATAACCATGCAGCCGAGCTTTCCTACACCTACAACAACTGGCGCAAAGTGAGCCGCAGAAAAGAAGATTTCACATCACTGAACGCACCGACAGTCGCGGATTATGAATACACCTATTCCAAAGGGCTTCACCTCATTGGGAAGCAGGAAAACGAGGAAAACCGCAGAACTGCTTATCAGTATGACTCATACTACCGCCTGAGAAGGGTCGATTACAACTGCGCATACAACCCAGACGATCCAACCTGCATAGAGGGCAGGAACAATGTCTTCAAGTGCAATGCGGCTGAAAGCGGCTGCGAAGACTTCCAGCTTGACGGAGTCCACAACATCAGATCAAGTTATGAAAACCAGACGAATTTTGCATGGACAGTCGACGGTTTTAACAGGCTTGAGCATAAATCGTGGAATAATAATACAACCACATATAGCTACGATTCAAACAACAACATGATCGGAGAAGATTTTGACGGCGACCAGAATGCGGACATCGTTTACACCTACGACAAGCTGAACCGACTGACAAGCGTCACGAACTCCGATTATCTCGTCGAATACAGCTATGACCCCTTCAACAGAAGAACAGAGAAAACCATTTATTATGCTGACGGAAATGACACATTCGAGAGAACACACAAATATGCTTACAACGACTGGGATATCATCAGCGAAGAAATCAAAATTGTCCGCACATCGGATAATCCGGTCACCACAACAGCATGGGAACTCCGCAGATATGTCGATCACGGCACCGACAACCACATCATAATGGACACCGTTTCATGCAGTGACGACGGCAACGGCAACTGCTCGCCCAACGAATCGACACTTCAGAGAATCTGGTTCCACAAGGATGAGCGCGGCAACATTATCGCAATATCAGACGGCAACGGCACAATATACGAGCGTTACCGTTACCGCGTCTACGGCGAACACGAAGTTCTGAACGCAGACTTCACTCCCAAATCAACAGCAGCAATCTCGCCGTTCTTGTGGGGCGGCTCACTCTATGAACCCGAAACTAATCTCTACTGGATGCGAAACCGCTATTACCACATTGACATGCACCGCTTCATTAACCAAGACCCCATCGGAATCTGGGGTGATGCCAACAACTTAGGCAACGGTTTTGCATACGTCGCCGGAATGGTCATTGAAGCAAGTGACCCGACGGGGCTGGATGTCGTAATTATTGTGAGAAGGATTTTCGAAAACGATACTTTTATAAATGGAAGCCTAACAGCATTTTCTACAACAACATTTGAAGAATTTTCAGGTCGTACCATTGAAAACAAATCCAGTCATAAAGGGAAACCTGCATTGCCTGGAGTTTACGAAGCTACCGTGTATTCTGAAAGTCCTGTTGATCATAGACCTTATGATCCGCCAAGAATTAATTACACCAGTAGAGGACATCAAATTCATATAGGAAATCTTTATACTGATAGTGATGGGTGTATATTGTTAGGGAAGGAAGGAGAAGTCGGAAAAAACCGGGTCGACCATTCAGGAATAGCCCTTAAAAAATTGAACGCCATCATATCTGAAGATAAAATGAAAACCCAAAATAAAGGAAAAATTTTTGTGGTTATTTTGCCAACTGATTATGAACCCCGAAATATTAACAATTCCCTATGGTCAAAATTCTTCGATTTACATGATTCTATAAAAAATATTAATAAATCTAAAAATGACAAAAATGCTTCTGAACAACTTGATGAAAAAGAGAAAGCAGATCCAGAATCTAAGCCGTTAGAAAATAAGGATGATGATGAGAGTTTCGGAACAAATCCTATAAGAAGCAAATACCCAGAAGCTGACGTTGAGTGCAGTTATGGTAGTTGCCAGTGTGTATCGGGAAATTGTTCTGGGGCAACAGGTGGAAATACGTCGTCAGACCCAGATCAAGATCCTTCTAATGCAATCCAAAGGATTTTAATGACCAACATTTTGGCAAAAATGCTTAAACGCGGAGAATCTGAACAACCGCCTGTGTTCGTTGACACTGGCACTGGACCAAATGGCGCAATTAAGATTTATCGTAATCCATATTACATAAACAAGGATCCTTTAAAGACCATTTTGTTTGATGGTGATAATGGATCAGGCAAACCAATGATTTATCGAAATCCGTTTGTTCCGGGTGCTGAATACGGATATGACTCAACAACTTATGAAAAATGGCAACAAAGCGGCTTTGTTCAGCCGGATGTAGATCCTTACTGGTATTAGGAGGATAAAATGAAAAACATAGTATTTTCAATCATCTTTCTTTTTTCTTTCTGCATTTTTGGCAATGCCGAGCCGATAGACATTTTGTCTTCTCTAAAATCGACGGGCAATCTGGTTGCATTGGAAAAAACGAATATTGAAATCAAAAAGGAGAGCCTTTTTATAAAAATCAACGGTGTTTCGGCAGATATTGAAGTCAATTACACCTATTTCAACAAAGGAAAAAACGAAATCATTGATTTTGCTTTTCCTATAGACTTTGAAGTCAGTCTTTTCGATGACAGGCAGGATCCGCTGCGTACCGACATAACAGCTTTTTCGATTTCAGTGAACGGTATTGAGGCCTATCCTGACCACACTATAGAAAAATTTTACAACTGTAATCCGAACGAAGAATCATGTCATCCGATAATACCTGAATACATAACCGAAAATTTCATAAAAAGGTGGTATGTCACTAAAATACAATTCCCCCAAAACCGTGAAACAAAAGTTAAGGTCAAATACAAGGTTAATGCTTATGCTAATCATTATCTTTATAGCAGCGATCCGATTCCCGTATTGGGCGGCCGGATTTTGCGTTATGATTTTTCTCCGGCGCAGTATTTCGGAATGGGAAAAACAGACAAAATGGAAATAGTGATTGATGCTCGGGAAGTTGATTATGCAGGCGGAAAAATCTTTAAAATTTCTCCATCTGTTTTCAAAGAAAAAGAGAAAATCTACAAATATTCCGGCAAAAACTTCGATTTCAGAAAGAATCCGTCACTTTCAGTTGAATATGACATTACAAATTCGGAAATGTTCGAATATTTCAAGAAAAACCGCAAAGGTTTCAATAACATGTTCGGCTTAAATACAAAAGTTAAGGTTTCATCGTCACTTAAAGGATATGACTCAAAAAACATGTTTGACGGAGATCTTTCAACAGCTTGGTGCTTCAAAAATAGCGGTAAAGAGGAGTTTGTTGAAATCTCGCTTGATCCGACGCCGGTGGTCGGATATATCTCGGTTATGAACGGCTATCTGAAAAACAAAGCAGTTTACGATGCCAATGGCAAAGTAACGGAATTCGATGTTACGACAAGATGCGAAAACAAAGAGTCGTGTTTGTCTTCATGCAATGAATATGCAAAAATTCTAAAAGAAGAGTCCAAGATAAATTTCAAACCAGATATTCCTGCATGGAGCGACAGAATCCATAAAGACCCTGTCAGGGAAGTAAACCGACCGATACTTGATCTTGAGCGCGTAGGTGTTCCGTTACCTAGCGGCTGTTGGATAAGAATCATAATAAAGTCAACTGTCAAAGGTGAAAAATCTGATGACATCTGTATTTCGGAAATGTTTTTGATGTAAAACTATTGGAGTTGTTACTCAATGCAAGCAAATACCAATTTCATAAAAGGGCTTCACCTTATCGGAAAGCAGGAAAACGAGGAAAACCGCAGGACCGCTTATCAGTATGACTCATACTACCGCCTGAAAGGTGTCGATTACGATTTTGCGAACAACACAGCTGCAAGAACAGACAGCTTCTTTGCTGACGGCGTCCACAACATCGAACAGAGCACCGAAAACGGTGTAACTTACGCATGGGGAGTGGACAAACTCAACAGACTGCGTGACAAAAAAGTCGGCGGAAACACTGCGGTTACATACAAATATGACAAGCGGAACAACATGATAGGAGAAGACTTCGACGGAAGTGAACCCGCTGACATCAGCTACATCTACGACGATTTGAACCGCCTCATCGAAGTCAAAGACGGCAGCAACAACACGATTGCAGCTTACACCTATGACGCATTCAACCGCCGCATAACCAAAACCGTCGGAAACACGATAGAAAGATACTCCTATGACGATTGGAACATCGTTGAAATTGCAACAAATTCAAACGATTATACAAACATCATCGATTCCGGCATGGACAGACATATCGCAATCGAAGTCACTGCAAACAACACCTCAACACTGTATTATTTCCTGACAGACGAACGCGGCAACGTGACGGCCCTCACCGATGCAAACGGCAATATCCTTGAACGCTACAGATACCGTGTTTACGGCGATTTTGAGATCCTTGATTCCCAGTTCACACCGAAAAACTGCAACAACCAGACCTGCTACGCGATGAACCTGCACAACTTCCTCTGGGGCGGTTCACTCTATGAGCCCGAAACAAACCTTTATTGGATGAGAAACCGTTACTACCACATCGATATGCACCGCTTCATCAACCAAGATCCCATCGGAATCTGGGGTGATGCCAACAACTTAGGCAACGGTTTCGCCTATGTCGCCGGAATGGTTATTGAAGCCAGTGATCCGAGCGGGCTAATTTCCCAAGAAAATTCTTATGACATAATCCTCAATACTGATGAAGAATTCTATCAAGTTAGGCAAATGACTGCAGAAGAACGAAAACAATCTATAAACTGGATGAGCAATGTAGCGTTTGATATTGCATGGCCGATTCTTTTCGGAAATCCCGTCGGATTGGGGATAGGAATTGCTGCTACATTATTAACAATTATGGGGGATCTCGATAATACTAATCATAGTTTTACATTTGTTGTTTCTCTTACTTTATCGAGATCGGAAGAATATTACAGCATTATAAATACCTTGAAAGTGGCAAATAAATCGTATTCTTATGAGTTGCTTATCGCTGGTCTTGTTAAAGACGCAATATTTCTTGGACTTGATTTACATTCTTTATATAAAGACAACAAAGCTCCTTCTGAAAACAACTTACTAGATGAAAATTTGGATTCAGATAAACTTAAGACCTTATTGCTTGATAACGGTGACATAGTGATTGCTGATGAGAATGGTAAAATAGTACATTGTAGCGGTGATTGTAGCAAGACACCTGAAGGAAGTTATTTAGATGCAGATCTTTTAAAAACTCTTTGGGGAATATATCCTTCAGATCTCTATAAAGATGCTTCAGATATGATTCAAAACATAATAAGGATAAATATCTTGGCAAAAATGCTCAAACTCGGGGAAAGTGAGCAACCACCATTTTTTACGGATACTAGTACTGGTCCAAATGGCGCAATAATGATTTACAAAAATCCGTACTATGTGAACAAAGACCCATTGAAAACTATCTTGTTTGATGGCAATAACGGTTCTGGTAAGCCCATGATTTATCGCAATCCGTTTGTTCCAGGAGCAGAATACGGTTATGACTCCACAACTTATGAAAAATTTAAACAGTCAGGATTCCCGCAAACGAATGTAGACCCGTATTTTAAATAGGAGGCCAACATGCTTGAAGAAATAATTGGTTTTATAGGATTATTGTTCCTTTTTATTTGGACGTTGTTCATCACAAGTAAAGATGAAGAAAAAAAAGAAAAAATCAGGAATTCTTTTTTAAAGAACAAGCCGCTTGCTGAGTTCGATTGCGATCTAATTGATGGAATAGACAAAGTTCAAGCAACATTGCTGGCGACAAATAGTTTTTACAGAACCCATGCTAGTGTGATGTTGTATGAAAAATCTATTGTAATTGCTACAGGATCAGAAGTGTTTCAGCCGGAAATAATGATCAATGATATTGAGACCGTTTCAATGAAACGCCTTGCATTTGAGGATCATCTTTATATCAGGCACACCGTTACGGCAGATATAAAAGCTAAATATAAAGAAACTTGTCCAGAAATCTACCTCAAAGGAAAAAAAGAAGATCTACTTTACATCAAGAAATTCCTTGAAGAAAGAATGCACAGACCGAAAGTAATCGATTTAACGGGCGGAGACCGAACGGAGCAATAAGAATTTACAATGCAACTTTCTGATTTTTCAGCAGATTTTTAATTAACGGCTTGTAAGCCTCATTATCGGCAATAGTCATGACCGAACTGACTTTCTTTCCTGCATCTTTGGATGAGGCTCCGCAGTGATAAATAGTTTCGTTGTTCGTGCCGAAATCAAGGATGATGTATCTGTCATGAAAGATCCCGTTCGCCGTTTTTAAACTAACGGCAATATTCGGATATTCCTTGGAAAAATCATCAAACTCTTTTTGATGCAGCCCCTTGCCTTTGTTGTCGGTGAATATCGTGATCTTAACATTTTTTCGTGCCGATTTAAGCAGAACGAGCGTTTTCAAGTCAATGTAGTTGTCAATCACGAAAATAGTCTCTTTCGCCTTGGCGTAAATTTCCTGATATGCGATATCAGCCTCAACGGATTTGCCGTTCAAAAACAAAAAATCCTTTTTAATTTCCGGATTGGTGAAATCTTCTATAATGTGCGCGACATCTGCTTTTGTTGCCATATTTTCTTTTAGTAATGCAATATCTTTTGTGTTCTGCGAAGTCTGAATCGCGAGTTTGGCGACTTCGTCATACCCGATAAGATGTTCACGCTCGAGAATAAAATCTTTCATTCCTTTGAAAAGCCGGATCAGCATCTTGCTCTGTTGAACAGCCATATCGCCGCGTAAAACGGTCATCAGCATGTAAATTCCTTGTTCGGTAAAGGCGTAGGGCTTATATTTTATATTGCTTCCACGCCCTGTGTTCAAGGTGAAAATTTTGCACCTTGAAAAATATTCTACTTCGCTGTCAGAAAGCTGAAACATGAAATCGTTGTCAAATTTCTCAATATTATTCTTGACTTGTCTATTAAAATTTTTGGTTTCATAACCGTAAATTTCAGCCAGATCGAAGTCAAGCATCACGCGAAGACCGCGTATCGTGTAAATTTTTGACTTCAAATCCTGCTCGTTGTGAATCACTATTTCATTTTCCATGTTTAAAACCTCTTAACAAAATTCCATTCTTAAAATATTTATTTCAAATATACTGTCAAGATAAATCAATTATATGTATGGATAATTCTAAAATATTGTTTAAAGAATCGTCGCGCTTGATTTAAAATACTGCTTTTGTAAAATTTTGTGTTCGCTTGTGAAAGGATTTATCCAGCCGGAGGTGGATCCATGCCTAAGATGATAGATAAAATCAAAAGTATAGTGATACAAGAAAACTGAACAGAGGTTGATGTGTATAATGTTCAGCCGTTTCGGACAAAAGCGTCACTCGAGTTTCGTCGGAACGAAATCTATTGAATCTATCATAAAGCTGTTGTACTGGCTGACAAGTTCGCGGGGAACTATCCTGAAATCGTGCATTCCCCTTTCAAGGTGTACGCTGAACGAAATATCGGTCATCTTTTTTGCGGGGTTGTGAAAATCAAGTTCGGCCGCTTTTCTGCCGTCGATCAGAATGTCGAAATTTCCCATCTCCTTTCCCTGAAGACCGTTCACATGGAGCACATAGTCTCCGCTTTTGTTTACTTTCTGTTTGAAATCGTAATATTGTTCGGTAGTTACAAATCTGCAGAACATCGTGAACTGATACGGTGCAAGATATTCATAAGGTGGTGTCATTCCTAAATATACGTCAAGATAGGACCTTTCCGGAAATGTGTTGCAGTAATCGGGACTTCCCGTCAGCGGATAGAATTTGCTTTCCAGTTCGACATGGATCTCTCCTGTATCGACCGGTGCAAAAATTTCAGTGATCTCGGGCGGTTTTGTGTTGTGCTCCATTTTTTCGAAAGGTGCCCAGTAATATTTTTTGCCGGGATATTCAAACATTATCCGGCTGTTCTGCTTTTCGCCAAGATCGCGGACATAGATGATTTTGTTGTTTTCAAAACGGGTGAAATCCATCAGAGCGTAACCCGATCCGTACATCGTTGTCGGAGCGATAAAAACGACTCCTTCTGTGATCCCTTTGGCATCGAGAGTTTTTTTGAGATCCGCACTGATGTTCCAGAAACTTTTCTCATAACTGCTTTTCAGAGCGGGAAGAATATAGAGCGTCTGATATAAGACACCGGCAGAAAGCAGAGAAAATACCAATGTTTTTAAGATCTTGTCAGCTTTGGCCCTGAGAAATCCGCCTTCAAGTATCATGTTTGACGAGTATGCCATGATTATAAGCAGCAGGAACGATGTTTCGTAGAGATAACGCGGCCCGAAGACATTCCCGTCGAAATAGAAGAAGAAATATCCTGCGAGATTTACGAAAAATATGGAGAACAAAAAGAGCAAGTTGCCGAAATCTTTCCTGTTTTTGGCAAAAATAAAGGCAAAAGGCAGGAGGATCAATGTCAGCGGATGCAGGAAAAGGTTCATTATGAGCGATGAAAGCCTGCGGTATGAAACAAGAAACGCATGTGAAACAGTCAATCCTTCCAGCGGCAGTTCTATCCAGTTCGAACGCGGACAGCCTGTTCCGAGACCGAATCTGTGGCAGAAACTGCGCGGTTCGCTGTAGTTGAAAAAGAGATCCTGCTTGAAAATCAGCGGATCTCCGGTGTAGATCGTGTTGTAGTAAAGAAGGGAAGCGAGGAAAGGTGCGAAAAAGAGAAGAGATACGATGCCTTTTTTCAGAGCATCTGCAAAAATTCGCGGATCACGTTTCTTAAGGACGACACAGGCGTAGTGCATAATCAGCGGAAGGCCTGTAAAAAGGGTGTTCTGCGGCCTTGTCCACGCAAGCCATCCTAATGAAATCCCCAATATTGCCGGATACTTGACCGATTTTTCCCCGATCATGCAGAGATAAGACAAAATTGCGGACAGGGTAAGCGTCATACAGAATGAATGAGCCATCCATGTTCCGCCCATAACTATGAAAAAGACCGAAAAAAGCATGAAAAACATAGAGATGACGGCGATTTTCCTGTCAAAAAGTTTTTCCGCGATCTTTCCGGTAAGAAAAACATTGAGTGCAGTCAGAAGCGGATTGACAATGACCGGGATCCCCAGAATGACGAAAGGGACGAGAAGGAACGAAAATCCGGGAAGAAAGACTGAATAGAGCTTTTCTCCGTCCGGAATCATGTATGCATACTGGAAAAATTCGTAGTGCTCAGGCATCTTGCTGTGAAGTCTTCCTGCCGCGAAATTTTCTGCCATGACAAGATAGTTCACGCTGTCCTGAATGTGGGGGATACCCTGAAAAAACAGAAATGCAATAACGAGAGAGATCACAAAAGCTACTGCAGGAAGAATGAAAAACGGCGATTTACCGAAATTCAGGTTTATGCCCGAAATATCATATTTTTTGAAAAGAAAAGCGAAGACAACAATGAACAGAATGACGAAGATGTGGAATGTCGGGAAAAAGACCGTGAGCGGAAGAAATATGTTCCCGAATGTCGCCCAGAAGAAAAAGATCAAAATAATTGCTATTGAAATCAGTGACTTGGAGATTTTATTCATTTGCTGTCCCAAACTGTTCCATAGGGAAAAATTCAAATTTGTCAATAATGAAATACTCAGGTTTTCCTTCAAAATCGGGCGAAATTTTTATGAAATTCATCCCTTTTTTGAAAAAAACATCGAGATCCGTACTCTCAAGATGCCTCTCTTGTGAAGAAAAATCGAGTTTTTTACTGTATCCGCCGGTTTCAAGATAAAATTTTCCGCTTTCCGGAGTCGCCGCGAAAGTGATCCTGACTTTGTAAGTCCCGCTTTTTTCAAAATTCTGCCCGAAAGTGTAGAACTGCTCTCCTTCTGTAAAACGGCAGAAGAAGAAAACCCGTCCCGAAGTCATTTCTTCAGGCAATGTAAAACCTGCATATTTGTTAACAAAATCAGGATATTGCGGAAATTTGTTGCAGTAGTCAGGAGCTCCGTCGAGAGGAGAACTTTTGTGTTCTGCTTCGGCTGTGATTTCTGTTATCTGAGGATCTTTTGTTATCTCGTTTACTATAGGAAGTTTGTTTTCGTTTATATTGAAAATTACTGAATAAAATTTTTTGTTTTTGTAGTAATCCATAAGATTCTGGTTAGATTTGAAACCTAAATCAAGGGCGAAGATCAGTTTATTTTCATCGATTTTATGGAGATTCATAAGCGATGCCCCGTTTGCGTAGAAAAAATCGGGAGCGATAAAGACGACTCCTTCTTCAATATTTTTCTCTTTCAAAGCCTGTTTGAGCAGCGAGTCGGCTGTCCATGAACCTTTTGAATAAAATGAAAGCATTGCCGGCAGCGAAAAAACATTCTGAAAAATAAAAGATGACAGAAGAAACGCAGAGACGATGATGCCGCGCCTGAAAAGCGGTTTTGCAAAAAAACTTTCCGAAATCTCGTATGAAACCAGAACGCCTCTGGCGATTAGCGGAAACAGAAAAAACGAGCACTCGTAATAATACCTTGCGCCGTAGCCGGTATCAAGATAGTAATAAAAGAAATAAGCCGTGAACGGAATCATGAAACCAGCCAGTAGTATCAGGCCTTTTTTTAAATCTTCTCTGTTTTTCAGGGAGAGGAAACAAATCAGGAGAAATATAAAAAACAGGGGATTGAACAGAAAAACCGGCACAAAATAGCGGAGTCTTTCAGCAGTGATTTTTGCCGCAAGAGGAACCGTGAGACCTTCGTCCGGCATTTCGTAGTAGGTGCCGAATTTGCATCCTTTTCCGAGTCCGAGTCCCATGCAGTTATCAACGGGTTCTGCGATATTCCAGTATTTTTCGTGCTTGAATTCAGTGATTTTCCCGCTTATCGTATAGTTCGAGTAAACAAATAGGATCAGAAACGCAGAAATCAGGCAGCCCATAACTGAAATGGTTTTGAAAAAAGACTTTTTATCAGTAAAAACAAATAGATAGATGACGATGAACAAAAGAACGAACAAAGCATTCTGGGGCCTTATAAACATCAGAAATGAAATGAAAAGGGCCGAGATCAGAGAGAAAAGTATCCTTTTGCCACCGCTGTTTTTTATTGAAAGCAGTGCGGAATAGAAAGCTGCGAGAGTGCATGCTGCGCAGAATGAATGAGCCATCAAAGTGCCGCCCAGAAGCATTATGAAAAGTGATAAAGATGCGAACATCATTGAAAGAAAAGCTGCTTTTTTTCCGTAAAACTCTTGTGTGATCCGGCCGGTTAAAAATACCGATGCGGCATTCAGAAGCGGATTACAAAGAAAAGGCACTTTAAAAAAAACAAAAGGCGCTAAAAAAACAGAGTAACCAATTTGGTATATAGAATAAGTGCCCGAAATCGTTGGATTTGTGTATAAAACGTGAAAAAATTCGTAATGCGGATGAAGATCGCTCGTTATCCTGCCGCCGAGGATCGCTTCGGCCAGATATTTATAGTTGATTTCATCGGGAGCATGAGGGAGGGCGGAGAAGACGAAAATTGAGAACAAGAGAGAGAAAACAAATGCGAAAACGGGAAAAACTATAAAGGCGTTCTTTTCTAACCATATGATAATATTAGATGTTTTTGTGTCGAAGGAAGATAGTGCCAGAAAAGCGAGCGAAATGATGAAAATCGCAAAGATATTCGGTATGTAAAACAGAAAAAGTTCTCTTGAACTGCCGCAGGAGGCCCAGACGAAAAAAATCAGAAAAAGAATTGCGGCAATAAAAATCCCTGCTTTTTTCAAAACCGCTCCCGAAGATTAAAACTCGTCACCTTTTAGTTTGCGGTAGAGTGTCCGCTCTGAAAGCCCGAGGAGTTTAGCGGCATAATGTTTGTCTCCGTCGGTAAATTTCAGTGTCGCGTCAATCATTTCTTTTTCGATTTCGTCAAGCTTTTTTTCTCCGACACGGAACGAAAGAAGCGGTGCGCTGCCGTGTTCAGACTGCGTTCCGGAATTTCCGCTTTCTCCTGCCGGAAGTCCGGCCCCTGTCAGAACGAAACGGTTCACGAAACTTTTGAGTTCGCGGATGTTGCCTTCCCACGGCTGTTTGACAAGAGCCTTTATCATTTCATGATCAGGGTAAACTACCTCTTTAGCGAAGTCGAGAGAGGCTTTCTCGACAAAATGCTTTACAAGAAAAGGAATATCCTCCTTGCGCTCTCTCAAAGGCGGAATGTTCAGTATGAAAGTGCTCAGTCTGTAGTAGAGATCTTTTCTGAAATTCCCTTTTTCGGCCTCTTTTTCGAGATTTTTGTTTGTCGCGGCGATTATCCTGACATTCGCGTGGAGCGGAGTCGGACTTCCGACCGGAAGATACTCCCTTGATTCAAGGAAACGGAGCAGTTTTGTCTGCAGAGAAAGCGGCATATCGCCGATTTCATCTATGAAAAGCGTTCCGCCTTCCGCAGCTCCGACAAGCCCCGGAGAATTTTTGTCGGCACCGGTGAAAGCCCCTTTTTTATAGCCGAAAAGCTCCGATTCCATCAGTGATTCGGTTACCGCCGCGGCATTGAAAGGAAGGAATGGTGCCCCGACACGTCTGCTTTCGCGCAGAATGTAGTGGGCGACAAGCTCTTTTCCGGTTCCGCTCTCGCCTGTGATGAGTACAGTCTCATCGGTTTTTGCGATTTCGGAAGCGTTTTTAAGCAGCTTTTCCATAGCTTCGCTCTGGTAAACTATCCGATATTTGTCTGCCGAAATATCGAGGTTTTCCTTTTTCAGACGAACATTTTCTTTCATAAGATTGCCGACTTCTATAGCTTTGTTCATCTGTTCGAGCAGAACTTTCATGTCGATCGGCTTTGTGAGGAAAGTGTATGCGCCGTTCTGCATCGCCCTGACGGCGGTTTCTACGTTGCCGAAAGCGGTTATCATGATTATCGGGATCTGCGTCTCCAGATCTTTCACCGCTTTGATTATTTCGAAACCGTCAAAGCCGCCGGGAAGAAAAAGGTCTGTAACGATAACTGAGAGTTCGTGCTCCAGTTCTTTGATGATTTTTAATCCGGCAGTTGCGTCGGCAGCAGTCATAACGGTATAGCCCGAATTGCCGAGCAGGAATTTCATCGACTGGAGTATCGACTCTTCGTCGTCTATGACAAGGACTATCCTGTTCATTTACGCTTCTTTTATGTGTTTTTTGAAGAAAGGTCTCAAAACTAAAAGTCCTATCGGGGTGATAAGTGCCATGCCGCCGATTATTACCCATACCATGTGATGGTTCGGATAATTCGAAGCGATTTTACCTGCTTCGTCAAGCGGAACGTAGGAACTTACGAGCCAGCCTGAAAGCGGAGCAACGAAGAATTTCGCGAAGAAGAAAGGAAGGACTGAAAGAGAAATGTAGGTTCCTTCTTTTCCTTTCGGAGCGATTTCAGCCGTGAACTGCATGAGTCTCGGTGACCAGATCGATTCGCCGATCGTGAAGATGATGAAGAAGAAAATCAGCGACCAGTACTGCATCGAAAGCGGATTCTGTGTGAAGAACTCCTGAAGTCCGTTCATATCTTTTGCAATTCCGAGCCATTTGATAAAGATGATCTCGCTCAGAACTGAGTCATTGAGGAAAGAGAACATAGTGCCCGGAAGAACTGCGATAAAGCAGCTTGCAGCCGAAACGAGCGATCCGATGACGAGCATTTTGTAAGATTTCGTCTTTCTCGTGAAAGCTGCAACGAGCGGGGTGAGGTAAATGATGAGAACCGGGTTGAGAACGCCGTAGATCGAGCCGATTTTCGCACCTTCGCCCAAAACTCTGATTCCGTATTTCGGGAAAGTGTAATGAAGGTGGAAGAATACGAAACGGACGAAGAGGGTGATCGTGAGGATGCCGATGAAGATCCAGAAGTAGTTTTCTTTTACGGCTCCGCCTATCTTTTTACCCATTGAAACTGCTGCACCTTTGACAGCCTGAAGGCCGCTTCCGTGCTGTTCGACCGGTTTTTTGACGATTTTTGAAGTGGTTTTTCCGGTTGTTTCGTCAGTTTCTTCGACAACTTCGATACCGTCACGGATGAACATGATTACAAGCGCACCTACTATCGTAAGTCCGACAGCGATGAGGAAGAGCATCTGGTAACTCGAAAGATGAATCCCTGCGAGGTCTATGCCGGCATTTTCATTGATGATTTTGCCTGCAGCATCTCTCTCTGCGAAAGTGTCTCTGACAAAGTCGATAAGCCAGCCGCCGACAGCGTACGCAGCGTTCATGATGACGTAGAAAAGGCCGAATCCGAGAGCCGCACCTTCTTTAGTCGTGTATCTTTTGATCGAAACCGAAATAACGGGCGAAACAAGTGCGAAACCAAGTGCGAACGGGATGAAACCGATGATGAAAACGATCACAGGATTGGTGATGAAAGTCATCGCCAGACGCGAAAGGAAAAGGAAAATAACGCTCAAAAACATTACCTTTCTGACGCCGATCGTGTCAACGAGAGCACCTGCGACCATGCCGATGCATGAAAGAAGGATCGACCATATCATAATTACGTTTCCCGCCATCTGGTCACTCAGACCGCAGTCAGCCGAAAGCCAGAGTGTAAGGACCGGGTTCATCGCAGCATAGGCGATGTACTGAATTACCATGTATCCGAAAAGGATCCACATGTCGCGCGGCGATTCGTGCAGATCTTTGACGTATTTCCAGACAATTACACCGGCAGCAACGACACCGGCAACTAAAAGTGCAACAGCAAGAATAGAAGCAGCATTCATAAAAAGTCTCCTATAATCAAACAGTTAAAAGTTAGTGATGATGCCCGCAGCCGCAATCGCAGTCGTGATCGCCGCAATCGTGGTCGTCGCAGTCGCAGTCGTCTCCGCACTC
Source organism: bacterium (assembly GCA_017963125.1). Lineage (GTDB taxonomy): Bacteria > UBP6 > UBA1177 > UBA1177 > UBA1177 > UBA1177. Next base: position 17,838 of record JAGCUA010000066.1, read on the forward strand.
TTCGCATCCGCAGTGATGATGAGGGATTTCAACGCCTGTCGCAACAAGTTCCATTTCGAACGTAAGTTCTTTTCCTGCAAGCGGATGGTTGGCATCGAGATAAACCGTGTCACCATCGATTTTTGAAACGACTACGGGGATTATTTCGCCCTGATCGCTCTGCATCTGGAAAATGGCACCTTCATGAATGTCGGCATCTTTCGGAAATTCTGATTTGCTGACATCGAAAACATACTCTTCCATCCTTTCGCCGTAAGCCTGTTCCGGCGGGATTACGATAGTTTTTTTGTCGCCGATCTCCATTCCGATAACGCCGTTTTCAAAGCCGGGAATTACCATTCCGCCGCCGACTTCGAATTTTATCGGTTCGCCGTTTTCGTAGGAATTGTCGAACTCCTTTCCGTCTTTCAAGCGTCCGATGTAGTGGATTGCCACTTTGTCGCCTTTCTGAACTGCCATTTTTTTCTCCTCCAAAATATTTATAAAATCGAGAGTTAATCTCAAAATCGCAATATTTTAAGGATTTATGAAAAAAGTGCAAAGAATTTGGGCGATAAAAAGGTGAGAAAGGTTATTTTTTTATTCGATCGTCGGCTTGAAAAAGTCAAAGTTGACATATTTGCCGTCTTTGCTCTTTCTGACGGCCATTCCTGGATCGGTTTTTATGTAGATTTTCAAAATACCGTTCACTTTTTTCGGATAGATGTAGGTGACTTCGGCCTTGAAAGCACGTGTGTCGATAATATTCAGTAAATATTGAGGAATTTTGTCAAAATTATGGACGTCGATGACAAATCCGCCGCTTATTTCCCTGAACTGGTAGTCCACTTCGCCGTCAAGCTCCATCGTTATCCGGCTGAATTCGGGGAATTTCCTGAAGAAAATATTTTTCAGCTTTCCTTTCTTTGCAAGTTTCGTAACGGGAAGATCTGGCAGTTTTTCGCTCAAAGTCGGCTCTTTTTCCGCTTTGACCACTTTAAGCTGGCGTATTTCGCCGTCTTCTGATTTGACAGCTTTCTTTCTTTCTGCAAGCTGTTTTTCCTCAGCTATACGCTTTTCTTCAGCAATTCTTTTTTCTTCTTCAGCTTGTTTGAGTTCAGCTAAGCGTTTTTCCTCGGCTATACGCTTCTCTTCGGCAATTCTTTTTTCTTCCTCAGCTTTTTTGAGTTCCGCGATCCGCTTTTCCTCAGCTAAGCGCTTCTCTTCAGCAATCCGTTTTTCTTCTTCAGCTTTTTTGAGTTCCGCGATCCGCTTTTCCTCGGCTATACGCTTCTCTTCGGCAAGCCGCTTTTCTTCCTCTGCTTTCTTAAGTTCCGCGAGTCTTTTTTCCTCAGCTAAACGTTTTTCTTCGGCTAAGCTCTTCTCTTCGGCAATCCGTTTTTCTTCTTCAGCTTTTTTAAGCTCGGCAGCACGTTTCTCTTCTTCGAGAAGTTCGTTCATAAGAGATCTGACCAGTTCTGCTTCTCTTTCCGCTGCAAGCCGCTGCTTTTCTTCTTCAGCTTTTTTGAGTTCCGCGATCCGTTTTTCCTCGGCTAAGCGCTTTTCTTCCTCCGCTTTTTTGATCTCGGCAGCTCGTTTTGCATCAGCAATACGCTTTTCTTCGGCTAACCGCTTCTCTTCCTCTGCTTTTTTGAGTTCGGCTAAGCGTTTTTCTTCTTCAAGCTGCCTGTTTTCCTCAGCTAAACGTTCTTCTTCGATTTTTCTCTCTTTTTCAGCCTGAGCGAGACGTTCTGTCTCTCTTTTTTCCGCAAATTTCGCAATGATCGTGTCGAAATTCTCGTCATCGAGAAAAACCGAACGGCTGAACGCAATTATAATCGTTCCCTTGCGGTTGAAAAAAGTGTACTGAGCTCCAGGCTCGACGAAAAAAATGAATCTCGTCATTCCGCCGGAAACGCTTTTTTCGACCGATTTCACCACACCTGGCAAATCTGTCAGACTGGTATCCTGAAAAGTTCCGTTAGCTTCAAAAACGATTCTTTCCGGGTTGTTCAGACGGTAGGACGAAAAAGTCGGGTTTTCATCAGAACTTTCGAAAATCAGATAGAAATTGTCGTTGTCTTCAAGTGTCTGCAACGAGAACAGAAAGAGAAAAGCAAAAAGAAAACTCATGATTTCAGGCTGTTAGGGCTAATCGCCGGAATTGTTGGGAGTGTTTGTTGTATCCCATTCGACTATTTCGGCAGCAATGCATTTGCCTTCGGGAATAAGTGTGAAATCGGACAGGTGTTCATCTGTTTCGGCCTGTTTCAGAATAAGATTTTTGATTCTGCCGGCCGTTCTGTTTATGCCGTCAACGTCCTTGACTTCCGTTATAGTCAGAGTTCCGTGAGTCTGGAAATAGTACTCTTTTGCAACCCCTAATTCTGCATCTACCCAGACCGTTACGCACTGTTCGCAGTTCATGTAAGTCTCGTTAAGACCCTTTCCGAGCTCGTATGTTCCCTCTTTGATATCTCCCATAAGAAGGATTTTGATTATATCGATCGCGTTGTCGCCCAATGACGGACTTAAATAACCGTTGATTTCATCGGCGTATGCACCACCCATAGTTATTTTCGGAACTTCGATCATCGTGCAGCCTTCGGCATTCTGCTCAAATTCCGGATCAGGTTCGTCGGCAGGTTCAGTCGGCTCTGCAGGATTTGTCGGTTCTGTCGGCTCTATGTCCGTATCTGTATCGGTATTTTCTGCCGGTCCATCAGGATCATCGGTCGGATCTGCATTATCCGTTGTTGTATCGGCTGGATCATCAGTCGAATCCCCGTTATCCTGAGTTGTATTACTGCTGTCGGAATCCGTTATATCGGTATCCGATGTGTCTGCATCGGAGTCTGTCGTATCTTCAATTTCATCTGAACCGCCGCACGCTACAAACAAGGAAAGTGCCGAAAACAGAAGAATAAACAGGATTTTTTCAATAAAATTTCTACTTTTCATCAATCAAAGCTCCTTTTATCTCTTTAGCAGTCTCTCTGATATTTTCGAGAACGTTTTCTTTCAAAGGATCGAGAGTGATAACGCGGACTTTCGTCTCTTCAGCTACCGATTTTATGACTGAATCGGGGATCTGAGCCTGCATAAATACGGCTTTTGCGTTATTTTTCTTGATAAAATCTACAACTTTCGCCATATCGACTGCGCCCGGTTCCTTTCCTTCGATTTCAAGCGGGATCTGTTTAAGACCGAATCTTTCGGCAAAGTATCCGAAAGCGGGGTGGTGAACTACGAAACTCTTTCCCTCAACGTCTTTGAGAAGAGCCGCAACTTCGTCGTTGACCTTTTTGATCTCAGCTTTCAGCGCTTCGCCGTTTTCGCGGTAGAACGCTGCATTGTCGGGATCGGCTGCCGAAAGTTCTTCTACAGTGTTGTCTGTCATAACGATAAGGTTCATCGGATCGAACCATGTGTGCGGATCGTGCATTCCGTGGTGGTGTCCGCAGCAGCCTTTGTCGCCGCAGCATCCTTTTTCGCCGTGGTGACAAGCACACTCCTTGCCGTCTTTGCACCCGCATTTGCAGTCTGCACAGCCTTTACCCTCTTTGCAGTCGCAACCTTTTCCGTCTTTGCATCCGCATCCGCACTTTTCGCAGCCTTCGCATCCTTTGTCTCCGCCGCAGCAGCCTTTGTCGCCGTGGTGGCATCCGCATTCCTTGCCGTCTTTGCACCCGCATTTGCAGTCTGCACAGCCTTTACCCTCTTTGCAGTCGCATCTCTTGCCGTCTTTGCATCCGCAGTCGCACTTTTCACAGCCTTCGCAGCCTTTTTCACCACCGCAGCAGCCTTTGTTACCGTGATGGCAGCTGCACTCTTTGCCCTCTTTGCATCCGCATTTGCAGTCGGCACAGCCTTTACCGTCCTTGCAGTCACAGCCCTTTCCGTCTTTGCATCCGCAGTCGCACTTTTCACAGCCTTCGCATCCTTTTTCTCCACCGCAGCAGCCTTTCTCGCCGTGGTGACAAGCGCACTCCTTGCCTTCCTTGCAGCCGCATTTGCAGTCTGCACAAGCTTCGGCGCATGCTTTGCCACAGTGCTTGTGTTCTTCTGCTTTCGGAGCGTCGAATCCCGGAAGAGCGCACGCATCTGCGCCGCATTCTTCCTTTTCAAGTTTTTCGCCGTGTCTGCATCCGCATTCCCTGCCTTCCTTGCATCCGCATTTGCAGTCTGCGCATGCTTCGGCACAACCTTTGTCGCAGTGATGATGAGGATGAAAATGTCCTTCCATTTTGCGGAAATTTATTCCTTTCGCCATATCGGCAAAACGAATGTTTTTGTAGTCAGCGGCAAGTTTTTCGATAGAAGCTGCTTCGAAGGGGACTCCGATTTTGAGGTAAAGTGCGGAATCTTTGAGTTCCGCCATCTTTTTCGGGCCCGGTTCATAAGTTTCAGGCGTGCTTGACGGCTCCATCATCGTGTTGACTTTGACTTTGTCCCTGCCGACCGTTTTGACGATGAAAGCCTGCGGCGGAATACTGACAGTTACATTGAGAACGTCCCGTTTTTTTGCCGCGGTACTGGCCTCGCTACTGGCTGCGCTGTCCTTGGAAGCGGTTTTTTCACCGCAGGAAACAAGCACAAAAAGAGCCAGAAACACAACCAAAATTTTCATGATTTTTTTCATGAGACATTCTCCTTTAAAAAATTACTCGCAAATATCCATGATCTGCCTTGTGACAGATTCAAACTCTTTTGCTGCCGGATTGCTGTCTGCCGCGTAGACATAAGGAAGTCCGCAGTCGCCCGATTCGCCGATAGCCGGATCGAACGGGATTTTCCCGAGCAGTTTGATGTTGTATTTTTCGGCGATCTGCGTTCCCGCGCCGGTTTTGAAAATCTGCGTGACTTTGCCGCAGTGCGGGCAGATGAAACCGCTCATGTTCTCGACTATTCCGAGAATTTTTATATGTGCTTTTTCGCAGAAGTTGACCGATTTTCTGACATCGGCAGCGGCGACTTCCTGGGGAGTCGTAACTAAAACTGCGCCTGTAAGGTCGTCGACCGTGTTGATGAGCGAAAGAAGCTCGTCGCCCGTTCCGGGAGGCGAATCGATTACGAGATAATCAAGCGTTCCCCAGTCGACATCTTTGAAAAACTGCTGGATCATTCCGTGTTTTATCGGGCCTCTCCAGATTATCGCGTCGTCAGAATCCTGAAGGAAAAAGCCGACCGACATTATTTTGAGTGCGCCGAAAGTGACCGGAAGCAGCTTGTTGTTTTCATTGACATTGATTTTGCCGTCCTTCATGCCGAACATCGTCGGAATGCTCGGTCCGTGCAGGTCGATATCGAGAAGACCTGTAGTTTTCCCTTCCAACGCAAGTTTCATCGCCAGGTTTACCGCGACAGAACTTTTGCCGACACCGCCCTTGCCTGACATGACAAGGATTTTGTTTTTGATTCTGCAGAGATTTTTCTTTATCTCCTGTCTTGCGAGAAACTGCTCGTCGTTTTCATTTGCCATTTTCTTTTTAGCGCTGCATGTAGTGCTTGTGCAACTTTCACAAGAAGAGTGTTTTTCTTCTGCCATAACCGCCTCCAAATCAACTAAAAACGGAAGATTATAATGATTTTTCGCGCCGCGGCAACTTTCTTGCGGCGCTTTTTGCGTTGTAGTTTTTGTCGACGCGCCGAAGAACAGGATCGTTCTTTTCGACGCCGCCAATCTTTTTCGTTATAACGTTATTCCGGTATAACGGGATAACGACACAGGGCGGCGAATCGATAATAACGATTCGCGCCGTCGAAATATCGATTCGCGCCTTCTGCGTTACGTCGTCACGCCGTTACGTCGTCACGATGACATGGCGCGAAAAATCGTGCTTCCAGTTCTTCCCGGTATTTCCCGAGATCGAGTTCAGTGCGGTTGACGCCTTCTTCAAGAGCGGCTTGCGCGACCGCGAATGCGACTTCGACCAGAACTCTCGGATCGAAAGGTTTCGGGATGATGTAGTTCCTGCCGTATTCGAGCGAATCGAGCCCGTAAACTTTGAGGACTTCGGGCAGAACAGGCATCTTTGTCACTTTTATGAGTGCTTTTGTCGCCGCCATTTTCATTTTTTCGGTTATCTGGCTCGCCCTTGCGTCAAGCACACCGCGGAAAATAGCGGGGAAACCTAAAAGATTATTGACCTGATTCGGGAAATCGGTTCTTCCAGTGCCGACAATCGCATCGGGACGGGCAATCTTCACTTCTTCATAGGTGATTTCCGGGTCGGGGTTCGCCATCGGGAAAATCACCGGATTCGGTGCCATTTTTTTGAGCATTTCCTCTTTGACAAGCCCTTTGATGCTGACTCCGATGTAGATGTCGGCTCCTTCAAAAAGCTCGGAAAGCGACCTCGCAGCAGTGTTTCTATATAAAAATTTGTGATATTCCGAAAGTTCGTCTTTCCTGCCTTCAAAAAGAACTCCGTCTTTGTCGTATGCGAAGACGTTTTCCTTTTTCACGCCGCAGTTGATGAGGTGTTTTGCGATTGCGACACCGGCTGCGCCCGCTCCGGTGATGACGACTTTGCAGTTTTCCGGTTTCTTCCCGGCGATTTCAAGTCCGTTGAGAACTCCGGCTGCGCAGATGACGGCAGTTCCGTGCTGATCGTCGTGGAAAACGGGTATGTTCATGATTTTCTTGAGTTTTTCTTCGATCTCAAAGCATCTTGGAGACGAGATGTCCTCAAGGTTTATGCCGCCGAAAGTGGGTTCGAGCGATTTCACTATCTCGACGAATTTGTCGGGATCATGTTCGTCTATCTCGATATCGAAAGCGTCGATTCCGGCGAAACGCTTGAAAAGAAGCGCCTTTCCCTCCATGACCGGTTTCCCGGCGAGCGCGCCGATATTTCCAAGCCCCAAAACCGCGCTTCCGTCGCTGATTACTCCGACGAGATTGCCTTTTCCGGTGTAGTCATAGACCGTTTCTGGTTCCGCTTTGATTTCAAGGCAGGGGAGGGCGACTCCCGGAGTGTAGGCCTTAGACAGATCGGTCTGAGTTGCGCAGACTTTGGATGGAACGACTTCGAGTTTTCCCGGTTTAGGGTTCTTGTGATAACTGAGGACTTCTTCTTTGTTCATTCTGTTCTCCGCTCAAAAATCAAGAAACTTAATGAAAATCGTCAAAAGAAGGCAAAAAAAAATGGTCGCGGGGATTGGATTTGAACCAATGACCTTCGGGTTATGAGCCCGACGAGCTACCAGCTGCTCTACCCCGCAACCTCGTTGCCGCGCAGTATGATACTCAAAACGTTTTGCGTGTCAAGTATTTTGCTGATTTTAGGCTATCTTATTCCTGTGCTGCCGAATCCGCCGGTTGATCTTTGAGTTTCGGAAACCTCTAAAACTATTGAGAAATCTGCCTGCTGAACTGGAGAAACCACGAGCTGGGCGATGCGATCGCCTTTTTTTATTTCAAAAACCTTATCCGACATGTTGGCTAAAATCACTTTGATTTCACCGCGGTAGTCACTGTCGACGGTGCCGGGAGAGTTGAGAACGAAAACGCCGTTTTTTGCGGCAAGTCCGCTGCGGCTTCTCACCTGGATCTCGAAATTTTCAGGGATTTCAGGAAAAAGTCCGGTCGAAACCATTTTCCAACTACCGGGATTTATTGAACAATCTTCGTTTGAGCAGATATCGGCGCCAGCCGCTCCCGTTGTTTTGTATTCGGGAAGCGACGCGCCGTCAGAAAGTTTGAATTTTATTGAAATTTTATTTGTGGTTGTCTCTGCCACCGCGGTCTCCGCCTCTGCGTTCTCCGTTTCTGGAATCGTCTCTCGGTCTCGGCGGTCTTGCAGGTCTTTCTTTCGTCCAGTCTTTGTCAAAGTCGCCCGGTTTCATGCTGAGTTTGAATTTGCCGCCCGGCTCGATTTCGGTGACTATAACTCTTACTTTCTGGCCTAAATGCAGATAATCGTTGACGTTTTCAACTCTCTCGTCGGCAATTCTGCTGACGTGGAGAAGACCAGTCGTGCCTCTCCAGATTTCAACGAATGCACCGTATTCTTCTATTCTTGTAACTTCGCCTTCATAGACTTTGCCGAGTTCGACATCGTCGGTGAACGATTTTACGAGAGCTATCGTAGCATTCAGAACTTCCTGGTTCTTTGCAGCGATCGTAACTGTTCCGTCCTGCTCGACTTCGACATCAGCACCGGTCTCTTCTACGATCGATTTGATGTTTTTGCCGCCTGTTCCGATGAGGTCTTTGATCTTGTCGACATCAATCTTCATCTGGCAGAGTTTCGGAGCGTTCGGGCTGAGTTCCGGTCTCGGAGCTGCGATCGCTTTTTCCATTTCACCGATGATGTGCATTCTTCCGACTTTCGCCTGAAGCATAGCGCGCTCCATAACTTCTTTCGGCAGACCTTTGATTTTTATATCCATCTGGATCGCCGTGATACCGTCTTTTGAACCTGCGACTTTGAAATCCATGTCGCCGAGGTGGTCTTCGTCACCCAGAATATCGGAAAGAATGTAGAAATCGTCTCCGTCCTGAATAAGTCCCATTGCGATTCCGGCAACGTGCTTTTTAACCGGAACACCTGCATCCATAAGTGCGAGCGAGCCCGAGCAGACTGTCGCCTGGGATGAAGAACCGTTCGATTCCATGATTTCGGAAACAAGTCTTACAGTGTAGGGGAACTCTTCTTTCGGCGGGATTATTGCGGAAAGTGCTCTTTCAGCAAGGTTTCCGTGGCCGAGTTCACGTCTTCCCGGAGATTTAAGTCTTGCGACTTCGCCGACTGAGAAAGGCGGGAAATTGTAGTGAAGCATGAAGCGTTTGCTCGAGCCTTCGGTAACGGTGTCAACTTTCTGCTCGTCTTTGCCGATTCCGAGTGTGAGAACGCCGAGAGACTGGGTTTCACCGCGTGTGAAAACAGCCGATCCGTGGGTCATCGGAAGAACGCCGAGGTCAATCGTAATCGGTCTGATCGAAGTGAGATCCCTGCCGTCAATTCTTCTGTTTTCGGTGATTATCTGATGTCTCATCGCATATTTGAGGTAGTCGTCGAAGAAGGTTTTCGCGCGGTTGATGACGGTCTGCGGCTCGTCAATGTTCATAAAGTCCGCACCTTCCTCGATTTTTTTGGTTACTCTTTCTACGAGTTCAGCCTTTGCTTCGTCGAGAAGTGCGTATCTTTTGAGTTTTTCAGTCGTTGAAAGAGCTTCCTTAACGATTTCTTCGCAGTTTTCATGAACGAATTTTTCAAGATTTTCGTCTTTTACCCTTGCAACTTCAGCTCTTTTGGTCGGATTGATCTGTTTTGCAAGTTTGTCCTGCATTTCAAGAAGCGGCTGGATTGCCTGATGACCAAGTTCTATCGCGCGGGTCATATCTTCTTCGCTTACTTCCTTCGATTCGCCTTCGACCATGACGATCGAGTCATAGTTTCCTGCGACCGTGATGTCGATGTCGTAGTCTTCATCGTCACTGACGGCCGGATTTATCATGAATTCGCCGTTCTTTCTGACAACTCTGCATCCTGCGACCGGACCGTTGAAAGGAATGTCCGAAATCATAAGAGCAGCAGAAGCGGCCGTAATCGACATTACTCTCGGATCGCAGTTCGGATCGAAGCTGAGAAGGTTTACGAGAATCTGCGTCTCGTTGGTGAACCAGTCTGCAAACATCGGTCTGAGCGGTCTGTCGATAAGACGTGAAGTAAGTTTTTCCTGCGTGCTGGGCTGTGATTCTCTTTTCAGGAATCCGCCGGGAAATCTGCCCGCAGCGTAGAATTTTTCGGTGTAGTCAACTGTAAGCGGAAAGAAATCGCTGTCAGCGACCGGATCTCCTTTTGCCGCGACGACTGTCGCAAGAACAACTGTTCCGCCGTAGTTGCACCATATCGCGCCGTCAGCCTGTTTCGCATAGCGGCCTGTCGTGAGTGATAAATCTTTGCCGTTAAAAACTATAGATTCTTTTACCGGATTCATTTTGCCTCTTTAAAAATTAGATTGTGAATTGAAAAAACTGGAAACGCGAAAGAAAAATGTCGATTACTTACGCAGACCAAGTTCTTTAATAAGTGCCGTATATCTGTCAAAACTGTTCCCCTTGATGTAGTTGAGAAGTTTCTGTCTTCTGCCAACCATCTTGAGAAGTCCGAGTCTTGAGTGATTGTCTTTCTGGTGTGTTTTAAAATGTTCAGTAAGTTCGTTGATTCTAGCGGTGAGAATCGCAACCTGAACCTCAGGCGAACCCGTGTCGCCTTCTTTTGTTGCGAACTGAGCGATAACAGCTGATTTTTTTTCTTTATCAAGCATACCCTAAATCCTCCAATAATAAGGGTCAAAAAAAACGCGGAAAGTATATGGATATATAAGAAAAAGTCAATAATTTTGTTCGCGTCAGGAACTTCTGTTTGAAAAAATCAAATAAAATCAATGGGTTGGTAAATTGAGAGATTTCTGATGAAGAATCGAAAAATCAGATTAGATGCCTCCGCATGCTTCAAAAAGTTCCATTGCAGCATCAGAGCAGTCAATGCTTGAACCGCTGCCTTTGCATTTGTACTTTTTGCCGTTGTACTCATACCATGCACTGCCGCCTTCTGTTGCACAGACAGTGTAATCGCATCCTTCGATTCCGCTCTCGCCGTCTTCGCAGTGGGTCGAGCCGTCGCTGCCTCCGCAGGAAACGAGTGCAAATACGCCGAATACAAAAATCATTGTTGCCAAAAACTTCTTCATAACAAACCTCCAAAGTAAAAATTACGAAAAAAACACATTATTTTAAACGAAAACAGACTGGAATCAATTTTTTTCTATTTTTCGTAATAAAGTTTGAAAGTTTTATTGAAATCAATGAGTTCTTTGTTTAATTCGGTGTTGGCCTCGGCGATGTTGGAAATGGTTTTCTTTATATCGTTTCTGTTTGAAACCATTTTGGCCGCCCATTTTGTGTACATTTTTTCAAGCGTGGAGACCGAAGTCGCGAGATAAAGCAGTTTTCCGTATTCTGTGCCGTAGATTTTGTCGATAAAGTCTTCAAAACCGGCTGAAGTCTTCTTTTTTTCGAGAAGTTGAGCAAATTCCTGTGCGATAATGAGTTTTATCGATTCGTCGTTTGCCAGATTTACGAGTCCGCAGCTTTTTTCGATGTTTCCCTGCATGAAATTGAGGAGATATTCGGAATTTGCAAAGACGTTTGTCGCCACATTTTTGTGTTCAAGAGCCTTTTTGTAAAGTTCCGAAACAGCGCTTGCAAGTGCTTTGTTTTTCTGAGGAAGTTCTTTGCACCGGTTTTTAGCACTGTTTAAAAGTATAGCTGACTGGTTATAAAGCTGTGACGCGAAAATCTGAGTTTCGTCCTGCTGCGCACTTAAAAAACCGCAAAATAAAATGGTAAGAACAAAAACTGTTTTTTTCATTTATTTTTTAGTGATGCCGAAATTTCAAAACGGTAAGCGCGGAATGCCGAAAATTCGTTTACCGGATAGTCGTCATCGATGTATCTGTCTAATGTTATTCTGTTTTTCTCAGAATTGTCCTTCGGGTCGACTTCGATGATAAATGCTCCGACAGGGCCTTCGCCGTAGGCTTTTCTGAACATTTCGGGAATGAATGAAGAGCCGAGAGAGCCCGAAGTTATGAGACGGTTGCCGTTTTCAAGCTCGTTTGCGCCGCTTACGATTATGCTCATCGAATACCACATCGGGTCGTCTTCCAGAATGTATTCCCAGATCTGCTGGATCGTTCCGCCGTAACCGTCTTTGTCGGGGGTGATTTTGTATTCTACGACGCGGCTGTAGTGGTTCTGCGAAATCGGAATAAGTCCGAAATTTCTCGCCAGGCCGTTGTCGAAGATCATCAGGTTTCCGTTTTTGAGGATCGTCGGGTTGTGGGCACGGAAAGGCCATGCAAAGTCTTCGTGGGCCATCAATCCCTGTTTGACTGACAAGTCTTCGATTTCTTTGCCGTTTTTATCAAGTGGAGTGAGGAAAAATTCAGGATACGAAAACTCGAATTCGGAGTAAACTTTATAAGGGATCCCGTTGATCGGAGCTCTTTCGTTGACGTATTTTTCGCCGGCAACGGTTTTGCCGTCTTTTTCCTGCGAGTAGTCGCCGATCCATGTCATCTGGTTTGCCGGATCATATTTCGCCATGAAGGAATCGCTTTTTCCGTCTTTATCTTCATCGTCGATAAGGCCGAAAAGATGAGGTGCAAGATACCACTTTACATATCCGGAATGGGTGAGTTTCACGATTCCGGCAGTCTGAGAACCGACAATTATCGAATCGTCGGACTCGTCGTAGAAAATTGCGTTGTGATGGATCGGGTTGTTCGTCTGTCCCGGGATTTCGGTGCTTGTCGGCTGCATATCAATGAAGAGGTCTGCGACATCCGGGAAGGTGTCGTTGAGGTTCCATGCGCCGCGAAGCTGCGGATCTGCAGGATCAGAAGGATTGATTTCGATGACTCTGTCCTCGATGTAGTCACTGTCTTTTTTGTCAACGCCGAGAAGATAGTTGCCGTCGGGTTTTATGAAAACTTCGTGGTGAACATTTTTGTAGCCGAGCGGAGCAACATCGATATCTTCAAGGACATAACCCATGAAATCATATTTTGTGACGTGGGTTTCAGCTTCTCCGCCGCCGCAGTAGAAGGTGTCGTCTTTTATGACTATCGGGAAACATACAGGAAACGCCAGATCGCTGTACCAGCGGACTCTTCCGAGCTCGTCAAGCGCGATGCCGTTCATTTCTGTTCTTGAACGCGGGGTCCTGAGCCAGTTGACCATTGTCCAGCCGGAATTTATCGTTCCTGTCATCTCGATTGCAGGAAAATCTTTCGGAAGAGCCTTGGTCGTCATTTCGAAAGTTTTTTCATCGATCGCCTTGCCCGATGCGTCAAGAGCGGCTACCGTAACTTTGTTTTTGTGGGCCGGGAAAAGACCCAAAACGGGAATTTCCACGTTTTCCGAAGCATCTTCAGCGACAGTGTATTCGCGTTTGAAAGGAGCCGACTTGCCGTCAATATCGGCAACTTCCACCGTAACTTTCGCGATTCCCGCCGACTTCATCGGAACAGCCGCGCTGAGCGGAATATTTCCAGAAGGATTCATCTTGGGCATTGAAAAAACGGAGCCTGTAAGATCGGTATCCGTTACCCCTTCTTCATCGGTATAAGGTTCTTCATCTTCATCTGCATCTTCGTCCGGAGTTTCGCTGTCACCATCATTTACAGGATCGGATTTGCCGCTTCCGCCGCATGAAACCAGCATTGAAAACACAACCAAAATTGCCGTTAAAACAAAAAATCTTTTCATATCAACCTCTTTAAATGAGATCTCACTTTTTGTTCCCATCTCCACAATGAGAGGGGTTAGGGGTGAGGTCAAAACCGTAATATTATACTCAATTTTTTGAAAAAATCCATTTCGCGCCGCCTTTACACTTTTTCCGTTTCTGCTAAAATCAATGGTCTTTTGATTGGAGGAAATATGGAAAGCGCGGAACTTCAGCAGATTTTAAACGATGTCAAAAACAATGTCGCAAAGCTGGTGAAAGGGCACGACAATGTCCTTACAAAAACGGTCTGCGCCTTCTTTTCGGGCGGTCATCTGCTGCTTGAAGACGTTCCGGGAACGGGCAAAACCACGCTTGCCAAAGCGCTTGCAAAGTCGCTCGGCATGAAGTTCAGCCGTATCCAGTTCACTCCCGATCTGATGCCTTCCGATATCACCGGGGTTTCGATCTTCAATCCGAAAACCTCATCTTTCGAGTTCAAAAAAGGGCCGGTTTTCGCAAACATGATCCTTGCCGACGAGATCAACCGCGCTTCTCCGCGAACGCAGTCGGCGATGCTTGAGGCGATGGGCGAAGGGCAGGTGAGCACCGATGCCGGACAGTTCGTTCTCGAAAAGCCGTTTTTTGTCATCGCGACGCAGAACAACATCGAATCGAAGGGAACTTATGCGCTTCCGGAATCGCAGATGGATCGTTTTTCTATGAAACTTTCGCTCGGATACGTTTCAGCCGAAGCCGAAATGGAGATTTTGAACGGCCGCGGTTTTGTGACTGCGCTTGACGAACTTAAGCCGGCGGTCTCTTTTGAAAAGGCGTGTGAAGCGATACGCGCGGTCGAAGAGATCAAAGTGAGCGACGAACTCAAATATTTTGTGATAACCCTCGTCAATGCGACACGAAGTGCTCCGAACGTTAAACTCGGTGCAAGTCCGAGAGGTGCGCTTTCTCTGATGAAGGCGGCCCAGGCGTCTGCGGCATTCGACGGGCGTGATTTCGTTATTCCTGATGACATTATTTCAAATGCTGTTCCGGTCCTTGCGCACAGGCTGATCCTTGACAATTCGGCGTTTATTTCGGGTACTTCGAAGGAAAAAGTCGTTGCAACGATACTTGAGAATATCAAAGTGCCTGTATAATTGGGGTTAGGGAGGCTAATATGATAAACTGGATGTCCGGCGGAGTGATCAATATCGCCTCTTATATCACTCCCGAGATTTTTGTGCTTGCTGTTCTGATCTGGTTTTTTATGGTGAAAAAAAGCACGGACATCCGCAAAAACAGAGGGATCCTGGTCAAAACAGGGCTTGTTTCCATTGCCGGAGCGGCGATAGCGCCTCTTTTTATAGTTCTTGTTTCGGGAAATCTGTTTCCGTTTCTTTCATCTTCGTGGAAGGTTATCCAGAAAATAAACAGCTTTTCCTCATTGCGGAGCATATTTAAAGGTTTTTCGATAACGGGCGGCATATTTATTCTTTCGGTCGTCATTCTGTTTGTCTTGAAAGATGCTAAAAAACTGACGTTCGCGATACTCTGGCCGTTTCCGCTTTTTGCCGCACTGACGAGGATAAACTGCTTTTTGGAAGGGTGCTGCTTCGGCAAACTTTACAACGGGATTTTTGCAATCACTTACCCTCCGGCAAGCATAGTTTCAAAACAGCAGTATATGAAAAGACTCCTGCCGTCGCGCTATGTCGAATCACTTCCGGTGCATCCGGTGCAGCTCTACATAATTGTTTCGATGCTTCTGCTTTTCTGCGCCGTTCTGGTCATGAAAAAATTGAATGTGAAAAAGAATATCATTGCGGGAACGGTGCTTTCTGTTTACGGACTGAGCAATTTCATGATAGAGTTCTTACGCGAAGAACCGCTTGTCTTCAAGTTGGTAACTATGGGTCAGATCATGGAATTTATTTTATTTGTTACAGGTCTTTACCTTGTTTTCAAGGTGAAGGAGGAAGAAATTTCTGAAAAAGAATTTTAAGGAGGGATTATGCTGCCGAAAAACGATCCGACAAAACTTAAATCTTGGAAGACGCTTGAAAATATTAGGGAAAATCGAATTTTTGATTTAAGGAAACTTTTTAAGGAATCTCCGGATAGGGCGGAGAAATTTTCTGTTTCCTTCGATGATATTTTTGTCGATTATTCCAAAAATCTTATCGATGAAAATGTTATGAAAGCTCTGTTCGATCTTGCCGGAGAAGCTGGACTCAAAGAAGGGATCAGGGCGATGTTCAGCGGAGAAAAGATAAACGAAACTGAAAAAAGAGCCGTTCTGCACACAGCTTTGCGCGATTTTTCGGACGATCCGATAATTCTCGACGGACGCAATATAAAAGAAGATATCAGGCGCGTCCAGAATAAGATGAAAGCTTTTGCGGACAAGGTTTCAAACAAAAAATGGCTCGGATTTTCGGGAAAGCCGGTGACCGACATCGTAAACATCGGTATCGGCGGCAGCGACCTCGGCCCGGTAATGGTCACGGAAGCTCTGAAACCTTTTTGGAAAGCTGGTTTGCGCGTGTTTTTCGTTTCGAATATCGACGGAACGCACATTGCCGAAACTTTGAAAAAACTTAACCCTGAAACGACACTTTTCCTCATTGCGTCAAAGACTTTCACCACTCTTGAAACGATGACCAACGCAAATACCGCAAAAAAGTGGTTTCTGGAAAACGGCGGCAGTGAAAAAGATATCGCAAAGCACTTCGCGGCCCTTTCAACCAACACGAAAGCTGTTTCGGAATTCGGGATCGATACCGAAAATATGTTTGAATTCTGGGACTGGGTCGGCGGCAGATATTCGCTCTGGAGCGCGATAGGACTGAGCATCGCATGCGTCATCGGATATGAAAACTTTGAAGATTTGCTGAAAGGAGCCTATGCGGCTGACCTTCACTTCAAAAACACTCCTTTTGAAAAGAATATCCCTGTGATTTTAGGGCTTTTAGGGATCTGGTACAACAACTTCTTCGGTGCCGAAACTCATGCAATCCTTCCTTACGATCAGTATATGCACCGCTTTGCGGCATATTTGCAGCAGGGTGATATGGAATCTAACGGAAAAAGCACAGACAGATCGGGCAGATCTGTTGATTACCAGACAGGCCAGATTATCTGGGGCGAGCCGGGAACAAACGGGCAGCACGCCTTTTATCAGCTGATTCATCAGGGGACAAAGCTGATTCCGGCAGATTTTATCGCACCGGCACTATCTCACAACCCGATCGGAGACCACCACGTCAAGCTGCTTGCAAACTTTTTTGCCCAGACTGAAGCGCTTATGAACGGAAAAACGGCTGAAGAAGCGAAAACGGAGCTTGAAAAAGCGGGAAAATCGCCGGAAGAGATCGCAAAGCTCCTTCCGTTCAAGGTTTTCAGCGGAAACAGACCGACCAATTCGATACTTGTCAAAAAAATCACGCCGCACACTCTCGGCGCACTCATTGCGATATACGAACACAAAATTTTTACTCAGGGGCTTATCTGGAACGTTTTCAGCTTTGACCAGTGGGGAGTCGAACTCGGGAAACAGCTCGCGACAAAAATTCTGCCGGAGCTCAAAAGTTCTGAAAGAATCACGTCCCATGATTCTTCAACGAATAATTTGATAAATAAATTCAAGGATTTATCTGTTTAACTTTTGGAGGCTTAAATGAAGAACTTTTTTAAAATCATAGTTTTGGCGGCAATTTTCTGCCTGGTTGCAAGCTGCGAAAATTCCATCGGAAAGAAAAATTTAGTACCCAACGACAACGATCAGACCGATTCTGAAATATCGGATGATGATGCCGACACTGGAGACACCGAAGTTCCCGATGAAGGTGATACCGAAGAACCGACAGATCAGGACGGCGTGGAAATTCCGGATGAGGACGACAATTCCGACACGACGGATGAAGACTGGGAAGATGTTGTCGATACTGACACGGACGGGCAGGAATATAAATCGCCCTACGGCTCGGTTTCATTTAGTTTTGAAAATATAATCGGCACTCAGGAAGATCCCGGCACTTCCGGCGAAGTTTTTGCCACTGGTACTTACGGGAATGCTTCGGCAGAGATCAAGCCTGTATACGCAGACAAAGTCCAAACTGATGCTTTCGTTTACAACGACTATATTCAGATCCAGCAAACGCCCATATATGTCGACGGAACTCTCGGAAATCCTCTCGTATTGCTCTACATCCCGATTGAAACAGCCTCTGCAGCCGGAATATACGGCTTGAATTACAACGGAGACTCATCCATCGTGATCGCCGATGCAAACTGGGATACCGGAGCAATAGAGTGCTACCACGCTTTCGGCGAAGGGCAGATGGAGATCGAGGAAGTCAACATCAACTACTCCATCAATTTAAACGGCTCAGCAACGCTTTATCACCCGAAGAATTATAAAGGTGAAGATGTTTCTGCTGAATTTTCGCAGATATTCACGGGAACAACCGCGCTTTGTGATCCGGTTAATTAAGAACCGGCGGTTCGAGGAGTTGTTATGAATATTTTAGTTACCGGAGGAGCAGGATACATCGGTTCTCATACTGTTGTAGAGCTCATCAATGCAGGTCACGGAGTCGTTATCGTTGACAATTTTTCAAATTCGAAACCTGAAGCGATTGCAAGGATCGAGAAAATCACCGGCACAAAAATCAGGTTTTATGAAGCCGATATCCGCGACAAAGAGGCTTTGACAAAAATATTTTCAGAAAACAGTTTTGACTGCTGCATACATTTCGCAGGGTTCAAAGCTGTGGGCGAATCTGTCGTAAAGCCGTGGATTTATTACGAAAACAATATCTGCGGGACTTTGGTCCTGCTTGATGCGATGCGCTCTGCCGGCTGCAAAAACATAATTTTTTCTTCTTCTGCGACTGTTTACGGCGATCCGGCATTCGTTCCAATCACAGAAGAATGTCCGAAAGGAAAATGCACGAACCCCTACGGCCAGACCAAATCGATGCTTGAAGAGATCCTTATCGATTTCCACACCGCAGACATCAAAACGAATGATCCGAACCCGTGGAATATCGTGCTTCTGCGCTACTTTAACCCTGTCGGAGCGCATAAATCGGGGTTTATCGGCGAAGATCCGAAAGGGATCCCCAACAATCTGATGCCTTACATCACGCAGGTCGCAGCAGGAAAACTCGATCACCTCACCGTTTTCGGAAACGACTACAAAACCCATGACGGCACGGGAGTGAGAGACTATATCCACGTTGTCGATCTCGCGAAAGGTCATGTCAAAGCACTTGCCGCAATCGAAAAAAAGTGCGGAGTCGCAATTTACAACCTGGGAACAGGCACCGGTTACAGTGTTCTGGACATCGTTCACGCTTTTGAAGAAGCCAATGACCTCAAAATCCCTTACGAAATCGGTCCGAGAAGACCCGGCGATATCGCGCAGTGCTATTCTTCACCGAAAAAAGCCGAAAAAGAACTTGGCTGGAAGGCAGAAAACGGCATCGTCGAAATGTGCCGCGACAGCTGGAACTGGCAGAAAAACAACCCGAACGGGTATCCGTCATGTTGAACGAATGTGAAACATCTCAAAGATTCTTCGCTCTGCTCAGAATGACGCTTTAGCGATTTTTACGATATTTTCAGCGGTGAAGCCGTATTTTTCCATGACCTGACTTCCGGGAGCGGATGTTCCGAACGCATCTACTGCGATGATTTTTCCTTTGTCGCCTGCGTATTTTTCCCAGCCGAAACTTGTTCCCGCTTCAACGACGACGCGGTTTTTGACCGATTTGGGAAGCACCGATTCCCTGTATTTTGCCGGCTGTTTTTCGAATGTTTCACGTGAAACCATGTTGACGACGCGCACTTTCAAACCTTCTTTTCTCAAAGTTTCGGCAGCATTAAGCGCGATGTGGACTTCAGAGCCTGTTGCAATGATTATCGTATCAGGATTTGCTTCATCAAGAATTGAGTATGCACCTTTGAGGGCGTTTTCAGCCGCGGCGTATTTCGTTCTGTCGATGACGGGAACGTCCTGTCTCGTCAGAATAAGGGCAACAGGCTGGTTTTTGTTTTCAAGAATGTGTTTCCATGCGACCGATACTTCATTCGCATCAGCCGGACGCCATACTTCAAGACCGGGAATGCAGCGAAGCGTTGCAAGCTGTTCAACGGGCTGGTGTGTGGGACCGTCCTCGCCAACTGCAAGCGAATCGTGCGTGAAAAGGAATATCGAGCCGAGTTTTGCAAGAGCCGCAAGCCTTATCGGAGGACGCATGTAGTCTACAAACGAGAAGAATGTTCCGGTGTAGGGTTTCAGCATTCCGTGGTAGAAAATGCCGTTTGCGATAGCTCCCATCGCGTGCTCTCTGACCCCGAAGTGGATGTTTCTGCCTGAAAAATCGTCGGCAGAGATCCATTTTTCGCCAGAAATCGTCGTTTTAGTCGAGCAGCTGAGGTCGGCGTCGCCGCCTACGAGCCACGGAACGGCTTTGCCGAGAGCGGCAAGGACTTTTCCGTCTGCGGCACGGGTCGCCATTTTCGTTCCCGCTTCGAATTTCGGAAGGATCTTATCCAGATCTTCGACTTTAAGTTCCTGCATAGCCTTGAACTGAGCCGCTTCCTCTGGATATTTCGCCGCATATTCCGCAAAAAGTTTGTTCCATGCTGAAAAAGCCCTGTTTCCGGCGCGTTTTATCGAAGCAAAATCCTTTTTGACATCATCCTCGATGAAGAAAAATTTGTCGGGATCCATTCCGAAACCCTTTTTTACCGCAGCGAGTTCATCCGCACCGAGCGGGGAACCGTGTGAGGAGGAGCTTCCCGCCTTGTTCGGAGAACCGAAGCCGATAGTCGTTTTGACAATGATGAGTGTCGGCTTCGAGAGCTCTTTTTTCGCCTTTGCGATCGCGCGGTCGATCGATTTGAGGTCACTGTTGCCGTCAACGACAGTAAGTACCTGAAAACCGTAGCTTTCAAAGCGTTTTTTGACATCTTCGGTGAAAGTTATCGCTGTCGGGCCGTCAAGCGAAATATCGTTTGAATCGTAGAGAAGAATGAGCTTCCCGAGTTTCAGATGTCCTGCTAACGATGCCGCTTCGGAAGCGATTCCCTCCATCATGCAGCCGTCACCCAAAAGTGCAAAAGTGAAGTGGTCGATCAGCTCGAATCCCGGTTTGTTGAACCTTGCGGCTAGCATTTTTTCAGCTATTGCCATGCCGACTGCGTTAGCAACACCCTGACCGAGCGGGCCTGTGGAAGCGTCAACGCCTGGAGTTACGCCGAATTCGGGATGTCCCGGAGTCTTGCTGCCGAGCTGCCTGAAATTTTTCAGATCGTCCATCGAAAGTTTATATCCCGCCAAGTGGAGCATCGAATAGAGAAGCGCACTGCCGTGACCTGCCGAAAGAACAAATCTGTCGCGGTTTATCCAGTCCGGATGCACCGGAGAAACCTTGAGATGCCGCTTCCAGAGCGTGTAAGCCATAGGCGCAGCTCCCATCGGAAGGCCGGGATGACCCGAATTCGCCTTTTGGATCATGTCTGCGGCCAAAACGCGGACGGTATTAACGCTTTTTTCAGAAATTTTATCGGGAAAAGCCATTTTCAACTCCACAAAAAGTTCATAAATCGGCTGAATATACAAAAAAATAGAGAAACGACAAGATAAAAATGATGTCAAACGCCGCTTTCGAAGACTATTCGCCTTAAACAAAATTCGAATTTCGAGATATTTTACTTTTGTTTCCGGAGAAATTTATTACAATGTTCAAGTGTTCGTTTTTTGACAAAAGAACCTATTAAATTTGAATCCAAGAAAAAACACTGTAAGGATTAAAAGCGACTGCCACGGTCCCTGGCACTGCCGAAACAGGAGAAGGGATACCGTGGCTTATGAAAAGAATGATATAGAAAATTTTTTATAAGTCAAGGGTAAACTATGGATAAATTAACATTTGCGAAAATAGAAAAATCAATTTCACCGGAACGTCTTGCAGCTTATAAAACTGACGGAGCAAGTAATGAGACGGCACTTGCAAGATATATCTACAACATAGAATTGTCCAAAAGTTTATACCCGATCATAAATATTTTCGAGGTAACGCTGCGAAATTCAATAGACAATGCTCTTAAAAAATTCTTCGATGTTCAGGATTGGAGCGATATTATACCTCTTACAGAAACTGAAAGAAGAATGATTTATGAAGCTAAAATAAAAATCGTTCAAAGGAACCAGTTATATTCTCACAATCAACTTGTTTCTGAACTCACACTCGGATTTTGGGTCGCTCTCATGGGTAAAAAATACAACTCTCAGAAATTCAGATCTTTCATGATAAAAAATATGTTTCACGATTGTCCTTCAGGCCAGAAAAACTCTACGGTATTACAGAAAAATCTTGCTGAAATCCGGTTCCTGCGAAACAGAATAGCTCACCACAAGCGGATTTCACACTGGACTGACTTGGAACAAAAGCATAATTTGATTCTGGATTTTATCCGCTGGATGTCGCAGGACATGCACAAAATAGCAATACACAACGACACTTTCGAGACAGTTTACAAAAACGGAATCGCACCTTTTAAACTATTTATAGAAAAAGATTTTTAATCTTTCCCCGCTTCCGGATGTTTGTTTGTAGCTGTTTTAGCACTGAAAATCCTACTTTTACTTCATTGTTTGACTCTTCAAAAACCGCAAGAAACCAAACTGCGGCTTTCTCGAAAGACATTTTACTCTTCGGTAAATAAAAACTATCCTAAAAAGACGAATCAGAATTGTGCAGAAAAAGTTGAAAATTCAATTTTGTACTATTCTTGACTTCAAGAGATATTCAGCTTTAATGCTCCAGTTTTTGTTGTATTTTAAGGAGTTTAGTATGAAAGTTGTATATTTTGTAGGTGCATTCATTTTGTTGGGCATAATATTGTCTTTCTATTACAAAAAAATTGCAGCTAAATATGCGGCATCTATTGATAAAGAAATCGATTCAAAAAATTCAGAAAAATTAATGGAAATTTTTAATGAAATCGTTCAAAAATACAAATCGAATGATCTTGTTAAGATAGCATTTGAAAATACATACTATCATTTCCTGAATCAGGCATTTTTTTCTGATTTCCCAAATAAAAAAGAACTGCTTTTATTTTATGAAAAGAATATGAAGGGTGCTACTCTTGCCTCCCATAAAAAAAATTTCATTGATAGAGTTCTTGACACTCTTTCAGATATAGAACATCCAACAGAAGATGATTTCAATTACTTCAATGAAATATTGCTTGATTTAAAAGTCGATGCTGATACCCAAAATGATGCTAATAAAAGACTAAGTATCATAAAAAAGATTGCCGACTTACGTAAAAACGGATTACAACCCTTAGAAATACACAATCCTATCACTGCAAAAAAAGATTGTTTCTATTACGGAAATATCGATATTTTAAAGAATCGTCAAAAAAACGGACAGAAATTTTTCGAATATGATAAAACAGGAGAAATTTATATTTTAAATGACGAAATAGATATAGTTGTCGATGGCGGACATAAGAAAATAAAGCTTTCTAACATTATAAGCTTGGATTTTGAAGATGAAATTTTGCAATTAACCATTTTAAACAGATCTACACCTCTAGGGCTTTCTTCAAAAGAACCAGAATATGTTTTAGAAATCTTGAATATGGTAAGAAAACTGTCCTAACTAAAAAACACCTAAATGAGAGTCTGAAAAATTATTACCTGCTTTCCTCAGACAAATTTTCTGTATATGAAGAATTTTTATCTGCTTTATCAGTCGTTTTTGGAAATTACCCACCAAGTTGAGGAACAATCAGGCAACAAGGCATTTACTCAGCAAGTTGCTGAGCAATTAGAGAGTTTTCTACGATTTTTCCCTCATTTCAATGCAGAAAAGTTCAAGCGGCAAGTGGCAGTAACCGTTGGGGTTTTTGACAAGATACTTCTGGTGGTACTCTTCCGCAGGATAGAAGTTTTCAAGCGGTTTGATTTCGACAGCGAACTTCCCGGCCTTTGAGCCGAGAGCAAGTTTTTCGCTCTTCACTGCCGCTTCGATATCGGGAAGGAGCGATCCATCGGTGTAATAAATTCCTGTACGGTATTGAATGCCGCAGTCGCATCCCTGCTGGTTGACCGAGAGCGGATCGATCGCCCGGAAATAGTAGCCGATGAGCTTTTGTGTCGGCAGAACCGCCTCGTCGTATTCGATCTTCACTGTTTCGGCATGCCCGCTGCCGCCGCAGACATCCTGATAGCTCGGATTTTTACTCTTTCCGTTGGCGTAACCGACGACTGTTGATTTTATGCCGTTAAACTGGTCGAAAAAACGCTGTGTTCCCCAGAAACAGCCCCCTGCAAGATAGATAGTTTTCATCGTCTCCTCCTCCGTTTCTTGCCTTTTTCCGGCTTGTTTCTATAATATCACGTCTTTTGTTTATCAACTTTTTAAGGAGAGAAAAATGAAAAAGCTTTTTATTTTGACGGCTGTTTTTAGTGCAATGTTTCTGATGATGTCATGCGGCGGCGGAAGCGGTCTCACAGGTGACGGATACTACTCCGACGGAGACAAAGTATGCTCCGATTTCTCCGGTGACTGCAAAGGACACGAGGTCAGAGCTTGCGTTGAAGGCGATGATTATTGGTATGAAGTCGAAGGTACCGGCAAGAAATTCGAATGCAAAGCTGACGGCGACTGCACAAAAGCAGCAGTAGACCTGAACAACTACTGCTACGATACCAACGTTGATTATGAAGATGAAGACGGTACTGTTTGTGTTGCGACTCAAGATTCTGAAGACTGCAACGGCAAACCTGTAAAATACTGCTCGAATGACGACTCGGTATGGTATGAAGTAGACAATAAAAAATTCGAATGCGACGAAAACGACTGCACCCAAGCTGCAATAGAACTGCACAACTACTGCTACGACACAAATATCGAATACACCGAGGAAGACGGTGCGACTTGCGTTACGACCGAAGACCCTGACGAGTGCGGCGGCAAAGCTCTCAAACAATGCACAAAAGATGAATCCTACTGGTATGAAGTAGACGGTAAAAAATACGAATGCATGGAAAGCGGTTCGGAAGAGTGTGTTCAGGCAATGTCGGATTTAACAGCATACTGTGATGCAGCTGAAAAAGAAAAAGAAAACGGCGAATCGGGATTTGCAACCGAACCGGAAGCATATCTGCCGGCATCTTACGCAGACAAGACCCTGGATGCATGGTATATGCTCAAAGAAGCAGATGAAGACAAAATAAAAATCGAAGCAGTCTTCCTTTTCAACGACAACACTCTGGTTGTAACCAGCAGCAAAGTCTACTCTGTAGAAGACGGCAGAGAGCCTGAGAAGAAAATCAACGCAGAAGGCACTTTCGAGATCACCTCGGGCGATTACGACAACGGCGAAGCCCATGTTGTAGCCGGTGAAATGGAATTCGACGTCACCATCAGCGACGGTATCCTCTCGGCAATGGATGCGGAATTCGCAAAACAGGACAACGCAGACGCACCTGAAGCGCAATAATCTCTTCTGAATCTTTCCCATAATTTCCGATTTATTTGAATTGCCCCGAAATAAAAGTATATTTCCCCTGCTATATTGATCGTTGAATTGTTTTTATTTGAATAACTATAATATTTTCAGGAGATTACAATGAACAAAGAGTATCAGGTCAAAGACATTGCACAGGCTGATTTCGGGAGAAAGGAGATCGCTCTCGCCGAGATCGAGATGCCCGGACTTATGGCGCTTCGCGAAAAATATGCTGAAAAACAGCCGCTCAAAGGGGCGAGGATCACTGGAAGTCTCCACATGACGATCCAGACCGCCGTTTTGATAAAGACTCTGGTCGCTCTCGGCGCTGACGTCCGCTGGGCAAGCTGCAACATCTTTTCGACTCAGGACCATGCCGCTGCCGCGATCGCAGACATGGGTGTTCCCGTTTTTGCGTGGAAAGGCGAAACCATCGAAGAATACTGGCAGTGCACGCTGAAAGCTCTTTCGTTCCCCGGCGGCAAAGGACCGCAACTCATCGTTGACGACGGCGGAGACGCGACGCTTCTTATCCACAAAGGCTATGCCTGCGAAGAAAATCCCGCTCTTTTCGACGAAAAAGCGGAAAACCGCGAGGCTCAGGCGATACTCGACATTCTGAAAGAAGAATACAAAAAAGATCCGCAGAAATGGCACAAAATCGTTAAGGAAATCAAAGGTGTAAGCGAAGAGACCACGACCGGCGTCCACAGACTTTACCAGATGCTCGAGAAAAACACTCTTCTCTTCCCGGCGATCAACGTCAACGATTCAGTCACAAAATCGAAATTCGACAACCTTTACGGCTGCAGGGAGTCGCTTGCTGACGGCCTCAAACGCGGAACCGACATCATGGTCGCGGGCAAAGTCGTCTGCGTATGCGGCTACGGCGATGTCGGCAAAGGCTGTGCGAAGTCGATGCAGGGTTTCGGCGCGAGAGTCATCGTCACGGAGATCGACCCCATCTGTGCTCTTCAGGCGAGCATGGAAGGCTTTGAAGTCAGAACCGTTGAAGAAGTTGTTGATTTTGCTGATATTTTTGTCACGGCAACAGGAAACTGCGACATCATCACCGCAGATCACATGAAGAAGATGAAAAACATGGCGATCGTCTGCAACATCGGACATTTCGACAACGAGATCCAGGTCGATGCGCTCTACGCGATCCCCGGGATCAAGAAAATCAACATCAAACCGCAGGTCGACAGAATCGAATTCCCCGACGGACACTCGATCATCCTTCTCAGCGAAGGAAGGCTCGTCAACCTCGGCAACGCGACAGGACATCCGAGCTTCGTAATGAGCAACTCATTCACGAATCAGGTCTTAGCGCAGATGGATCTCTGGCAGAACGAATACAAACTCGGAGTTTATATCCTTCCGAAGCACTTAGATGAGGAAGTTGCAAGACTTCACCTTGCGAAACTTGGCGTCAGCCTTACAAAACTCACGCAGAAACAGGCTGACTACATCGGCGTCAAAGTCGAAGGCCCGTATAAGGCTGATCATTATAAGTACTGATTTTTATTCCAGAAAATTAAAAGGCTCAAAACTCTATTTTCATGCCGTCAACGGCGGGCAGCGTATTTGCCGGCAGTTTCTTTAATGTCTCTTCGTAGTCGAAAGTGTGGTTCATGTGGGTAAGATAAGCTCTTTCCGGTGAAATATACTTTATCAAGTCTAAAATTTCATCAAAACTAAAGTGTGTAGGGTGCTTTTTCTGAACAGTCGAAGATATTGCGAGGATTTTTACCCCTTTCACTTTGTCAAGTTCTTCAGGTTCTATCGAATTTATGTCGGCGAGAAGGGCGAAATCCTTGAAGCGCAGACTGGTCACAATGGTTTCTCCGTGCTTGTGGCGGATCGGCAGGAACGTCAGGTCCTTGAAAGTTACCGGTTCTTTTTCAACGAAAACCGGCTTCAGAAAAGGGCGGGGCAGGTATTCGTTCTCAAAAAAAAGATAGGGAAAACGTTTCTGCGCGATTTCAAAAGTTTCGCGGCTCAAAAAAAACGGGAGAGGCTCGTCTTTTCTGAACGAAGCCATCCGCATGTCGTCGATCCCTGCGAAATGGTCGCTGTGGGCGTGCGTCAGCCAGCCTGCGTCAACGTGCGAAAGGCGCGATTTCAGGAGCTGCTGCCTGATTTCGTAGGGAAAATCGATCTGCAGGACCGTTCCGTTTTCGATCAGAGTCATCGAAAAGCGCGTTCTGCGGTTACGCTCGTCGGTAAGTTTGCAGACATCGCAGTCGCAGAAAAGCTGAGGGACTCCGGTGGAGGAGCCGTTTCCGTTGAAAATTACAGTCGTCATTTGAACAGTTTTTTGAAAAAAGAAGCGATCGGGTGTTGTTGTAATCTGTTGATCGCCTCTTCGTATTCTTCAATCAGTTTGTCCTTTTGTTTAAGTTTTGCCTTGAGTTCACGATTTTCCTTTTTCAGCCGGGAGATAGTTTCTTCCGGGGTTTCGTTAGCGGGAGCAGTTTCCTCCTCCTCTACTTCCTTTTCAACTTCCGCTTCAGCTTTTTCCTCGGTTCTTTCCTCGATTTTTTCCTCGGTCTTTTCTTCAGTTTTTTCAGGTGTTTCCGCCGGAGTTTCTTCGGCAACTTCTCTGAGAGGAAGTGTCTTTTCAGTATCTTCAGGCTGTTTTTCCGGTTTTTCCGGAGCATTTTTTATCTTTTTCCGTTCCTCTTCAAGTTCTTGTCTGGTTATACAGGTGAAATGCGTTTCTATGGGAATTGACTGATTTTCATTGTTCTCCTTGAATACGACAACGATTTTTATTGACGAATTTTTTTCGAGGAAGCTTTCGATATCTTTCCCCGATGCAAGGATTTTTACTGAGTATTCGAGGCAGTACCCTGCGTTTTCGAGAATAATGGAGAAACATGGCTGAGGACAGTCCTTGACGTAGTGGCACTGCAGTATTTTCAAGTCCGACGGGTGCGCGGCGAGACGAAGCCATACAACGAATTCACTCTGCATATTTAAGGCTGCTATGGAACTGTATTTGTCCAAATATTCGGCTATTTTTATTAATTGCCTGGCCTTCGCTTCAATACTGTTTTCCGGTTTAAAAGAGGCAAGTCTGTGTACGGCGCTGTGCGGGTCTATGTTGTGGTTGACGCAGAAATTGACGATAGCCGATCTCTTTTTTTTGATATAGCGTTCTTTTGAAACTTCGTCGAATTGTACGTTGTTTTGGCTGTCTATTTCGAACCTGGTGTTTCCCATTATGAAAAACATCAGAGTTTTTGATTCCTTGTTGAGAAAAAACGGAAGATAGGTATATTCTGAGTCCAGTTTTTGGAACCATGCTTTATATAAGTCGTTTTTATGTATTTTCTTGATGAGGTCGTATGAGCGCTGGTCAAATTCTATGGAGATTTTGTTTTCGTTTTCGGCAGAGAGCCTGCTGTCTGGGGCGAATTTGTCAATGATCGTTTTGATTTTTGAAATATCGCCGCTTAAAATTTCTTTTTCTGAGATCCTGATCTCCATTTTTATTCTCCGCAATCAAACAAACAACTTTCACCCATTATCACAAACAAAAACGGTTTTCCAGTGTTTTTACGCCTGTTTTGCGTTTATTTTGCTTTTGTGGCGGTTGTAGAGAAGCATCGCCGCAATCGAAAGAACACCGAAGGACGAAAGGACTATCCAGATTTTCCACGGAGCATAGGCATCCCACAGAAGCTGGTTGGCTGCGTACTTGTCAAGGCCCGTAAGTTCCTGGAAATACGGGAAGAAATCGAAAGTGTCGATGTTCATCTTCGCGATGGTTTCGGGCAGAAGTCCGTCTGGATTTGCTGCTTTGTAGTCGTCAACAACCTTTACAAGCGTTTCAAGCGGAACCTTTTTAACTTCGAGAAGATACTGCTTCGTTATCTGAAGTTTGTTGGCGAAAGCGTCGTAAAGCGGGCCCGAAACAACGTTTCCGACGATCCAGCCGACTGCGAACGGAATATTCGAAAGCCCCATGTAAAGAGCTTTTTTGTCAGCCGGAGCGTTTACGCCGATATATTCGCTGAACTTCGGAGAGCAGGTCATTTCACCGAGGCTGAAAAATGCTATGCAGATCGCGGTGACAACGCCCGCCATCGTGATACCCGCGCAGAAAAAGGCTATAGTCGTGAGGCAGATTCCGGCGGTTATCGCTACAAGGCGCGGGAATTTGCCCGTGACGACGCTCCACGGAACGACGAAAAGGACGATGCAGAGCGAGTTTATGTTGATGAACTGCTCAGCTTTGACGCTGCCGTTATCGGTCATGAAGGAAGGCAGGATCTTTGCGAGTGCGCGGCTGTCGGTCCACTGGTCGATGAAGTTGGGGTAAAGATCCCAGAGCTGCATGAACATGAGCCAGAAACCGCTGAAAATAAGGAGGAAAATCATGAAATCCTTGTCTTTCAGCGCAGTCCATGTGTCGTTGAGCGCATCTTTCGCTGATTTTGTAGCCTTTAATTTATCGGGCTCTTTGAAGAAGAAAGTCGCCGGAATGTAGTTGAGAGCCGTGACTATTGCCGCCGCGTAGAAAACATAGCTCCACGTGTAGCCGTCGGTGTCATTCCCGCGCAGAGTGCTCGCCATGATCGGGGCGAGAAGACCTCCGATATTTACGACCCAGTAGAAAATCCCGTATCCGACAGAACTGTTTTCCTCAGTTACAGAACTTGCGACCGTTCCCTGTATCGGCGGCTTGAAAATGGCGGTTCCTGTTCCGACCGCGATCCCCGCGACCATCATGCTCCAGAAACCAGCAGCGTTCGCCATCAGAATGTAGCCGAAAACATTGGTCGTAAAAGCAATGTAAAGACTTTTGCGGTAGCCGAGATAGTTGGCAAAAGAGCCGCTCAGCATTGGGATAAGGCTCTGGCATGCAGCCCAGACGCCGAAAATAAGTCCTTTTTCAGTGAAGGTAAGTCCGAGACCGTGTTTGTCGGCAGTCGCTATCATCCAGAGCGGAAGCACTGCGCGGACCGAGAAAAACGCGAGCCTCTCGAACATTTCCATGATGTTCGCGATCCAGAAATTCCTCTGAAACCCTGTAACCTGTGATTTGAAACTCATATCAACCTCTCAATAAAAATGCAGCCGCTTTATATCGGAATAACGTTGTATCGGCAAGATTTTTGCACCGGCGGTAAAAGATTTGTGTTTTATGTGTGAAATGAGTGTCAGCGGCTCAGAACGCACACTGTTTCAAAGTGCGGAGTGTCCGGAAAAAGATCGATGATATAGAGATGTTTCACGTGAAACCCTTTTGCAAAGAAGGTTTTAAGGTCTCTTACAAGATTGGGCGGTTCGCAGGCGATATATACCACGTGATCAGTGCTGCTGCTGATGATTTCGGAAAGTTTTGCTGCGAGTCCTGCTCTCGGCGGGTCTGCCACGATAAGATCGCTCTTTTCAAGATTTTTCAGATTGTAGGCGTTGATTTTCACGATTTTCGCCCTGTTCCCGAGATTTTCGGCATAACTTTTACAAGCCGCCTCTTCGATTTCATAACCTGTCGTTTTTATCCCTTTGTCAGCGAGAAAAAGCGAGAAAAGACCGCTTCCGCAGAAGAGGTCGACCGCATTTCTTGCGCCGGTTTCCTCAGCTTCACGCATGACGAGCGAGCACATTATTCCGGCACCATCTTCCGATGACTGGAAAAAGCTGTCGCAGCGAATCTTCATGATTTTTCCGTTTACCGATTTTCTCAAAGTATCGGTTCCGGGCATGAAATCTCCGGTGGATTTTGAATATTCGAACTGTGTATCGCCGCGCCGTTTCGGGATGTCGCGCATTATTTTTTCGAAAAACATTGGGTCAAGAAGCGGGCAGTTTTCGATCTGCACGAAATCGCTGCTTCTTTTTTTGCGGTATGCCGGTTTTCCTTTGAATGAAAAGAGTTTCGCGCGTGTCCTGAGCCCTGTTTCGCCGGGAGTTATGACAATAGGATCGATCTCGCAGCTGATCTGATTCTGCTTTAAAAGTTCGAGAAAAACAGCTTTTTTGATTCTGAGCTGTGCTGGGTAGGAAATGTGCTGGAGTGAGCATCCGCCGCAGATCCCGTAATGTTTGCAAAGCGATTTCCTGCGCTCGGGCGAGGCTTCAAGAAGCTCGAAATCTTCAACGTAAAAGAAACTTTTTTCTTTAGTTGCGCTTTTGATTCTGACCGTTTCGCCAGGACATGTGTATGGAACGAAAAAAGTTTTTCCTTCAGCCCAGCCGATTCCGCAGCCGTTCGAAATTATCTTTGCGATTTTGACTTCCGTCATTTTTCAAATCCCGCCAGACCCGCTTTGAAAGCGGTAATGAGCATGATCGACTTTGCGTCAACGATCTCTTTTTCTTCGATCATTTTCCACGCTTCTTCGGGTGTCACTTCGAGTATTTCAAGATCCTCGTCAATTTCGGGAAAGAGTTTGCGCTCGCCTTCGGGAATTTTTTCGACTAAAGCTGTGAAATAGTGCATGTACTCGTCGCTGCACCCGCATGAAGTGTAGGCTTCGAAGGTTTTTGCGATCTTTATCGGGCGGTAACCGGTCTCTTCTTCGAGTTCTCTGATTATGCAGTGCGTCGGATCTTCGCCTTTGTCGATTTTTCCAGCCGGAATCTCGTAGATCCAGCGGTCAATCGGCGTTCTGTACTGTTTTTCTAGAAGGATTTTGCCATCTTTCGTAATAGCTAAAATCGATGCTGTTCCGCAAAATCTGATAATCGAATGGTGAACGCGCCTTCCCGATTTGTCGAGCTCTACCTCCGACACCGTGAAAACCCGCATGTCTGCGACCTGTTTTTCTGAAATTATAGTGTTTTTTGCCATGTTTTACCTCACTTTTTCGGTTTAAATCCGCAGAGTATCCTTGCGTCATTGTATTCTTTTGTGTGATTACCTGATGAATCCCGCATTACAAGGAGCTTTTGTTCGGTTTCTGTCTCGGAAAAAGATGCTGAAAATATCGAAATAAGCGCCGGCTTGCCATCTTTGGGAACAAAGTCAACCCTTGAATTTATGAACATTCCGCAGTTTTGGACTGCTGAGTAAACTCTGGAAGCGTATAAAAAAGGATACACTGTTATGAAAAACCCCTTTTCTGAAAGGTGTTTCGCGGCAGTTTTGAAGTAGTCGTCAATGCTTCCGTTGAGTTCAAAACGGGCTGCAGCTTTGTCGTCATTTTCACTGATCGGTCCTTCAGCACTCTGGTAGTAAGGCGGTGTCGAAGTGACGAGATCGAATTTTTCATCAAGAGCAAGTTCGCGCAGATCTCCGTGAATTATGTGAAATCTTTCGGTCAGACCGTTGATCTCAAGCGATTTTTCTGCAAGTTCATACCGGTTGGGCCTGATTTCGACGCCGATGCCGCTCAAAGCAGGGAATTTCCACAGAACTATCATGGGAACGCTCGCAAGGCCGCTTCCGAGGTCGAGAAAGCGCGCCGGCGGGTCGGCTGAAACTGTTTTTATGGCAAGCCATGCGGTCAAAAGGTCGTCTGTGCTGTAACGCTGCCCGTTTTCGGGCTGAAAAATCTTGAAATCACCAGACAATGTGTCGCATCTTGTCATGTTTCACCGCGTCAGAACTGGAGATCAGAGCTTCCGAGAACGCTTTTGCCGGAGTAGGCGAAGCGCGTTATCACGCTTTTGAGTTCGCGCACGTTGCCGGGCCAGTCGTATGATACGAGTTTTTCCGCAGCGGCATCTTCGACGACAAGTTCACGGCCGCTCAGAGCGCGGTAAAGGTGCTTTGCAAGCGGGATTATGTCGTCTTTGTGCTCGCGCAGTGGTGGGATCTGGATGTGGAGTGTCGAAACTCTGTAGAAAAGATCTTTTCTGAAAGTCTGTGCCGCGACTGCATCTTCAAGATTTTTGTTTGTTGCAAGAACGAGATTTACGTCAACGGTCCTTCCGATGCCGCTTTCACCCACTTTTCGCACTTTCCAGTCTTCAAGAACTCTGAGCAGTTTCGACTGAAGATTTATCGGAATCTCGGCGATTTCATCGAGAAACAGTGTGCCGCCGTCAGCCTGCATGAATGCGCCGCCACGCTCTTCCGCGCCGGTAAAGCCGCCCTTTGCCGTGCCGAAAAGCTCGCTCTCCGCCAGTGTTTCAGGGATGCTTGCCGCGTTGTAAGTGATGAAAGCCCCTTTCCTGCCGCTTGTTTTGTGGATGAATTCGGCAAAAACCTCTTTACCCGAGCCGCTCTCGCCCGAAAGAAGGATGATCGGATGATTGCGGAAAAGTACGGGCTGGTTGAGCCAGTTCTCGATCTGTTCGAAATATGGCGAAAGGCTGCCTGCGAGGAAGGTTTCGCTAGTTTTTTCCTTGTTGATTTTTATCGTGACATCGTGTCTTCCGGCGATCGAAAGGTGATATTTGCCTTCTTCGAGAATGCCGCTGTTGATCCTGACACCGTTTACCCACGTGCCGTTTTTGCCTGTGTTTATGAAGTTTACCCCTTTTTCCTGCATTTCGAGAATGACGTGTTCGCTTGAAACCTCGTTGAAGGCTACTGAAATATCGGCATTTTTCCTGCCAATCACGATTTTGCGCCCTGGTCTGAAAACAAAAGTCTTGTGCACGCCGCCGTAAGTTGTCTCGATGTTCTTGAACTCGGTCGGTTCATCCTCGATTATCAGCGTGTTGCCCGCTTTTGCCGGAGTTTCATCCGCCGTTGCGGAAAGTGCAGAAAGATTTGATGTCGGCGAGAAAGAAAAGCTGAAATCCTGAAGCGAAAAGACGTCGGAATCCTCGAAAACCTCGCCGCCCGAAACTTTTTTGCCGTTGAGTTTGAACTCGCCTGACGTCGGATAAAGGCACCATGAGTAGTCCTTTTTCTCAAAGTTGAACTCTTTGCGCATCACGAGCTCGCAGCTTTGGAGTTCCTGAGGGAAGAGAATGTCGCCCTCGCTCCCGCCGATGACGATTTTTTTTCTCGCACTGTTTATATAAAAGGAAAAAAGATGCTTATTACCTCTATATATAAGAAGATACATGCAAACCTCAAAAATCAAAACCGTGAAATTTTAATGAAAAACCAGGAAAAGACAAGAATTGATCGTTCTTTTCGACGCCGCCTTTTTGTCGATATTCCGATATTCCGATATTTCGACATATCGACCGGCGGCAAAACGTAACGACGAAACGCCGTGACGTCGTTACGATAAAAAAGGTCACATCGAAAAAAAAGAGCGGCTGTGGTGAAAAAATCTTTCAGTAAAATCCGTCATTTGCACAAAAAAGTGAAAAAAGTGAAAAAAATAATTTGACATTCACTTCAGAATCACTAAGATCCGCCCCGCTTTTTTGAGAGGTCATTGAAAACTGAGCAGCAGGAAAAGAGACACACAGCGAATAAATGGGTCTTTAAACAGACCTTTGAGAATGAGAAAAGGATTTAACTGGAGAGTTTGATCCTGACTCAGGACGAA
>JAGCUA010000067.1 GCA_017963125.1 bacterium
GATTTTGATCCCGACACCTGCTTTGCACCCGGCAAAGAGAATGAAATCTCATTCTATTTCGATAAAAAATCTCTGCCGGGATATTCCGCCATCCTTTTGAAAACTTCAAAAAACGACAAGTTCAAAGTTGTTGGCGAAATGGATTGCGATACATGGGACAGCGAGGATGTATTTGAGTACACTTCTGATAAAATCAGAAAATGTGATCTGTGCAGTGCTTCCCGTTGCGAAATGCAAAAAAAGTCAAATTGCAAATTTCCCACGGATTGTGCCTACGATCTGATTGATCCCGGAGATTATGACCCGACAAATGTCAAGGAATGCCGCATTAAAATAAAAGTCGAGTCTGCCGGAGCAACAAAAAACGCTCCGTGCATCAGCGAGATATTTATTATGCCGCATTATCTTTTTGATTAAAAGGTGATGTATGAAAAACATAATAATTTCTATATTTTTGTTGTTTTTATCTTTCGCGCTTTTTGCTGAAGAAGCTGTCTCATTTTCAAAGTATGAGACTGAGCACCAGATCCTTTATTTTTCATCGAATCTTGATCCGTCGGTCATTGACAGGCTAATTGCCGATGCCGAGCGTTCCGAAGAGTTCATAAAGGCGCTTTACGGCTGGACTCCGAAAAAAAAGATTGTCGTGGTTTACGACAGAGAGACCGACACGGCGAACGGCTGGTCGAATGCGTTTATGAAAAATTCAATATTTCTCTATATTTATCCGCCTGACAGATATTCGACTCTTTCGAGTTACAAAAACTGGGAGTTCGGTCTGCACGTCCACGAATACACCCATTCGACGCAGATAGGGCAGGCACGCGGATTTCCGAGAGTGATGAACCTGATTTTCGGTGATTTCTATTTCATCGGCGGCACTGTTCCGACCTGGATGCTGGAAGGTGCGGCGGTTTACAGTGAAAGCGTTTCGGAAGGGAAGGGAAGGCTCAACAGTCCGCTTTACAAAAGCTATCTCGACTCATTTTTCAAGGCGGGAACGGATCTGAAATTAGGCGAACTTTCGGGTGTTACTGACCACTGGCTGGGCGGCAATCTCCCTTATCTTTACGGCACTTTTTTCTACAGCTATCTTGTTGAAAAGGTCGGTGCCGACGGGATGAAACGCTTTTTTGAGGAACTGAGCGACGACTTTTTCCCGTTTCTCATGACGCGCGCCGGAAAAATGGCTTTTCATAAGTCGATTTACGGGCTTTACAAAGATTTTATCCGTGAAAACCGCGAACGAGTTCTGAATGAGTCAAAAAAAGCCGCGAAACCCTGGACGGAAGAACGTTTTTCTACCGTTTACGCCGATCTCGACTCAACTGATTACCGCTTTTTTGCCGCAAACCAGTCGGAGCGTGCAGTTTTCAGTTTTGACGGCAGAAAAATGAATAAGCTGGGGCTTATGAGCCGCATAGATTCGTTTGCCGAAAAGGAAGGAATCACCATTTTCACTCAGACAGTGCAGAACGGCGGCAGGTTCTCGAGATCTGAACTCTTTTTGAAGGAAAAAAATTCCGCAATAAAGCAGCTCACCGAAAACGGAAGCGTCCTCGAAGCCTTTTTCGGGAAAAACGACGACATATTTTTCACCTCTTTCCGTGACGGAATAAACCGCATAACGCGGATCGATATGAGCGGCAAAGTCCTGAAAGAATGGGAGTTTCCGAAAATCGATTCGATCTACAGCCTTACTTTTTCGGAAAACGGAAAAATCATGGTGTTCAGCGGAAACCGCTTTGAAAGCGAGAAGAACATTTTCCTTTTTGATATCGAAAACGGAGAACTTAAGGAAATCGACATTCCCGGCGAGCAGTACAGCGTTCACTTCGAGAACGACAAAACCCTGGTGTTTTCAAGCGAGAAAGGAGCGAAAATCGTTCCAATGCGCCTGAACTTGGAAAAAAACGAGGCAGTTCAGCTCTGCACACCGGTTGAAACCGCGATTTTTCCGAAAGTTTTCGGTAAAAAAGTCTATTTTCTCACTTTCGATAACGACGGATTCTATCCCGATTCCTGCGAGATCGATGAAACAAGAGCGGAAACTTTGCAGGCAAGTGTTACAACGGTTGAAAAAGGGAAAAAGGATGAGCTGAAACACGAACTTAAAAAAGCGCATGGATACGAAGGAATGTTCCCCGCGCTCTGGTATCCGCTTCTCGACACGAATTTTGATATCTGGATGATCGGTGCAACTGTGATGGGAAAATCGAATGACCAGATGCGCTCGTACTACATAACCTACACAAAAACTTTCGGCGGAAGCGGCCGTCACATGGTATCGCTTAACTATTACGACGATGCGCTCCTGCCGTCATTCCGAGCGTTCTTCAACTATTCAAACCAGACTGAAAATATCGATGACGAGGAAGTTTCACGCGTCCTGACCAACCGTTTCATGCTCGGCGCTGCATCCACAGGTGTTTTCAGCCATCCTGCGGCAGGTGCGTTTTCCGATGTCGTTTTAGTCGGTCATTCTTTGGGCTGGAGTGCCGGGATCGGCGGAGTCGCGATGGATGTTAAAGAGCCGCGAAAGCCGCATCAAATAAAGGCGAAAGACGAGGATGACGTGATTTTGAGTTTCGGTTTGAATTATGCTTTCACCCTCAATTTCAATTCGTCAAGCCGTTTCTTGAGCGAGCCGATGAACAATTTTTCGTTTTCTGCCCCCGTTGTTTTTTCAAAACTTTTTCTCACAGAGCAGGAGGAACTGACATTCGCGCCGCAGATAACTTTGAGCTTTCTCCTTTCAAAAAGCGGAAAATTCGGTTTTGTGACAAAAAATTCGTTTTATATGGAATTTCTTTCGGATGACGAAGTTTCGGTGACCGGCGCGGAAGAAGACAGGAAACTCAGCGACCTGAACGATTTTATAGGCCGGAATTCGTATTCGCTTCTTATGCGCGGCTTCAATTCAGCAACTGCCGCAGGACATCACGCTTTTTTGTCGAGAAACGAGCTGGTCTTCCACATCGTTTCGCTTGAAAGCAATCTCGGTGCATTTCCGCTCATGTTCAGAAATATTCAGGGGGCTGTTTTCTTCGACGCGGGAACGGTTTCGGAGGATATTTCGGTCTTCAACGGTCATTTTTCGGCTTCCACAGGTTTTGAGATCAGGCTTCTGACATACATTGTCTACCGTGCTCCGGTGATGTGGACTTTCGGAACGGGCTACGGATTCACCGACGGACACGACGTCAGTTTCTACTTTAATCTAGGGATGTGAAACCTCGTCCATCGCACCTCTCTGTTGCTGCGATCGGATTCTTGTATCCATTTTCTATGATTTTTTTTTAATTCTGCTATAATAATGAGTTTTTTGGCGGAGGAGCTCATGAAAAAATTGTTTTTGGCAGCTTTTTTTGTTTTCGTTTTTTTTGTGTCTTGCAGCAATAACAATAAAGACAATATTTACGGCGATTTTGAGGATGTCGACGGAGATTATCACTCCGAAACGGCCGATGAAGACAGGCCGGCAGCAGAACGTCCTGACGAGGCTCCGATGCCGGGTGGTTCCGGCGGGAACGAAAGCAGTGACCCGAGCGGTTCGACCGGCTCAAAAGATGACGATAATGCCGAAAATGATGAAGATTCAGAGCCTGAAGACGGTGATGAAGACGTAAATGACGGAGAAAACAACGGAACTCCGGACGGAGATTCCGATTCCGACGGCGAAAAACCGGATGAAAACGGTGAGGAAGAGGGCGTTTATGCGCTTGACCCCGATGTCGGTTCGTGCACATCGGGCATTCCCTCTGACAGCGAAAAGAAAAAAGTTCTTGACAGGATCAACTATCTGCGCTCGATCCACAAGCTGAGTCCGGTCGTTTACGATGATAAGGATGACGAGATCGCAGCTGAATGTGCTCTTGTCATCGCGGCAAACGAGCAGCTCAGTCATACTCCCGACAGTTCCTGGAAATGCTGGTCGCAGGTCGCTTATGACGGCTGCAGTTCGAGCAATATTCATATAGAAATGGCGAGTTACGACATATCTTCAACAAACAGCGCAGATATAGTTGACGGCTTTATGACTGAAGAATATCAGGGCGAACCCAAAACTCTCGGACACAGACGGTGGCTTATCGATCCGTGGCTTACCCACATTGCTTTCGGGCGTGCCGACTACTACGACGGCAAATATTTTGTCATCGGTTCGGCTATAAAGCTCATAAACGATGATGACGGCACCGGCGCCATTGCCGGATCCGACATCAAATTTGTCGCATATCCTTTTGAAAACTATCCGAAAGAGCTTTATAACGACAATATCATGATGTCGTTCACCGTGATAAAAGACAAATTCAGCAAGTATTCAAACGGAACGGGCATCAATTTCGCCTCTGCGACGATTGCAATAATCGATCCTGACAATAAAACTATGAAAGTAAAGAATATTGAGTCCGATACCGACGCTTACGGAGTTCCGAACAATCTGCGCTGGTATGTCGAAGGGATCAAGCCTAATGTGAAATACAACGTCACGGTCTCCGATATTATGATAAACAACAATCCGGAATTTTATCAATACTGGTTTGAACTTAAATAGGTGATTTAAATGAAAAAATTATTATTCATGCTTCCTTTTATTTTTATTTTTGCCGTTTCATGCGGGGACAGCAAAAAAACTGATGAGCCTGAAAATCAGGAAAAACCTGCAGATCAGACTGATTCAGCCGATACTTCGGAAAATCAGGAACCGGCTGATACGGGAGACACGACAGAACCGGCGGAACAGACTGAACCTTCCGGCGATACCGAACCTGCTGAGCCTTCTGAAACACCGGATAAAGATGAACCTCAGGAAGAGCCTCAGGAACCCGAAGAACCGGCGGCCGAAAAATTCTGCCAGTACAGATGTACAACTGTTTCCGACTGCATTCAGGGGGAATCAAACGCTACAAACGATGAAGACAACTACAAGTGCGAAAATCACAAATGTGTCTATCTGGGATGCCTGAATGATGCCGAATGTGAAGAAGTATACGAATCTGTCACTGCTGCGACAGGCACGGTTTACCGCTGCAACAAAAACGGTGCCTACGGTTATCCGGAATGCACGCCGGCGTGCTCTAGTGCTGCGGACTGCAATAATCTTTGCGAAGCGGGCACAACGCAGTATGCCTACGATTTGGACAACTACAAGTGCGAAAGCGGATTGTGTGTTTATACCGGATGCAACAGCGATTCCGAGTGTGAAGCCACGATGAGTTCAAGCGATTACAAGTGTCTGACGCAGGAATATTCCGGAAAAACACTTAACATCTGCAATATTCCGTGCGAGACTGCCGCAGACTGCGGGAATATGGTGTATCCTGCGGAAGTTTATATATGCGAAAACCGGCAGTGCAGAATGAAAAGCTGTGAAAGCGACGAATGGTGCGCGGAAAATATCAATTCGAAATTTTCATGTCTGTAAAGGAGAATAGATGAAAATCCTTTTTGTTACCCCTGCTGCGAATGAACTTGGTGCCGGTTCGGAATTCACGTTGGATTTTATAAAAAATCTGGTTTCGGAAGTGAATTCGGTCAGCGGTTTTTACGCCGAACTGCTCGATATTTCGGCTTTGGATATTAAAAATCTTTCGATCCGCGATATCGAAAGGCTTTGTTCGGAGAC
Source organism: bacterium (assembly GCA_017963125.1). Lineage (GTDB taxonomy): Bacteria > UBP6 > UBA1177 > UBA1177 > UBA1177 > UBA1177. The sequence continues at coordinate 5,627 of JAGCUA010000067.1, forward strand.
GAAAACCGACATAAACAGTTTCGATGCGCTGCATACTTTCTCGTTTCTGCCGTTTGTGAACAGAGCTTTCTTCCGGCAGTTCGTGTTCTATTCGTTCGACTTCGATCTGAAAGGAGAGTACGCTGGTCTGATTGAAAATATCAACAGTCTCAACTGCTCGGAATGCACCGTCGGAAGTCTTTCGCTGAATGATCTCTGCGATTTTTACACGCACAGGGTCGTCAACACGAAATCTTTCGATACGAGACCATGGGGATGGTGGAAAACTCTTGTAAATGCCGATGATTACAAAATCAAGCACATATTCGTGGCTCCTCACCAGAAACTGAGCCTTCAGACGCACGAGTTCAGGAGTGAAACATGGATGATCGCTGAAGGACGCGGTTTTGTGGTGATCGGAGAACGCAGGTTCAAGGCTGAAAAAGGGCTCGTATTCACTATTCAGAAACATGAGAAACATAGAGCTGAAACTGAAGATTCGTCAATGACTATAGTCGAGCTCCAGCTCGGAAGCTATCTCGGCGAAGACGACGTCAAAAGGATCGAAGATATTTACGGGAGAGTTTAGCGGTGAAACTTTCAGTTGTGATAATGGCAGGCGGCAGCGGCAAAAGGTTCTGGCCGCTTTCCAGGGAATCGAAGGCAAAGCAGAGTCTCAGGCTTTTTTCCGAAAATACGCTTCTTGCCGAAACTGTTGAAAGGATCCTGCCGCTCGCAGAGGATATCCTCATTGTTTCTTCGTTAAAACAGCGTGCCGAAATCGAAAAAGATGCGGCTGAATATAAAAATGTGCAAGTCATTTACGAGCCGCTCGGAAGAAATACCGCGCCCTGCATCATGCTTGCCCTCGCTGCGATAAAAGCAAGATGCAGAGAAGACAGAGCTGTGCTTGTATTGCCTTCGGATCATTATGTGGCCGAACCTGAAAAATTCAGGAATGCCGTTGCGGGAGGACTTGAATTTCTTGATAAAAACAAAAATCACATCGGAACGATCGGAATCGAGCCGACTTATCCCGAAACCGGTTTCGGCTACATAAAAAAGGGGAAGATCGTGAAAAACGGCATCTTCGGAGTCGAGTCTTTCGAGGAAAAACCGTGCTTCGAAAAGGCTGAAAGTTTCGTCGAAAGCGGAAATTATCTGTGGAACGGCGGGATTTTCATTTTTTCGCTTGATTCGATGCTCGAAGAGTTCAAAAATCTCGCGCCTGATATTTATGAAACGGTAAATTCGCTTGAATCCACTGATATGCCGGAATCGTCAGTCTATGAAACTCTGAGGTCCATATCTTTCGATTATGCGGTGATGGAGAAAACTTCAAAACCTATTTTTACGGTTCCCGGAGATTTCGGCTGGAACGATGTCGGCAGCTGGAAGGCCTACTTTGATCTTCTGCAGAAAGATGAGAACGGCAATGCTAAAGTCGGAAACGCCTCTTTTATAAACTGCCGGAACTCTTTAGCCGTAAACTTGACTGAAAAAGAAATCATCATTTTCAACAAAGAGCACGAACTGCTTGTCGTTACGGAAGACTCCCTGCTTTCGGCGACTCTCGACGATCATTCGAAAATGCGCGAGATCACCGAGTTCCTCGGCAAAAACGGTCTTGAAAAACTACTCTGAAAATTTCAGGATAAAAAAAACCCTGCTTTAAAAACCGAAGTCTTCAAAACAGGGCGAAAGAAAAATTGTTTGTTTGCAGCTTATTCAGCAGCTTCTTCAGCAGGAGCTTCTTCAGCCGGAGCTTCTTCAGCAGCGGGAGCTTCTTCTGCAGCCGGAGCCTGTTCTTCAGCAGCAGCCGGAGCTTCTTCAGCAGCCGGAGCTTCTTCTGCAGCAGCAGCCGGAGCTTCAGCCTGAGCCGGAGCTTCTTCAGCTTTCTTTTCTGCGGAACCGCATGAAACAGCGAAAAACAAAGCGAAAAGAGCGATAGCGAGAAATCTCATTTTTTCCTCCGATTCTTGGTTAAAAAAACAAATCTTACTAAACGCCGCAGTTATTATCTGCGACAAAAAACGGGGATATATAGCACTTTTTTTTTAAAAGTCCAGAAAAAACATATGATTGTCTAAAAAATTGAGTATGATGCCCCGTTTTTGATTTTTGCGGAGATGCAGATGCGAAAATTTGAAGATCTGAAAATTGCTGTTGCAGGCACTGGTTATGTCGGGTTGTCGATGGCCGTGCTGCTCTCGCAGCATCACAATGTTACGGCGGTTGATATAGTTCCGGAGAAGGTTGAACTTATCAATGCAAAAAAATCGCCGATCCAGGATGAATATATTGAAAAATATTTAGCAGAGAAGGATCTGAAACTCGTTGCGACGACCGACGGAAAAAGCGCTTATTCCGATGCCGATATCGTCATTATCGCGGCGCCGACGAATTATGATCCGCAGAAGAATTTTTTTGATACGAGTGCGGTAGAAGCTGTCATAGACCTTGTGAGAAGCGTCAATCCTTCGGCATTTATGGTCATAAAATCGACTATCCCTGTTGGTTTTACAAGCCATATCCGCGAAAAGAGAAACTGTGAGAACATACTTTTCAGTCCCGAATTCCTGCGTGAATCGAAGGCGCTCTACGACAACCTTTATCCGAGCAGGATAATTGTCGGATGCGATGAAAAAACGCGTGACGTGGCGGAAACTTTTGCTCATCTTCTGCAGGAAGGTGCCGAAAAACAGGATATTCCGACGCTTTTCATGGATTTTACCGAGGCAGAAGCTGTCAAACTTTTCGCAAACACATACCTTGCTCTCAGAGTCAGCTACTTCAACGAGCTTGACACCTACGCCGAGATGAAAGGTCTGGATACGGCAAATATCATCAAAGGTGTATGCCTTGATCCGAGAATAGGAGATCAGTACAACAACCCGTCGTTCGGATACGGCGGCTACTGTCTTCCGAAAGATACGAAACAGCTTTTGGCGAACTTCGCCGACGTGCCTGAAAATCTGATCCAGGCAATAGTTGACAGTAATCGCACAAGGAAGGATTTCATAGCTGACAGAGTGCTTGCGAAAGCCGGATACTACACTGAATCTTCGATGTGGAATGCGGCAAAGGAACGCCCGCTTACAGTGGGTGTTTTCCGCCTTACGATGAAGGCGAACAGCGACAACTTCCGCCAGAGTTCGATCCAGGGCGTCATGAAACGCATCAAGGCGAAAGGGGCGACAGTCATAATTTACGAGCCGGCGCTTGAAGACGGCACCACTTTTTTCGGTTCTCTTATCGTCAATGATCTCGAGCGGTTTAAAAAAGATTGCGATGCGATCATAGCGAACCGCTACGACAAAGTTCTGGATGACGTCGAAGACAAAGTCTATACGAGAGACCTTTTCAGAAGGGATTAAACGGCGGAGCCGCGGATATTTCCGAAGATTTGCCACTTTCAATATTTTCGCTATAATCAGCGGTTTTTTGTTTATTAAAGTTATTTAGAGTAATAATTTCGGGAGATTTCAATGGCTGATTTTTTGAAACTTGTCGATTCGCCGGCGGGAACGCGCCTCATTCTTCAGGGCAACAGCGCTTTCGCTCTCGGCGTAGTTCATGCGGGTTATCACGCTGCTGACGGTTATCCGGGCACTCCGAGCACCGAAGTCATCGATAAAAACCTCAAATATGTTCAGGACAGAATGACTGTCGGCTGGAGCGTAAACGAAGCGAACGCCGTAGCAGTCACTATCGGTCACGCCGTTGCAGGTATGGACAGCGTCGTCACGATGAAGATCCCCGGTCTTTTCCAGGCTGCCGACACGATCACGACTTCGGCTTTCTATACCGGCCAGATGGGTGCTTTCGTAGTTTACGCCGCTACGGACTATGTTCCGTCAAGCACACAGCACGTCATCGATGCGAGATATTTCCTGAGCGCGGCGCGAATTCCGGTCCTCGAGCCGAGAAATCATCAGGAGCTTTACGACATGGCTTTCATTGCAGCCGATCTTTCGCGCATGTTCAAAACGCAGGTCTGTATTCTGCCGAGCGGCATTTTAGCTCACAGCGAAGGACTTGTTGTAACGAGAGAGCCGCGTAAGATCGATCCCATGCCGGTTCCTGCAGATCTTTCGAAGTGGATGCTCATGCCGGGGATCGCAAGAAGAAACTACAACGAAGCGACTACTCACAGGATCCCTGAAGTGCTTAAATTCACTGAACAAAACGACACTTTTATTAAAGAAACGGAAGGAAAGGACAACTTCGGTATCGTCGTTGTAGGCGAGAGCGAAATGATCGTCAAAGAGGCGCTTCTCAATGCAGGCCTCAACCCGTCGGTACTTTCGATGTCGATCGCGAACCCGGTTCCTGTGAAGAGGATCCTCGAATTCGCTTCGAAAATCAAAGGAAAACTTTTCGTTTTCGAGGACGGCGACAGATTCCTGCAGGAAAAGATCGAAGCTGCCGGGATCGCAGTCATAGGAAAACCGGAATATTCGGTCCTCACCGACTGGACTCCGCAGGATGTTATTGATTTTCTTAAAGATTTTGTCGAGATAAAACTTCATAAGGAATCTGAAAAACCGCTGATAAAACCTCTTGTCAGACCGCCTTCGATCTGCCCCGGATGTCCTTTCCGCGGATATGCACTTTCTGCTGAAAATCTCAGAAAGAAAGGAAAACTTTTCGCAGGTTTCGGCGAAATCGGCTGCTCGACGCTCCTTTTTATCAACAAAGGGATCGACACTGTCCTCTGCATGGGCGGAAGCGACTCAATGAGACAAGGTTTCTGCCTTAGCAGGCCCGAAATGGCGTCTAAAGTCGTAAGCGTCATCGGCGACTCGTGCGAATGTCACAGCGGTATCGACGCGACAAGAAACGGCGTTTTCAGAAACGTCCCAGGCGTCAAAGTCGTCCTTGACAACAGCGTAACAGCCATGACAGGCGGCCAGCCCGCGCCGACAAGCTATGCAAACCTCGCAGGAGTTCCCAACAAATTCAGACTCAAAGAGGCGATCGCAGCTGAAAAATGCGATGTGGTCGCCGTCAACGCATACGATCTCGCAGGAATCGAAAAAGCTCTTGAAAAGGCTCTCGACGACGCAGAAGCAGGCAAATTCACAAACCTCGTCATCGAAGGGCCGTGCCAGCAGATCATGGACAAGTCGAAAAAGAAAAGAACGATAAAAATCGATGCCGAAAAATGCAAAAAATGCGGAAGATGCAACGTCTGCCCAGGCATAAAATTCGACAAGGAAAATGGTCCTGTCTTCACGAATATGTGCATCGACTGCGGCGGAAACAAACAGATCTGCATGCAGAGATGCCCGTTCGGCGCAATCATTCCGATAGAAGCGACTGAAAAGAAATCCAAAGTCGAAGCTCAGGCTACTGTTCCGGCTGAAATTCCCGAAGTAAGCGTCGCAAAAGAGCTTCTCCCAGAGTCGATCCGCATCGCCATCCGCGGGATCGGCGGCCAGGGCAACCTTTTCTTCGGCAAAGTTCTGAGCGAAATCGCGCTCCACACGCCATACGGCGAAACCGGCATCGTAAAAGGCGACACCCACGGCATGGCGCAGCTTGGCGGCAGCGTAATTTCAACTTTCGCATGCGGCAAAGTCTATAGCCCGATCCTTTCGCCAAAAAGCGCGGATGTCCTTGTCGTAATGGAGACTTCCGAAGTTTTCTGCAACGGCTTCCTTGACCTTCTTAAACCTGATGGAACGATAATCCTGAACAGGTTCGAGTCGCTTCCGGCGAACATGAAAAAAGAGGATTATCCGAAAATCGAGGACATCAGAAAGGCTCTTTCAGGCTACAAAGTCATCGAAACGGATGTTATTGAAACCGTCGCTAAAATCGGCGACAAATCGGGAAAAACCGCAAACATCGCAATGCTCGGACTCCTTTCTACGATAGAACCTTTCTCGGCGATACCGAAGGAGATCTGGCTCAAGGCGCTCATGAAACTTTCGCCCACAGACGCTGCGAAGGCGGCTAACTACGCGGCATTCAACGCAGGAAGAGGAGAATAGTTTGCCCCGATCCTCAACTGCCGGAAAATATTCGGGAATCATCGGAAAGATTTTTCTTGTTTTATTTGTTTTTTCGATTGTTTCGACATTTGTTTTCTGGTGGAGCGGACTCAGCGACAGAAACGCGCTTGATGAAGAAACCGAGCGGAAATTTGCCGGAATTATCAACGAAAATTTCAGGCTGGGCGATCTTGTATTTACCGAAAACGACTGGGATCTCGACTTTCTGAAATATCTCAACAAAGGTATTTTTCCGGTTTTTTTAGACCTCAAAAACGCTACGGAAAAGTCTGTCGCAATGATGAAAAACGGTGAAGAAAGGGTCTTTTTGCTGCTTAAATCGGAAAATTCGCGCGAATTTTATGTGAAAAAACTGAATCTGAAGGTCCTGAAAACCTTCAAGGCTGGCAGAGGTCAGGTTATAATGGCCGATACGATGTTCAAAACAGTGAAAAGAACTCTTGTTTTTCCCCGTGATATCGGCAAGGCGAAGAAGGTGGCTTTTGTTAGTGGCGAAAAAAGTGAAGACTGCCGCAAAGTTTCCGAAACCAAGTGGCAGTGCTCAGATGAAACGTGGAATTATGTCGGTCTGACGACGGCTTTTTTCAACGGTCAGCAGAAACAGGCGGTATGGGCGCATCCTGTTGCCGGTAAAACGCTTGAAATCGTATTTGACGTGCCGGCAAACAGCAGGAAACTCTACTTCAATTCGGTTTTTGCGGAATCGGCGTACCGCTCGAAAAACCGCGCTCCGGTCAATGTCGAGATCCTGGCAGACGGAGAAGTCCTGCTGAAATATGCAAGTCCCTTCACTTCGAAAGTGACCGAAAAAAATGTAAAACTTTCTGAAAATATTAAAGAAATTTCGATAAAACTGACTGTGTCCGATGACAGGCAGAGACACTTTGTTTTTAACGGATACTTGAGCGATGAACTTTAATAACAGATTTGAAAAAATAGATTTTCTGCTTGCTGCAGCCGTTGCTGTTTTCGTTTTTCTCATGATTTTTATGACTAACGGCTCTTTCGGCTTTGTCCGTGACGAAGGGTTTTACATGAAAGCGGCGAATCACATGGCTGACTGGTACGAATCGATCGGAACAAATATATCGAACGGAGAGTTTGCGAAGATTTTTTCGAAAAAGGAGATCGATAAATATTTCAACTACAATTCTGAGCATCCGCCCTTTATGAAAGAACTTTTCGGCCTGTCGCAGTTCATTTTTGCGCGAAAACTCGGAATTTTGTCAGCTCCGATGTCGGCGCGTCTCGTTGCGGCGGTTTTTGCGGCTCTGACGGCACTTATGATCTATCTTTTCGGTCTCTTTTTCTTCAGCCGGATGACTGCTGCAGTCAGTCCGGTCCTCTTTTTCATGATGCCGCACATCTTTTTTCATTCGCACCTTGCATGCTTCGATATGCCGATACTTTTTTTCTGGAGTTCTACTTTCATTCTCTACATAATCTGCCTCAAAACGAAGAAAACTTCAGTTCACGCACTCACCGCGCTCTTTTTCGCCTTCGGCATGGCAACAAAGCACAACGTTCTTTTTATTCCGATAGTTCTCTTTGTTTCATGGCTCTTTTTCTACGCTTTTTCGTACAGGAAAGAGGCCGGAAAAGGCGGCTTCACCGGATTTTTCCAGGCGATCCCGAAAGTTTTCTGGTTCATGGCCGTGATTTCGCTGCCTGTTTATTTCCTCATCTGGCCGAGAATGTGGTTCAATACATTCAACAGGTTCATGACTTACGCAGAATTTCACGGAAAACATGTGAACTACCTGAACTACTACTTCGGAACACCGCTTAAAAACGGTCCGTTCCCGTTCAGTTTTCCGTGGGCAATGACTTTTTTCACTACTCCGACACCTCAGCTCGTCTGTTTTTTTGCTGGGATATTCTATTTCTGCCGTGATTTTCTGAAAAGTGACGGAACTTCTGAAAAAGAAGCGGCTTTTGCAATGATTTCAGGTTCGCTTTTCCCGATTTTTCTCATCGCGTGGCCGAGCGTTCCCATTTTCGGCGGCATAAAACACTGGTTCACGGGTTATCCGCTCATGCTTACTGCAGGGGTTTTTGTGATCGAAGAATCGGTGAAAAAACTAATAAAAACAGATGGTTTTAAGAAAAATCTTGCTGCTGCTGCAGTTTTTACGCTTGCTGCAGTTTCTTTAATTTCACCCAACATAAAATTTGCAAAACGGGGCGCTGCGTTTTATAACGAACTGATCGGCGGTGCGCAGGGAGCTGCCGAAGCGAGAATGCAAAGGAATTTCTGGGGTTATGACATGATCGATCTTGCAGATACGCTCAACAGAGAGGCTCCGAAAAACGCAAAACTTTTCATCATGACCGGTTACGAAGGCCTGAACCCGAATTCCTTCAGATTTATGGCTGATGCCGGGATGATAAGAAGTGATATCAAAGCGACGAATACCATTGGTGAAGCCGATTTCGCGCTGTTTTTTTACGAAAAGCAGAATGAACATATTTTAAACAACATAGCTTATGAATTCGGAACAGTCAGACCTTTGGCGGTTTCGTCAACGGATTCTGTATTCTATTCCGCACTTTTCAGGAGAGAAAAATGACCTATCTTTTCACGAATCCACAGGTAAAAAAGTGGAAAACACTTTTCGTTCTTTCGTTTTGTCTCAATCTCGTCCTTATGTCGCTGATCGTTTACGATTATGTCTCGAAAAACGGTGAGAGCGGCAAAAAAGATGAGCCGGCTCTGGTTCAGAGTCCCGGAAACAGTGCGGGGACAGCCGAGCAGCCTGCAGCGGCAGGTGCAGCTGAGGAAGGAGGTCAGCCTGCCGAACCCGCAGAAGCCGAGAAAGAGGTTCCGGTGAAAACGGAGCCGGGTGAGCTGATAGCTGCTTCAGCGGTGATCGAAGACAACTTCTACAACGCTTTCAACTCCAGCGAAACTCTTAAGAAAATAGCGAAAGCGCAAGGAATGGCGAATCTTGCAGATGTCATCAGCGCCCATGTCGGAAGACTCCTGATCTGGGATATCGTTCTGCGCAACGATGTCAGAAAAGGTGACAAAATCGATTTTGTTTTCCGCATAATTCCTGAGGAAGAGAAAAGGACGAGGAACGATCTGCCTGATGTGATAGAAATCATAGCTGTCAAATATTTTTCGCATAAATTTAGTAAAGAAATAAGTATATATAAATATGCGGCTAAAGATTCTGTGGCCAAGTATTATTATTCTGACGGCATCATGCTTGAAAAAGTTATATCGCCTGTTGCTCCTATTAAAAACTATATTCAAATTACGAGCACGATCGGCGACAGAGCTCCGAAACACGAGGGCATTGACTTCAAAACCAATGTCGGAACTCCGGTCTATGCAACGGTTGACGGCACAGTTTCCCGTGTCAACTGGAAAACGCGTTACAACGGCTATTGCATTGAGATCGAAGCGAAGGGAAGCCCGTATGTCTTCAAATATCTGCATCTTAGTGAAGTCAAAGTCGAACCGGGTCAGAAAGTTACAGTCGGTCAGCAGATCGCGGCTTCCGGAAACACCGGAAAATCGACCGCACCGCATCTTCACTATCAGATCAACATAGGCAACAAGGGAAAAGTCGTAGATCCTATGAAGTATCACAAGACGATAATCGAAAAACTGCCTTCATCTGAGCGAGAAAACTTCAAAAACCGGATCGCAGAACTCGACGATCTTATGAAATAACAACAAAACGTTTTTGTTTCTTGTGAAAATCTCCTAAAATTCTTTTTTGTTGAAGAACTTCTGAAAAATTTGACTAAATCCGATCTATATTGTATGGTACAGAGATTTTTTGGGAGATTTACAATTGAACCATAGGGAGAGTTAAGTGAAAAAGATTGTTAATGCATTAAGTTTCCTGATTATCGTTTTCATCTCTTGTCAGGTTTTTGCCGACGATTCTGTTTCCGTCGCTGCAACTATAGCGAAGACAGCGCAGGAGAAAAAACTTGCAAAAGAAATCGACGACAATTTGTCCTTGCTGCTCTCAAGCATCAAAAATGCAAAGGTAACGGCAGCAAAATCGGCGAAGACCGACAGATGCAACGGCGATCCGAAGTGTGTGGCACAGGTGGTTACGAAAGGCGAATCTTCGGACTTTGTTGTCGTCCCGAAAATCAAAAAGGGTTCATCCGACGTCAAAGTCGTTCTCGCAATGTTCGACGCAAGCGGTAAGCGCAAAGGCTCCAAAACTGTAACTTCCGGCGCGGATGCCGACAGCGAAGATATCGCTTCCGATATGCTCAATGCACTCAAATCACTGATTGCTTCAGCATCTCCGGATGAAGAAGAAGCACCGAAGAAAACGGCGGTTGCGGCGAACAGGACAGCGTCATATTCCGAAGTCAAAGAGGAGATCAAAAAAGGCTTCGCTGCTTACGACAAAGGTGATCTCGACGGCGCAGTCGAAACTTTTGACAGAGCTGCAAACGAACTCAACTGCAAATGTCAGCAGAATGAGATCGCAAAACAGCTTCTCGAAGCAGTTAAGAAGATCCAGAAAGGTCTTCCGAAGGCGACCGACACGCTTGACGACGGTGACTACAAAGGTGCTCTGAGAACTCTTGAATCGCTCAGAAAATCGGATGAAGAGCTCCGTGAACAGGGCTACAAGGCGATGGTTTTCAAAAAGGACAAATACAACCGCAAAAGATACGCCGAACCCAATCCTCAGGATGCTCAGGCTGTAGAACAGATCCACAGGACCTTCAAGTCCAAGATCGAAGAGCTCAGAAAATGGCGTGCAAAACAGCTTTCCGATATCGACGACTGGGTAAACAACAACATCAAAGCGCGTGAAAAGGCGATTAATGACCTTAAAACCAAGGAAAAGGAACTCGTAAAACAGCAGAAGGATGCCGAGACCGCCCTTAAAAACAAGATCCGCGACATGAAATACCAGTGGGAAAAGGACGATAGCAGCCTCGAGCAGGAGATCGTAAACCTTGAAAGCCAGATCACCCAGATCGAACAGCGCGAAAAGGGCGTCATCAAAGTTTCCAACAAGAAACGCGACGAAGCTAAAGAGAACGATTTCAAAAACAACGATAAAGCTTACAGCGAGTGGAAAAAGAAACACCAGCAGGAAAAAGACGCTTACTATGAAAAGCAGAAAAAGCTCGAGACGACCGAAGGTGAAAAGGTGACGAAAAGAGTTGCCGAACTTGAAAAGCGCAAACAGGCTCTCGAGGCGAAAAACAGAGAAACCGATGCTAAAATACAGAAAATGGCTGATGATTTCGAAGCCGAAGAACGCAGGATCCTGGCTGCTAACGAAGCTGTCAGAATGAAAAACGAGGATGAGGACAGAAAATACAATGTCCAGGTCGAAAAAGAATATCAGAAAAAGTTCGACAGTCTGAACCAGAACCTTGCGAAATACGACGACCAGGAATCGGCTAAAGAGAAAGAACTCCAGAAGTACCAGCAGGAAATCGAAGAGTTCATGATGAAGAGCGCGACGACTCTTGGACAGATCCAGGAAAGCGTCGAGAAAGACCGTGCGAAAGCCGAGGCAGATTACGCTAAAGAAAAAGATGCGGCTCAGACGAAACTTGAGAAAGATTACGAAAACAAGCTTAACCAGCTTGCGGCACAGAAGACGAAACTCGAAGAAGCCATCGCAAAACATACCGATGACACCGAGACGATGAAGGCAAAGAAAGAAGAGGCGATGATCGCGGAAAACGAAAAGACGATCGTTGCTGCAGAGCAGAAAATCGCCGCAAACGAAGAGGCTGTTGCGAAAACCGAGCAGGAATATGAAGAAAAGATCGCGAAACTTCAGGATGTGATCGCAAAAACGGTTGACGATGAAGAAAACGAAAAGGCGAACAAGGAAAATGCTCTCCGTTCCGAAAACGAAAAACTCCTTTCGGAAGCAGGCAATATAGATGATCAGATCGAGGCCGAGAACGGCAAATTCGCTGATTTCAAAGGCCGACTTGACGACGAATACGCGACAAAATCGGCGAATATCGACGACAAGATCATGGAACAGAAGAACAAGATGGCCGAAGCAGTTGAAAACTTCAAGGCTAACTGGGGTGACTATGTTGCGAAGGAAATCGACAAGCTCGCTGCGAAAGACAACGCTCTGAGAGGTCAGATCGACGAAGAAAAAGGCAAAATGGCCGAGATCGACGGCAAACTAGAACAGCAGAAAGCCGAAGAACTTAACAAACTCGATGTCAAACTTGCTGCGATCGAAGATGCTTACGCTCAGAAAGCTGCAAAAGTTGAAGAAGATGTGGCTAAAGACGTCGAAAAGATAAAAGCCGATACTGCGGCACAGCTCGACAAGGCTGCTGCGGAAGATGCCAAACTCGAAGAAGCTCATGCAAAGAAGATGAGCGACCTTTCCGCTGAGGAAGGAAAAATCGCCGCTTCCTATGACGCTAAAATTTCAAAATACGATGATCAGATCTCTTCTATCGATAAAAAATACGAGCAGAAAATGGCTCCTTACAGCATCGATCCGATCAATGACGAAATGAATCAGTCGATTGCGGAACTCGAGAATAAAAAGATCGAAACGACCAACAAACTTCAGGAGCTGCTTGACGCGATATCTTCTGCAAAGGACAGCGAAATGCAGAATTATGCGGACAAGAAAGATGCTGCAAAGGACAACAAGGCAGAACTCGCGAAACTCGACAGAGAACATGCCGCAGCTATCAGAAAGATAGATAATGACAAGGCTTCGATCGAAAGAAAAATCAAATTCGAGGAAGATAGCGCTGCAAGAAAGATCAACCTTGAAAAATCGAAATACGAAAGAAAGATCGCAAGCAACAAAAACGAGCTCGCAAAGATCGAAAAGGAGAAAAACCTCGAACTTATTTCGATAAAGAAAGATGTTGCTGCTATCGAGCAGGAAAAGTCGAACGCTCTCAAAGCACACCAGAAAAAGGTCGCTGCTGCTGAATCTGCCCACAAAAACCAGATGGCTCAGAGGGCAGGCGTTTCGAAAAAGATCAAGGCCGACGGTGCTGCGAAAGAAAAGAACGCTGCTTCAAGCGTAAAGGCGAAAAAGAATGCCGTAAACGTTGAAAAAGCTAATGAAATCAAGAAAGTCCAGGCTGAAAAGGCTAATCTGAACGCTAAATACAAAGCTCAGGGCGACAAGGAAAAGGCTTCCGCAAGAAACAGCATTGCGGCAAAGCAGAAAGAGCTTCAGGCAAATTCCGCTGCGATGAAGAACTGGGAGAAGAAGTCCAACACGCCTGATCCTGCAAAACTCAAAGAAGTCAGGGCTCCTTACGAAAAAGAGATTGCAAAACTTCAGCAGGAAAAGAAAAATCTCAACAAAGAGAAGGCTAACAAACTTTCAGTTGTAGTTGCAGGTCACAAAAAGACCATCGATGAACTCAACGCTAAAAAGGCTGCGGCTGTCGAAGGTTCGAAAGGAATCGATGAGAAAGTCAAAGCTGAAAACGCTGCAATCGCTAAAAAATACAACGACATAAGAGTCAAGATCAAAGGCGATATCGCAAAACTTCAGCAGGAAAAGAAGCAGAAGATCGCTGCTCTCAAAGCTGATACGAATGCCAACATGAAGAAAAAAGCTGTCGCGGAAAGCGGTTTCAAGAAGGCTCTCGCTACCGAACTTGCAAAACTTTCGTCCGAGAGAAACAAAGAACTCGGAGCAATGAAGGCTGAACACGCGAAAGTTTCCAAACAGCTTGCCCAGCACGAAAAGTCGCATGATGCCTACATCCAGAAGGAAACAAGCAAGATCGACAAAAAATACGAAAAGATTTTCGCTGATCTTGATGCAAAACTTATGAACGAAAGCATGAGACTTCAGAAAGAAAACTCTGATTTCGAAAAGAAGAAAAAAGCTGAAGAAGCCGCAGCAAGAAAGCAGCATCAGGCATTCCTTGCTGACAAGAGCAGAACGAAGGCTGGCATCGACCAGCAGATCGCTCAGGCTCAGAAAGAGAGAGATGCAAAGATCGAAGCAAGAAAGAAAGAGAGAGACAGACAGCAGGAGACCTGGAACAAAGAAAGAGCTGCGCGCGCTGCCGCTTTTGAAAGAAAAACCGCTACTGACAGAGCAAATATGGCTAACAACGACAAGCAGATCGACGCTCTTTCCAGAGAGATCGACAACGCAAACAACGCATGGGCTGTCAAACTCGAAGGTATGCAGGCAAAACACCATGCCGAAAGCAAAAAACAGGAGGCTATGTGGCAGAAACAGGAAGCTGCAAAGGAACAGCAGTATGAAAAAGGCAAGACCGACATAACCGACAAATACGACAATATGGAAATCAAAGAGAAAGAGGATAGAGAAAAGCACAAACAGCAGATGATGGCTAAGAGAGACAAACTGCTTGCAGAGAAGGAAAAGAGAAAAGAGAAGAGACAGGCTATCCTCGACAAGGAAAAACAGAACTGGGAAAAGACTTCGCAGAACTACAAGGCCCAGATCGAAAAAACGAGAGAAGAGATCGATGCTCTGAACGCAAAGAAACCGGAAAGCTCGGAAAAGGATAAGGCTGAAGCAAAGGCTAAGAAAGAGCAGGTTTCCAAGAAGTATCAGGAAAGTATCGACAAGATCAACAAGGCCGAGCTCCAGCAGGTAAAACAGAAATTCAAACAGGAATACAAAGAGGAAGGATCCCGCGAAGTCCAGCCCACGAAAGTCACGAAACAGATCGAATCTTCGATGGCTGACGCTTACGCAAAAGCCGGTATCGCAAAACTTGACAAGAACGATTTCGCCGGCGCGAGAAAGGATTTCAACGAAGCTCTTTATCTCGATGACAACAGCAAATCGGCGAAAGAAGGTCTGAAAGCCATCTCAACAAAGGCTCAGGCTCTTTACTGGGAAGCATTCGGAATGAAGGAAACCAACAAATCGAAAGCTGTCAGAACGCTCGAGATGCTTATGAAGAGTCTGCTTCCGACGGAAGAAATCTATCTTAAATCAATGATGCTTCTCGAAGAACTTAAGTAGCTGAAATGATTTCGTTTTTGAAAAGGGGAGCTTTGCTCCCCTTATTTTTTTTATGTTTTTCGCTTTATGCCGAAAGTTCGCTTGAGGATTATTTCAGAGTTTTCTATCTTCCGCATACAAAATATCAGACGTGGCTGAAAACCGATAAAAACGATGCTTTCAAAGAGGTTTTCGCAGCTCTGTATGCTCTTCCGTTTTCAAAGGTCAGAAAATTTGCCAATGTTCCGAAATTTAAAGAAATTCAAGGACTTTCAGGCAAGACTTCATACGTTTACCTTTATATTGATATTCCGAGCCGGACAGATGCTGCAATCCTTTTTCACGGTATAAAAAGAGGGGAAATTTCGGTGAACGGCATGAAGCGTGGAAAAATATCGCTCTCTTCAGACCGCGGTTACGCTGTTTTGAAGGGAACTTACGAAAAAGGGATATATTTCGTGTCGGTCAAAATCGAAGAAAAGAATGAAAAAACCGGAATAACAGTTCTTTCCGACAAAAATCTGAAAAGTGCGCTCAAGCAGGGGTTTACAAAATCGGCGAAGTCTTCGCTTTCAGTAAAAAATTCCGACAGCCGGGACAAGAGCAATACTTTCAGTGCGTTTTTCGATTCTTTCTGTTTCCCCTATTTTGAGGATATGCCGGATTCCAGGGATCTTTTTTTCGAAATTGCGGGAAATTCTTCCGAAACGGCCGGCAACAAAACTTTGATCTCTCTCCTGCGTTCCTCCAAAAGCAGCAACGAATCGCTTAAAATATTGAAAAAACTGGGCTTCTCAGACAAAAACTTAGAAAAGTGGCAGAACATTTTTTTAAAAAAAGGAGTTTGCGGACATGAATAAAAAAATTTTGATGCTTTTGATTTTTGACATTGTGATTTTTGCAGCCTTTGCTTTTATCATCTATCAGAACGACAGAGAATGTGAACGGCTGAAAGCTCTTTCCGAGAATTACGCCAAAGAAAACGAATCTTTAAAGGCAGACCTTGAAGTGCTCCGGAACAAACTTATCGTAGCGGAAAACTCGAAATTCAACTCCCCTGACAACGATTTCGCAAGACGCCAGAACATGCAGTTCAAAGCCATGAGGGACGAGATCAACCGCCTGAAAGCCGAAAAGACCCCCAAAAACCGCGAAAAAGAAGATCAGATCTGGGATTATACGCTGGAAAACGTTAAAAGTTTTGTCGATATCGAGCTGACAAAAAAACTGGCAAGTTTCGGATTCAAGCCTGAAGAGACCGAAGCGTGCGTCACGGAATACAAAAGCGCCCTTGAAAAAAGCAAGGATGTCATGCTTCAGTGGTATCGCAACGAGATAAGCGACAAAGAATACGAAGAAAAAATATTGAGCCTAAGCCGCGATTTTTATAAAGACATGTCCGAAGCTGTAGGAGAAAACCTGGCTTCGATAACCCTCTCTGTCGTCTTCCCCGACTACGGGTTCAGAAAAAAAATGTTTGAAGAAAAGTAGCGGTTTCCGAGAACAAACAGAATACATTTTTCTTGCAAATCCGTATAAAATGTCTATAATTTTGCGTTTTTTTTGGGAGGTTTGTGAGAATGATAACACGACTGACGACAAACAAACAA
>JAGCUA010000068.1 GCA_017963125.1 bacterium
GAGTTATCTCACAGATCCCGCCGGCTTACAGCGCACTTAAAATAGACGGAAAGAGGGCTTACAAGTTGGCACGCGAAGGCAAAACTCCCGAAATGAAGGCAAGAAACGTCGAAATAAAATCGCTCGGGATCACCCGAACCGGTGAAGATGAACTTTCGTTTTTGGTAAAATGCTCGAAAGGGACTTACATCCGCACTCTGGCAGGCGATATCGGTGCTTTTTTAGGCTGCGGTGCGGTGCTCACCGAGCTCATCAGGCGCGAAGTCGGCCCGTTCAAACTTGAGAATGCCGTTTCGATAGACGAACTCAAGGAAAATCCCGAAAACATCGAAAAAGCGCTCCTTTCAGTTCCAGAATTTCTGTCGGGAAGCAACAGTTGCGAAGTCGATGAGAGCGGTTTTAATTATCTCAAAAACGGCAATAAAATCGAAGAGTTGAATTTGAATCTCGAAAACGGGCTCAACCTCATAAAATTTAACGGCGAAGTCTTTCTGATAGTCGAAAAAACTGAGGAAAAAGCATCATATTTCGCGTTTGTGTAATAAAGATTTGACTTTCTAACACTTTATTTTTTTCCGCACATGACTATAATTTTTGTCGTTTGAGGTTTTTTCAACTATTTTATGGAGTCGAAAATGACAGTAAGTTACAAAGAATTAGGGCTTGTAAACACGAAAGAGCTCTTCCAGAAGGCGGTCAGCGGCGGTTACGCGATTCCTGCCTACAACTTCAACAACATGGAGCAGCTTCAGGCAATCATCATGGCGTGCGTTGAGACTAAATCTCCTGTAATTCTACAGGTTTCGAAAGGCGCTCGTGACTATGCCAACGCGACTCTGCTCAGAAATATGGCACGCGGCGCAGTCGAATACGCAAAAGAACTCGGATATCCTAGTCCCGTCGTTCTCCACCTTGACCACGGCGGCGATTTCGAGATCTGCAAGCAGTGTATCGACAACGGCTTCAGCTCGGTAATGATCGACGGATCACACCTTCCCTACGAAGAAAACGTCGCTCTCACCAAAAAAGTCGTCGAATACGCCCACTCGCAGAAGGATTACGTCACGGTCGAAGGCGAAATCGGCGTTATTGCAGGCATCGAAGACGAAGTTTCGGCTGAACACTCTTCATACACTCCACCTGAAGAAGTCATCGATTTCGTAGGCAAAACCGGCGTTGACTCTCTTGCAATTTCGATCGGAACTAGCCACGGCGCGAACAAATTCAAACCGGAGCAATGCACGAGAAACGAAGAGGGCATCCTTCTTCCGCCGCCTCTCAGATTCGACATTCTTGAGGAAGTCGAAAAGAAACTCCCCGGTTTCCCGATAGTCCTCCACGGATCATCTTCAGTTCCGCAGGATTTAGTAAAAATTATCAACACTTACGGCGGAAAGCTCAAAGATGCGATCGGCATCCCCGAAGAACAGCTCCGTAAAGCTGCTGCAAGCGCAGTATGTAAGATCAATATCGACAGCGACGGCCGTTTAGCTATGACAGCGGCAGTCAGAAAAGTCCTCGCTGAAAAACCGGCTGAATTCGACCCGAGAAAATATCTTGGACCGGCAAGAGAGGCTCTCAAAGAACTCTACAAACACAAAAACATCAACGTTCTCGGAAGCGCCGGAAAGGCTTAAACTTCGACGCCGCAAATTTTTATCGTTATAACCTTATTATGTAATTACGGTATTACGGACGGCGTTATTCAGAAATAAGATTTTTATAGATTTCCAGAAACTTGTCGCTTCTTTTGACGACCGAAATTTTGTCGAGAGAGCATTCTATAAGCCCTTCAAGACCGCATCCGCCCTCTTTCGTCCTGATCTGGTCGAGGTATTCTTCGCTTGAAACGGTAACAGCATCGCTGTAGACGATTCCACCTTTGAGGAAGCTGATGTCGCCGTAGAATTCGAGTTTTTCCGGAACAAAAACTTCGCGACCGAGGTTTAAAATTCCGAAATCGTAAGACCAGAATTTGCCCTGAAAGCGGATATCGTGAAGCGAAAAAACTGTTTTCGTCTTCGTCAGAGGCTCGTTTTTCCCATAAATTTCACGCAGATAGACCGGAACGAGCGCAGTGTGCCAGTCGTTGCAGTGAATGACATCGGGACGGAATATTTTAGCGTATTCGAGAACCGCCCTCGAAAAGAATATGAAGCGCTCTGAATTGTCGGGATAGTCGCCCGTTTCGTTGCCGTATAAACCGTCACGTTCAAAATAAGGGTTTGAAACGAGAACGATTTTCGTTCCGCTTTCGGGATGAACGGTTTCAAAAATCTCAGCTTTTTCGTATTTTTCGCCGACCTGCACGTCAAACGAGACATTCGTCGGCTTTATGTCGAATTTTTTTCTGTTTATCGTGCTGAAAAACGGAATTATGCACTCGACCTCGCATTTTTTCGAGACCGATTTCAGCATTTTCAGCACCGATGCAGCCATATTTCCTGTCGAAACGAAAGGTTTCAGTTCCGATGCGGCAGACAAAATCTTCATGATTTACCTACAGTCTGATAAATTCTTCGTTGTTCATATATTTCCTGAGAACTTCCGGCACTTTGACCGAACCGTCAGCCTGCTGGTAGTTTTCGATGATGGCGACAAGCGTTCTGTCGATCGCAAGTCCAGAACCGTTGAGAAGATGAACAAGTTCAGGTTTCGACGAAGCGTCGCGTCTGAATTTGATGTTCGCCCTTCTCGCCTGGAAATCGCCGGTACTCGAGCAGCTTGAGATCTCGCGGTAAGTCCCCTGACCCGGCAGCCAGACTTCGATATCGAATGTTTTTACTGCGTTGAAACCGAGGTCACCGCTGCAGAGACAGACGACGCGGTAGTGGATGCCGAGACCGCGCAGAATCTCTTCGGCATTGAAAAGGAGCTGGTCGAGTTCCTTGAGCGACTCTTCGGGACGGCAGAATTTGACGAGTTCGACCTTGTTGAACTGGTGAAGGCGGATAATTCCCTTCATATCCTTGCCGTAACTTCCCGCTTCGCGTCTGAAACACGGCGTGTATGCCGCATATTTGAGCGGAAGGACTGCATCATCAAGAATTTCGTCGCGGTGCATGTTGACGAGGCTGACTTCTGCAGTCGGGATCATGAACATGTCGTCAGTCGTCTTGTATGCGTCGTCTTCGAATTTGGGAAGCTGACCCGATCCGGTCATCGTCTCGCGGCTTACCATAACCGGAGGAACGATCTCGGTGTAGCCGTTTTTCGCAGCGTTTTCAAGCATATAGTTCATCACTGCACGCTCAAGACGAGCCATTTCCTTTTTGTAGACGATGAAGCGCGAACCGCTGAGTTTTACGCCGCGCTCAAAGTCGATCGTATTTGTAGCAATGTCAAAATGTTCTTTCGGCTGGAAATCGAAAACGGGCTTTTCGCCCCACGTCGAAACGACCGGATTGGCAGTGTCGTCCTTGCCGAGCGGAGTATCATCGGCCATCATGTTCGGGATCGAAAGAAGGATCGTGTCGATCTTTTCTTCAACTTCCTTTACCAGCGGTCCGAAAGCCTTCACTTTATCGCTGAGTTCCTTGAGCTCGTCCTTGATCGCAGCCTTCTCTTCAGGAGTTCCGTTTTTCATGACGAGCGGCATCTCTTTCGAGCGGGTCATCTGCTTAGCCCTGGTCTGC
>JAGCUA010000069.1 GCA_017963125.1 bacterium
AGTCATTAGGCTAAATCCATGAAAACAAGGGTTGAAACCGACGCTGGACCTGTTGCATAATTCGCGAAATCACATGTCATTAGGCTAAATCCATGAAAACAAGGGTTGAAACTTTTCAAAAGGGTTGGAGGTAGATCCTGCAACAGCAGTCATTAGGCTAAATCCATGAAAACAAGGGTTGAAACTCGCCGGATTCAAGCCCCTCGCCGCACCGGAGAGGGGTGTCATTAGGCTAAATCCATGAAAACAAGGGTTGAAACAGCAATGCGGTATCCGCCCTGAACGCTGCATTTGAAGTCATTAGGCTAAATCCATGAAAACAAGGGTTGAAACATAGTGGAGGAATGCTATGAGAAAGCAAAGCAATGAAAGTCATTAGGCTAAATCCATGAAAACAAGGGTTGAAACTCATGTAAGTTGTCTCATTGCCTTGATACTCATACTGTCATTAGGCTAAATCCATGAAAACAAGGGTTGAAACAAAGGAGAAAAAAAATGAAAAAAATTAGAGTCATGGTCATTAGGCTAAATCCATGAAAACAAGGGTTGAAACTCAGCAATCTGAGACGCGAGCATTTGAGCGATTTTGAGGTCATTAGGCTAAATCCATGAAAACAAGGGTTGAAACCAAAGGGTGCAGATCTTGACAATATACGCCCGGATATGTCATTAGGCTAAATCCATGAAAACAAGGGTTGAAACTATAAGCAAACATGAAATCGACTTAACAAAAGAAGTGTCATTAGGCTAAATCCATGAAAACAAGGGTTGAAACCAGTCCGAAGTTTGGTGAGATTTTTGAGATCTGTGATGGTCATTAGGCTAAATCCATGAAAACAAGGGTTGAAACCAAAATTACAAAAATAGAGTATAGTTCAAACGCTCATTGTCATTAGGCTAAATCCATGAAAACAAGGGTTGAAACTTCCGTCTTTCAGCCGCTTATCCTCGATTACATCGGTCATTAGGCTAAATCCATGAAAACAAGGGTTGAAACTTTGCTTCCCTGCCGTCGGCGGTTATCAGTTCGCGCTCGTCATTAGGCTAAATCCATGAAAACAAGGGTTGAAACCTTCGGTCAAAGAGCTGATAACTAAGTCCGAAGACATCGTCATTAGGCTAAATCCATGAAAACAAGGGTTGAAACCAATCAAATTAAGGCCAGCAATGGTTATTTTTCCCAGTCATTAGGCTAAATCCATGAAAACAAGGGTTGAAACAGCGTTTCCAGGCCGACAAGCAGAAGCCCTGTGTGCGATGTCATTAGGCTAAATCCATGAAAACAAGGGTTGAAACTAGTACTGCTCGGTCTCAAAGTAAGGCGGATCAATGGTTATTAGGCACATCCATGAATCCATGAAAATAAGGATTGAAACTCAATCACATAACCCATTGTGCCTTCGATGATTATGTCATTAGGCTAAATCCATGAAAACAAGGGTTGAAACATTTTTGCAAGTTCTTCGCTGTCAGCCTGACTTTCTGTCATTAGGCTAAATCCATGAAAACAAGGGTTGAAACATCGGATCGATATTGGAAATCTGCGGAATCATTAGACCTGTTGAATATCTAAATCCCAAAAAATAAGGATTGAAACCGCATTGTGTGAGTTCCGATTTTGATTTTGAGTCCGGATGATTAGGATAAATCCATGAAAACAAGGTTACAGCCGTTGCACAAAACCCCCTTTCTTATTTCAATAGCGCAAACATCTAATTTCACTGAATGATTTTGAAATTTAGATATTAGACAATGTTGTGTCGGAGAACGAGGAAATGCGTTAATAACGAGCAATTATAAAATTAAAAAATATCTATTTATAAAACTTGAATAAAATATTTTTCTAATTATAATGCTAAATAACTTTTTTGAGGCGACTGCCAATGGATAAAATGCAAATTGTAAAAATTAAAGAAAATTTTGATGAAACCATTCACAATGTAGCAGCAACCATATATTTTAGGGACAAAACATGGAAAATGAAATTTTAACGCCGCAAATAAAAACCGAAGACAAAATCCTGATGATCCGCGGTCAGCACGTGATGATTGACCGTGACCTGGCAGAACTTTACGGGGTCGAGACGAAAAGGCTTAATGAGCAAGTCCGCAGAAACATTGCAAGGTTTCCCGAGCACTTTATGTTCCAACTTACAAAAGAAGAAACTTTGTTGATTGACTCACGTTCAAAGTCGCAAATTGCGACTTTGAACGCAAAAGGAAATCTTCGAGGAACAAATGTCAAAAAACTTCCTTATGCTTTTACAGAGCAGGGTGTGGCAATGCTTTCAGCAGTTCTGAAAAGCGATACAGCCATTCAGACAAGTATCATGATCATGGAAGCTTTTGTCACTCTACGTCATTTTTTACAAAACAATTACAAACTTTTTGCTGAAATCGATTCAATCAAGAAGCATCAGTTGGAACACGACATTCATTTGATCGAATCAGACAAACGCATTGACGAACTTTTCGACAAGATGGACAGATACAGGATCGAATACAGGCAGGGAATCTTTTTCAAGGGACAGATTTTCGATGCCTATGCAAAATTCGAGTCTTTTATCACGGAAGCTGAAAAAGAGATCGTTCTGATTGACAATTATGTTGATCTCTCTGTTTTGGAAAGACTCACAAAAAAGCAGAAAGATGTAAAAGTTACGATTTATACCCGTTCTAAAACTGAAATATCGGCATTGGATATTCAAAAATTCAACGAACAATATCCGTCAGTTACACTCAAATATACGGAAAACATCCACGATAGATTTTTAATAATCGACGGCAAGATCCTTTACCATATCGGAGCATCAATCAAAGATTTAGGCAAAAAATGCTTCGGATTCGAAATCTTGGATTCATCGTGGATTCAAGAAATTATAAAAAATTTATAACCATCTAATTTTATTGACTAATTCCAAAATTCGAAATCATCTTCCCTGTCACAGATCCGGCGCACTTCACGATATCTTTCACTTTGCCCTGGAAAACGACGTTCCCCCCTTCTTCGCCGCGTCCCGGACCGAGATCGATGATGTAGTCGGCGCTTGCGATAATCTGGCTTCTGTGCTCGGCAAGGATCACGGTGTGGCCTGAATCGTTGAGTGTTTTAAAGATTTCAAGCAGTTTTTCCACATCGGCAAAGTGCAGGCCTCTGCTTGGTTCATCGAAGATAAATATCGATTTTTCCTTACTTTTTTCAGTGGCTGCAGAAAAACTTCTGCCGAAATAAAGTCTCAGGAGTTCGCCCGAAGACAAACTTGAAACGCTTTGCGACAGCTTGATGTAGCCAAGGCCGCATTTATCAAGGATATTCAGTATTTTCGAGATGTTGGAATCGTCTTCAAAAAATTCCGCCGCTTCACTGATCTCCATATCGAGGATCTCTGCGATATTTTTTTCTTTGTATTTGAATTCAAGGATATTCGGCGCATATCCAGTTCCGCCGCAGTCGGCGCAGAAGTGCTCTACATTGCCCAAGAAATCCATCGAAACCGAGTTTCTGCCAGCCCCTTTGCAGGTTTTGCAGATATCGTTTTTCGTGATCTTGAACGATTTTCCGAATTTCTTCTTTATTTTGTCGAAGCACTCGGCGAATGATGCGACATTCGATGATGTCGCGGAAATATTCTCGGTGCTTTTTTCATCGTAAAAAACCGGAATATCCTTAATATTTTCAGCCAGATACTTTATCAAAGTGGTTTTTCCGCTTCCAGAAAGACCTGAAATGACCGTGGTTTTTCCGAGCGGGATCGAAACCGAGATATTTTTGAGATTGTTTCTCGAAATATTTGAAACAGTGAGAAATTCTGAAAAATCGCAATCTTTTAAAACAGGCTTGAAGTTGAGCGTCTTTGCAGTCCAGGAGTCAGATTTTATAAAGGATCCGACGTTTCCTTCAAAAACGATTTTTCCTCCGTTGCAACCGCTTCCGGGGCCGCATTCGATTATGTTGTCGGCATATTTTATTATCTCGGGAACGTGCTCTACCGCAACCACAGTGTTTCCCTTCTCCACGATCTCTCTCAGAAGTTTAGCCATATTCTCGCATTCAAGCGGATGAAGCCCTCTGCTCGGCTCGTCGATCACATAGATCAAATTCTGCAGATTGTCAGCCGCGCTTTTTACAAGTCTGAGTCTCTCCCTCTCGCCCGTCGAAAGCGTTGAAGCGGCTCGTGAGAGCGAAAGGTGACCGATTCCCAAAGATATGATTTTATTAACTTTTTCTGCGATTTCAGCTTTTATTTTAAGGAAAATCTCTTCATCGGTTTTATCTTCAAAGGAGATCGTTTCAAGGATCTTTCCGATTTCTGAAACTGGTTTTTCACAGAATTCGTCGATCGACATTCCAGCAACTCGGACACTTAAAAGTTCTTTTTTCAGGCGTTTTCCATTACATTCAGGGCAAACGGTTTCACCCATAAGATTGCGAAGCTCTTCTTCGTTTTTATTGCCCAGAGACCTGTAAAATTCATCGGTTATAAGATTCGCAAAGCCTATCCACTTCCCTTTGAAACTGTGCGTTCCAGTGACATTTCCCCGCTTGTATTCCCAGTTCACATTGAAGATCTCCTCTCCCGCACCGAACATCGCGATATCGAATTCTTTTTCAGTCAGCTCACTCACCGGCTTTGAAAAATCGATCCCCAGCTTTTTCCCCGCCGCAAAAAGAGTGTGAATGAACTGGCCGTCTTTGTCAGCGTAAAAACGACCCTGCTTCGTCGCCGCAAGGGCGCCGTCAGCAAAAGAAAGTTCAGTGTTTATCGAAAGTTTTTCAAGATCGCAGCTTAGAATAAAACCAGTTCCCGAACACTTTCCGCAAGCCCCTTTTTCTGAATTGAAAGAGAAATCTCCCGCCGTGAAAGCGCACTTTCCGCCGTTTTCACCCCTTCCGGCACGCGAAAAAAGCATCCGCACAAATTCGTAGATCCCGCTAATAGTCCCTACAGTCGAACGGATCCCCGCGACCGAGAATTTCGCGGAAACACCGATCCCTGCACGCAGTCCGTCACATTTTGAGACCGAACTCTGGTTTTTGCCGAGGAGAAAAGTTTTTACGTAAGGCGAAACTCCGCTGAGGATAGCCTTGATGCTTTCAACAAAAAGAGTGTCGAAGGCGAGACTCGTTTTGCCGCTTCCCGAAAGACCGCATACAACATTGAGATTATTGGGTTTTATCTTCAAATCGACATTCTTGAGATTGTGTGTTTCGATGCTCTGCAAAACTATATCCTTTGCAAGTTCCGCTTCGTAGTTCCCAGCCTTTGCAGCCACTTTTTCAAGTGAAAAGTTCTCGTTTTCACCGAAACTGATGACGTTGTCTGCAAGCCTTAAAAATACAGGGTTGTTGTCGCTTGCAAGGACAGTTACGCCCGATTTTGCGACACTTTTCAGTATCCCGACGAACTTTTCGATATCGGCAGGATGCAGACCGGCAGTAGGCTCCTCGAAAATCAGGACCGAATTTTCCTTTATCTTAGAAAGCCAAAGTGCGAGTTTTATCCGCTGCGCCTCTCCGCCAGAAAGCGTGGACGATGGCTGTCCGAGAAGCAAATATCCGATCCCGAGACGGGCCATTATATCGAGAGTTTTCGTAATCTGCTTATTTTCTTTAAAGAAATCAAGTGCTTGTGAAACAGTGAGATTGAGAACGTCGTAAATCGATAGCCCCTCTACTTTGACTTCAAGGACCTCGTCGATGAAGCGTTTTCCGTTGCATTTGTCGCAAACAGTCTCAACGCTTCCCATGAACTTCATTCCGGTCTCTATTACTCCGCCGCCTTCGCATTTGGGGCATCTTCCCGCTTCTCCATTGAATGAAAAATGGGACTTTGAAAAACCGCGTTTTTTGGCTTCGTCAGTAGAGGCGAACAAGTCTCTGATCTTATCGAAAATTCCGGTGTAAGTAGCGGGATTCGATCTGGAAGTGCGCCCAATCGGAGAGCGGTCTATTTTTTCATAAGTTATTGATTTTTCTTCAAGTTTTTTAATATATGAATTAAGGAAATCTTTCTTTTCGACTGACGATCTTCCGCATACGGCATTGAGTTTTCCGATTATGATTTCACTTCCTAAATTGAGCTCAGATGCACCGTTTTCATACTTTTTGAGAGCAAGTGCAGTCGGAGTGGCAAGGGTTTCCGCGTTTTTCAAAAAGTCGTCAACTCTTCCCGCAAAAAGGATCTCTCCGCCCTCAGTGCCGCCGCCGGGACCGGTTTCCACGATGTTATCGGCCATTCGGATCGCATCGATATCGTGCTCGACCGCAATGACTGTGTTTCCGTTGTCGCGGATCTTTATGAGGAGACTTAGGACATTTTTAAGTTCGCCGCGGCTAAGCCCGATACTCGGCTCGTCAAAAACGAAAGTCGTCCCTTTCAGAGGGCTCGATGCAGCCGAAGCGATCCTTATCCTCTGGATCTCGCTTGAATTGAGTTCGCTTGAATTTTCTGAAAGGGTCAGGTGCCCCAAGCCGATATTTATGAGTTCAAGAAGCAACTTGTTGATTTCATTTATTATTTTCTGCTCGGCAAGACTAAGTTCCTTTGCATTTTCAGTGAGGAACTGAACCGCTTTTTCCAAATTCATATCGCAGATCCCGGCAATGTTTTTACCTGCGATCCTGACTGCAAGAGCGGTATCGTTCAGCCTTGCGCCGCCGCATTTTTTACACTTTACCGAGCGGACGAAACGAAGAATGTTGGGGTTTCTGTCACGCTTCAGGATCTCTTCCATGACGTTGACGACCCCTTTGTAGTAGCCTTCTTCACGAGGTTTTGCCGTGATCCCCGTCCATTTCATGCGGCTTTCAAGGGTGTGCTTGCCGAAAGCGACCTTTATCTTCTCGCTACCGAAAAATATGACGTCAAGCTGCTCTTTCGTGAGGTCGCAAAGCGGCGTATCGACCGAAAAACCGTGCGCGCGGCACACTTCGTCAAGGACATCGAGAGTCACCTGCGAATAGATTATGTAGCCGTTCGGAGCGGTTATCTTCAAAGCACGCTCGCGGATCGACTTTTTCCAGTCCGCGACAATAAGATCGGGGTCGAGAAAATCCTCCACTCCGTTTCCCTTGCACGCTTCGCAGTAACCGAGAGCCGAATTGAAGGAAAAAACCGAGCGCGAGATCCCCGCATGACGGGCGAAAAGAACTCTGAGAAGGTCGTAGATCCCCGAAAAAGTGCCGACAGTGGAAACCGAAGTCGCGACATCCGCCCTCTGGTCAACTGCAAGAGAGGCATCAAGACCGCAAATCAACTCGGCCGCGGGCTTTTTCGTCACGCCGAAAAACTTCCTCTGCCATGCAGGGAACGACGAAAGATAGAGCCGCTGCGACTCCTTGAAAAGCGTGTTATAGACAAGCGACGACTTGCCGCTTCCCGAAACTCCCGTCACAACCGTGAATTTTCCCTTTTCAAATTCAACACTTATGTTTTTGAGATTGTTCTCTGTGCAGTTTGTGATTTTTATTGTGTTCATCGCTAAAAAGCTCCTAAAAAAACCGCCGGATTATAGCGGAAAAACGGTCGAAAACAAGGATTGAAAAATTTTTCAATGCAAGTATAATTTTTGGATTTTTGTCGTTTTGAGGTGTTCCATGTGCAAAAAAGAGGAATTGGAATTTTCAGTTTTTCTTATCCATCAGCTTTCCTATTCGTGGAAGATGATCCCGGCTCAAGTTTACGATATTCTCAATAAAACCGGCATCTTGGATAATTACATCGTCCGCTGTTACGATGTGCTTCACACTATGGGCGAACTATATCTTGTCAACGATATCACCGATTTCGTCAGAGAAAAAGGAGTAGCTGTATGATCGTTTATCACGGATCGAACAAGATAGTAAAAAATCCGGACATCTCTTTTTCCAAACCTTTTCTTGATTTCGGAAAAGGATTTTATGTCACTGATTTTCAGAAACAGGCTGAAAAATGGGCTTCCCGGAAGGCGATGCGATACGGCGGTGAAGGTTTTGTCAATTCATTCGAAATGCAGGATGATCTTTCCGCTTACAAAGTCCTTAAATTCGAAAATGAGGATGAAAACTGGCTTGAATTTGTCTGTGAATGCAGACGCGGTTCGGAAAACTACAAAAATTACGACATAATAGCCGGCAAAGTTGCCAACGACGATGTTTTCAAAACAGTAAACATGTATTTTCAAGGATTTTGGGACAAGCAGCGGGCTCTGGAGGAACTCAGATACAGTAAGGCAAACGACCAGATCTGCATCGTAAATGCGGATGTTCTTGCCGAAATCCTGAAATTCAAAAATTTTTACAAGGTGATTTCCAATGGTTGATCAGGAAAAACTCGCCAAATTTTATAAACAGGAACTCGAAACAAAAATCATCGGCTATCTCTCTGAAAAACTCGGAATCGATTTGCGTAAAGCGATGGATCTTTACTACACTAGCAAACTCAGCACCCAGATAGAACAAGGTTTATACGGGATTGAAAATCTGGATTACAAAAATCTTGCCGAAGATCTGATTGAAAACGAGATCAACAAATCCGATAAAATTCAGAAGTAGGATATTTTATTAGGACACCTAACTGTAAGTCCGTAAAAAAGCAAGGTGTTTTTATTTGCCTTTCCCGGTACTCTTTCTATATTTTCCTGTTTTTATTGTTTTTTACCGAAACGGGGGACACATGAACGAGATCTTTTCTCTCTTCAACGACAAGTGGGCACTTCTCAGCGCGGGAACGAAGGATAAGCACAATTCCATGACCATAAGCTGGGGCGGCATGGGAACGCTTTGGAACAAACCGGTCGTCACGGTCTATGTCAGACCGAACAGGCACACATACAGTTTTATGAATGAAAACGACTACTTCACGGTCAGTTTTTATCCTGAGGAATACAGAAATGCGCTCACGCTGATGGGGAGCAAGTCAGGTCGCGACATCGACAAAGACGCGGCGAGCGGACTCACTGTAAAAGACCTCGGAAAAGCTGTCAGCTACGAAGAAGCCGAAGTCACCCTTCTCTGCAAAAAAATCTATTTTCAGGATATGAACAAGGAAAACATGCCCAAAGAGGCGAAAGATTTTTACGGCGATGAAGCGCCTCACAGGATCTTCATCGGCGAAGTCGTCGAAACGATCAGACGATAATGTCTTAAAGAAATCAAGAAGTTACTTAACCAGTTCAATTTCCTCGCCTTCTCCGATCACAAGGCGGTTCGGGGAATCAAACTGCTCAGCTCTTTCGCGGTCGAAATATTTTCCGCCGCTTGCAGCGATCACGTGATACGGGATATCATGCTTGGCACCGACGAGTTTCGCGCACTCAGCCGCTTCGGGAAGATCCATGTTGTAAACACCGTCGCAGCAGTAAAAAGCGTAGTCGAGTTTCTTTTCAGCAAGAGCTGGCATCTGCTGGGTTTTGCTCGTATCACCCGAAACATAGACTGTAACGCCGTCTGAAAGCGTCAGAATGTAGCCGACACACTCTTTCACGTCGTGATTTTTGTTGTATCCCGCTTCGACCGCTTCGATTTTGACATAACCGAGGTCGAAACTCTGGTGCTTTCCGTCAGCGAGAGCCTCTTTCCAAGTGATCGTCCGGCAGTCCTCCTTGCGGTTCTTGATCTTGTCGATAGCGTTGTGATCGAAGTGAGCGTGAGTGACAAGGATAAGATCTGCCGCAGGCTCGTAGCCTTCTCCTACGAAAGGATCGATGTAGATCACCTTCCCTTCAGCCGTTGTGATGCGGAGACTTGCATGTCCCATGTAAAGAAGTTTCGCCTTCGCGCTTTCTGTCGGTTTGGTTTCATCCGTTTCAGCCGCAGGCACAGAATTTTGCTCACCCTTTTGTTCGTTTTTCTCGGCCTGGTTTGATGCCGTTCCCGTGCAGGCTGCGAGAATAAAAGCCAAAAATGCCGACATGATAATTTCTACAATCCTCTTCATCTGTTTCTCCGTTTTAAATCTAATTTTCCTTTCCGACTTTTTCAGTTGCTTTGGAATAAAGCAGAAGAACTATGAAAATCAAGGTCGAATAAGCTGCCGCGTAGCCGTAGCGTTCCTGACGCTGGAATGCCCATTTGTAGGCTTCGCTTATGAGGATTTCGGTCGCGCCGTCAGGTTCGCCGCCCGAAACGAGGTAGATGATGTTGAACATATTGAATGTCCAGACGCTGCCCAGAATTACTGCCGGAAGAAGCGCCGGTTTCAAAAGCGGCAGGATTACGTGTCTGAACCGCTGAAATCCGTTGGCTCCGTCAACGCTTGCGGCATCCTCGAGATCGTGCGGGATCGCCTGCAGTGCGCCGAGAGCGGTGACCATCATGAACGGGAAACCGAGCCAGGTGTTTGTCGTGACATTTGCCGCAAACGAAGTCCAGAAGCCGCTGAACCAGCTGACGGGTTCAAGCCCTATCGCCTGCAAGATTCCGTTTATCGCGCCGAACTGCCTGTTGAACATTCCTTTCCAGATAAGTGCCGTAATGTAGTTGGGAACTGCCCACGGGATTATGAGAAGCATTCTGTAAACGCCTTTAAGTTTAAGCCACGACTCACGCAGCATGAGAGCGAGCGCAAGACCTATCGAAACATGCAGAAAAACATTCACGGCTGTCCACAAAATCGTGACAAGAAGCGTGAAATAGAACGAAAGCGAATCTGTTACCGGAAAATCTTTCGAAAGGAGGATCGAAATGAAGTTCGTGAAACCTACAAACTGGTATTCGCCGCTTTTATGGGCAAAAAACGCGACCGCCGTCCCAACCGCGAACGGAACAAAAACAAGGACGAGCATTGATAACATCGCCGGGAAAAGATAGAGGTAAGGTGTCGGCGACGACATGAGTTTTTCGAAAAATTTATACTTTTTTATCTGTCTGACTGTGAAAACAAGCCCGATAACTGCCGCGATGACAAGAATTATTACAAAAACAACCGGGCTTTGCGCCGCAGGAAGCGGTTTCGAGAAGATTTTGAACTGCTGCTGCGCGCTTTCGAGAGCGTTTTCAGGGGTGTCTGCACCGCGGAGAACCTTTCTCAAAGCACCGGCAAGAGGCTCCCAGACCATTCTCATTTTCGGGTTGTTGCTCATGGGAACAGAAACTTCAGCCTGTTTTTTGAAAACATTGAGGATTTCGTCAGTCGCGACTTCCTCATCCTCGTAAACCGAAGCGGTCGCGACAGACTGCCTTCCCGATATTGCGCGGACTTTGGCAGCATCGTGCGAAACGAGGAATTTTCCGAATTCCGCAGCCCCTTTTTTGTTTGTAGTTTCGTGATTTGAAACGAGATAAGCCTCGACCGTGAGGAAAGGTTTCATAACTTCGCCGCTTTCGCTAACTTTCGGCAGAACTGCGACCGAATAAGGGACATTTTTGTCGATTTCACCAAGAAACCACGGTCCGTTGATTACAAAAGCGGAGTTTCCTTCGTTGAAAAGCTGCGTTACAAGCGCTGAAGTCGCTTCCTGCGGCGTTACTTTCGACTTATTTACTAAATTATCAATAAATTCAAGTGCTTTCACATTTCCTTTATCGTCAAGGCAGGCCATGCCGTCTTCCCTTTCGGCACCGTTTTCAAAGCAGAATTTTCCGCCGAAACCGTAGATGAAAGAAGCCGCGAAATATGCCGAAGTCGCTTCAAAAGCCAACCCGTATTTCCCGTTTTTCGCATCTGTGAAACTTTGTGCC
This sequence comes from bacterium, assembly GCA_017963125.1. Classification (GTDB taxonomy): domain Bacteria; phylum UBP6; class UBA1177; order UBA1177; family UBA1177; genus UBA1177. Next base: position 11,659 of record JAGCUA010000069.1, read on the forward strand.
GCTTTCAATAATTCGTCAGTAGTTTCAGGCACTTTTTCGACTTTGTCGGTGCGGTAGAAAAGGACTGCGCTTTTGAAAGAAAGAGGGAATCCCCAGTATTTTCCGTTGTATTTCAAAGCATCAAGAGTCGAAGGAATCAGAGAGTCTGACAAGTTTCCGCTCAAAACATCGGAAAGATCCGAAATTATTCCGCTTTCAGCCCAGTCGCCCACTCTTTCGTGAGCGAAAATGAATGCGTCTGGACCGTTTCCTCGGGGGATCGCACTTGTCAGCTTGTTGGCAAAGGCGTCGTACGGAACATTAAGCAGATCGACTTTGTATTCAGACTGCAATTCATTGAATTTATTGCGCAAGTCTTCCAGCGCTCTCTGCTCGTCGCCACGGTACGAATGCCAGATCGTGACAGTTTCCCTCTCAGCAAAAAGCGAAAAGAAAACAAGCAAAATTAAAGAAAATAAAGTAAATTTTTTCATGGCTTATTTTTGAAGTGATTTTAAAACCTCTAATAATTCCTGATGCTTCTGAGTTCCGATAAGAAGTTTGTTTCCGTTAGGGAACTCCAGCTGCAGACCTCTGTCTCCGCGGATGCTGAGAGATCTGTTGTTATGCCTTCCTTTGTAGCCCCAGCCGCCGTATTCGCGCACCGGATGATACTTTCTGACATAGTATGCCAGCATGTTGCTGAAGGGATAGAATTTGAACGAAAATCCTAAAGGGAAAAGCCTGACATAAACACCCTGCTCTGTGATCTTAGTCTCTAATTTTATTGAAAAAATCAAAGCAAGCGAAATAATTAAAGCGAGCGCCCAGGTGATCGCTTTGGATGCAAGATATTCAGGATGGCTCATAAGAAATTCGACACGGTAAGGCTTACTTACAATGAGAATCACAGGAACGAACTGGACTAAAATGACTGTCAGCCACAGCCACCACTGCGTAAGACGCTGTTTTTCGTAAAAAAGGACTTTTTCAAGAAGTTTTTCTCCCATTTTTCACCTCACCTTTTCTTGCTGTAATCGCATCCGCAGTATTTCTGCCGGTAAAGGCCGTACTGCCTGGAAAGCTCGATGGAACGCCTGTAATCCCACCTTTCAAGGAACCATCTTATCCCGAATTTCTCAGAAAGCACTTTTCCTATTTCGTCAAGCCACTCGAAATTTTTGTATGGGCTGATCGCTAAAGTCGTGCTCACCGCGTCACAGCTGAGTTCCGCCGCTTTTTTGAAACTTTCCAAAAGACGCAGATAGTAGCAGATACGGCATCTGAAGCCGCCTTCTCCGCTTAAGGAAACCGGTTCGATGAGCGAATTCCAGAAGTCGTAGTCGTATTTTCCGCGCAGGACTTTGACTGTGTTTCCGTAACGGGTTTCAATGTATCTTACAAGCTCTGACCAGCGTTTTTCCTCTTCTTCAGCCGGGGAAATGTTGGGATTGTAGTAAAAAACTGAAACATCCGAATCAGGATCGTCATTGAGAATTTTTTCAAGAGTAGCCGTAGTGCATGGCGCACAGCAGGCATGAAGCAAAATTTTTTCAGTCATTTTGGCTACTTGGCAGCAGGTTTTATCTCTTTTTTATCATGTTTTTCTTTTGAAGATTTTATTTTTTTGTCGATATTGGCGATAAGTTCGTCGATACTTTTCTCTTTCAGATTTTTCTCGAACTGCTCTCTGTAGTTTCTGGCAAGACTGACTGTGTCAAGCTCGACATCGAAGACCTTGTATTTGCCGTCAATTTTGCGGATGTGGTAAACGAGTTCGTAACCGACTGTTTTTCCTTTGAAAATGCCCTGGATCTCAGATGTGATGAAGATACTTTCCGGAACGCCTTTAAGATATTTTTTCTCTGTTCCCTTGTCTAAATATTTTTTCTCGTAACTTTTGTTGTAAAAGAGTTTGTCAAGATAGACGTCCGTGAACAACTCTTTGATTTTATTGAACAATTCCTCTTTTTTCGATTCAGAGGTCTCAGCCCATTTTTTGCCGATTATATATTCCGAAATAAAGCGGTAGTCGATGATTTCTTCAACGATTTCCTTTATCTCTTTGTCTTTGGCAGCATATTTCGGCGTTCCTTTTTTCGGGTTTGTGTTTGCCAGTTTTTCGAACGCCTGCTCTTTGGTTTCAAGCAGTTTCATCGCCGCTGCGACATCAAGCTGATCCGCCGCCTGCTCTTTTGCAGGAGCCGGAGCCGCCTGGGCGAAAAGTCCGAAACAGAAAAACATAAGTGTTACCGTTAAAATGTGTTTCATTTCTCAGTCGCCCCCGTAAATTCAATAATATCCTCGATTTTCATATTGTAATCGTAAATCGCTTTTACATATTCCTGCTCGTTCTCGAAAAACGCCTTGACCGCGTCGATCAGATCTTTCGTCCCTGTCGTCATCCCCGATTCATAGTTGGCGTATTCGGTCGTCAGCATCCCTTTTGTCGTTTTGCGGATAGACTTGAGGTGCGAAATATGGGAATCAAGAGCCTTGAGATCGTTGTATTTGCGTTTTACCTGCAACGAAACGTTCTGCTCGACAAGAAACGCTTTGCTTTTCATATAGTTCCATTCTGCCTTGGCTTTCTGGATCTTCCTGACCTGTTCCATGATATTCAGATCAAAACTGAGACCGACTCCGATCTCGCCGTCGTAGCCGTTGTAGGGGCTGTTTGCCTCGGGATAATATTTTTCGTCGACAGAACTCGTGTATCTGAACGAATATGAACCGATCATTCCGAAATTCGGGAGAGTTTTGCGGACTTCAAGCTTGTAAAGTTTTTCATAAATATCGAGCCCTCTCTTCAAATATGTCGCATAAGGGCTGTTCTCCTTCATCGAATTTACAAGATCCTGTTCTTCTTTGGCAAAATCCAGTTTTTTCATTTCCTTGTCGGCAAAAGCCCAGTTTTCACCCAGAACTTCGGTGATCAGCGATTTCAGCGTGTCGGTCTGGAAAAGCAGTCTGTCGTATAAATACTGCACTTTCTCCTTTTCTATCAGCAGTTTGTTGAGATCTTTCTGCGTTACTCCCTCTTTTTCCTCGTAAAGCATGTCACGGAGCTTTTCCTCGGCTTTGTCGAGTTCTTTCATCGCCGGTTCCATGATGTCGATATAGGTCTGCGCCATGACCCACGACCAGTAGATCGCCGCAGCTTCTTTTCTGATTTTAAGGTCGGCTATCTTTGATTCGGCCTTTCTGACATCTATCTGAGCCTCGGCTGCACGTCTTCCCGCAAGCACCTTTCCGAAAGTGTAGATCGGAAGGAGAAACTCTACCTTCGTTCTTATCGCTACACCCCATTTTCCGAGATCGCTGTAGTATTTGTGCCACTTTCTTTCCTTAAATTCAGGTAGACCGTCGCCGTCTTCATCAGGAAGCAGTTCGGACTGCTCGTAAACATATCTCGGGTGAGGACCTATTCCGGTCACGATCTTTATCGTCGGGAACATCTGCGCGATAACATAATCGTAATCGGCTTCAGCCATCTGCATTTTATATTTTGAACTTTCTCCGATACCCGTTTTTTCTATGAATTTACTGATAAACTCCTCTTTTGTGTAAACGGTCGGAGCAGCATTATTTGCGGATTTATTGATATTTTCAGAAGTTTTATCTTCCGCGGCATGTTCTTTGTTCTCAGCAGATTCATCAATATTTTCAGCTGGTTTCTCGATATTTTCAGAAGGTTTTTCAGTGCTATTTTCTGCGTTTGCTTCCTCTTCAGCGACTTCTGCCGAAAGGAAAAAGAATATAACTATTATAAAAAAAGAAAGGAGCGCCCTTTTGAAAGACGCTCCCGAAAATGTAGAATCACAAAAATAGCTCATTAAAAAATTATTTCATCTGAGCTGCAACTTCTTCCGCGAAATTTTCTACTTTCTTTTCAATGCCTTCACCGAGTTCAAAACGGTTGAAGCGGACTACTTTAAGGTCACAGCCGACTTTCTTGCCTGTTTCTTTGATATAATCTTTGATCTTGAGGTCGCTGTTCATAACGAAAACCTGCTCGAGAAGAGTGTTTTCCGATACGAACTTCTGGATTTTTCCTTCAACGATCTTTTCAGCAACTGCCTGCGGTTTTCCCATTTCGAGAACCTGTGCGAGGAAAGCGTGCTTTTCGGAAGCAAGTTTATCCTGCGGAAAAGAATCTACATCGATGCAGTCAGGACGCATCGAAGCGATCTGCATAGCGATTCCGTCAGCCATTTCGATAACTTCCGGTTTTGTCGTGCATTCAGCGCAGCAAGCTTTGATTTCAAGCATAACGCCGATTTTTCCGCCCATGTGAACGTAAGAGTGGATGAAAGAATTCTCGCCTGCTTCGTATTTTACGAATCTTCTCGGTTTGATGTTCTCGCCGATAACTGCAACAGCTTCTTTCGTCATGGTCTCTACTTCTGCATTGTAGAAGTTCTCTTCCATAGAAACGACCTGGTTCTCTTCTTTCGCGTTCTTTGCGAAGTAGTCGAGCATGGTCTTCGAAAGTTCTTTGAAACCGTCGCTTTTTGCAGCGAAGTCTGTTTCGCAGTTGAGCTCGAGCATAAGGCCTTTGTTTCCTTCGATGGAAATGAGGACAGCTCCTTCCGAAGCTACTCTGTCAGCCTTTTTAGCCGCTTTCGCGATGCCTTTATCTTTAAGGATCTGCATAGCAGCGTCAAGGTCGCCGTTAGCTTCCATGAGGGCTTTTTTGCAGTCCATCATTCCTACGCCGCTTTTCTCTCTGAGTTCTTTAACCAATCCTGCAGTAATTTCCATGGGTTCCTCCTATTCTTTTTCAGCTGCTTCTTCAGCCGGTTCTTCTTCAGCTTCAGCAGTCTGGATTCTTTTAACTCTGACCTTTCTGCCTGCAACGCTTCTTGTTTCGCCTCTTGCCGGTCTTTCTTTTCTGTCTTTCTGCTCTGTAGCGAGTTTTTGTTTGTAGATGTCAAGACCTTCAAGGTAAGCGTCAACGATGTCGGAAGTTACAAGCGAAATGCAGCGCATTCCGTCGTCGTTTGCCGGAATGAGGTAGTCGATCCCGTCAGGATTTCCGTTTGTATCGATGATTGCGATTATCGGAATACCGAGTTTCTGAGCTTCGTGAACTGCAAGATGCTCTTTCATCGGGTCAACGACGAACATTGCGCCCGGCATTTTGTCCATTTTCATAACGCCTGCAAGGTTCTTTTCGAGTTTATCTTTTCTCTTTTCGATGTCAGCAAGCTCTTTTTTCTTGTACATTCTTCTCTTTTCGGTGGTGAGGATCTCTTCGAACTTCTGGAACTTCTTTACCGACTGGTTGATCGTTACGAAGTTGGTGAGCATTCCGCCGAGCCAACGATAGTTTACATAAGGAACATCCGCTCTTTCAGCTTCCTGTTTGATGACTTCCTGAGCCTGTCTTTTCGTTCCGACAAGGAAAATCATTTCGCCGTTCATTCCGAGCTGTTTTACGAAATTTTTGGCGTCTTCGATGAGTTCCATCGTCTTCTGAAGGTTGATGATGTGGATGTTGTTGCGCTCCGTGAAGATGTAAGGAGCCATTTTGGGATTCCATTTCTGTTTCTGGTGTCCGAAATGAGCACCGGCTTTGAGCATTTCTCTTAATTCAGGCATTTTTTCCTCCAAGAATTACCTGTTAATAATCTTCCCTCCGCATCCCGCTCACTCTCAAACAAGAGACAGGCACGGGACAAACGCACGGAGGTGCTTCAAAAAAAAACGCGCGATTTTACGCTTTTATATCTGAAAGTCAATATAAATTGCAAATCCGGCAGCACAAAGCAGAACTTTTTAATGTTTTTTTTCATGTAGAAAAAGTTTTTTTCCTATTCACTTGAAAAATTTTTATTTATCGGTAAAGTCTCCGCCCGTGCGCGGCACATTTATTGTTTTTTTATTTATAGGTGATCGTCATGATGAAGGAAAAGATAGAAGCTCTGAAAGAGAGTTTCAACGCGAAAATAAGCGAAATCAGCAAAAAGGATGCTTTGGAACAGCTCAGAGTTGCGATCCTCGGCAAAAAAGGTGAATTCACCGCTCTGATGAAGGACATGAAAGACCTTCAGGCCGATGCAAGAAAGGAGATCGGACAGCTTATCAACAATGTCAAAAGCGATCTTGAAAACGCGATTGCGAAAAAGGCTAAAGAAATCGAAGAGGCTGAAATCGCCGCGAAAGTCGAGAATGAATGGAGCGACATCTCCTGGCCGGAGACACCGGTCCAGGGTTCGATCCACCCCCTTTCGATCGTCAGAAAAGAGCTTGAGGACCTTTTCATTTCCATGGGTTTCGACATTTTAGACGGCCCTGAAATGGAAGAAGAATACTACAACTTCAACGCGCTCAACATTCCCGAAGACCATCCGGCGCGTGATTCGCAGGACACTTTCTGGCTCAAGAACGGAAAACTTCTCCGCAGCCAGACCTCCCCTGTCCAGATCCGCGGAATGCTCGCGAAGAAACCTCCCATCAAATTCGTCTGCCCCGGCAAAACTTATAGAAACGAAGCTGTCGACGCGAGCCACGAGCACTCTTTCCATCAGTGCGAAGGCCTTGTCGTTGACAAAGGAATAACCGTTGCTCACCTTATTTTCACGCTGAAGCAGATCGTTTCGAGCATTTTCGGCGAAGATGTCGAAATCAGGCTCAGACCTTCGTTCTTCCCGTTCGTCGAACCGGGATTCGAACTTGATTTCAAGTGCAGGATCTGCAAAGGCAAAGGCTGCAGCGTATGCAAACAGACCGGCTGGATCGAATACTTAGGCTGCGGAATGATCCACCCGCAGGTCCTCAGAAACTGCGGGATCGACCCCGAGATCTATTCAGGATTTGCGTTTGGAGGCGGCATCGAAAGACTTACGATGATGAAATACGGCATCGACGATATCCGCCATTTCCATGCAGGCGATCTGCGTTTCCTCAAACAATTCTAACTTAAAATTCAAGCCATGCCGGGACCAGCTTTTTACACTCTTTACGATCTGCTGAAAAATACTCAGCTTGAACTTTCGCTTGAAAACATGAGCGAAGACGAGATGAAAAAAATCGAACTTGCCGAGAGCAAAGTTCAGGTCGTCGGGCTTTCGATCGCGGGTTTCGTGGCGCATCTCTACAAAAACAGGATCCAGCTTTTCGGCAAAAGCGAAGCCGACTATCTGCGTACTCTGCCGATGGATGAGCAGCTTGAGATGTCGGAAACTTTTCTCAAGGAAAAACCGATACTTGTGATTTTCACATACCCCGAAAAGCCGACTGATTACTTCAAAGAGATCGCACGGAAATACAACGTTCCGCTTATGTCGACCACGATGATCTCGAGCGTTTTCACCGACTATGTCAGAGACATTCTGAACACGGCGCTTGCCCCGACTGTTTCGCTTCACGCGCAGCTTATCGATGTTCTCAGCGTCGGGATGCTGATAATGGGTGAAAGCGGCGTCGGAAAAAGCGAAACCAGTTTGGACCTTGTCATGCGCGGTCACAAACTAATCGCCGACGACTTTGTAGAAATCAAGCGTCTCACACCCAACAGACTGATCGGAAGTTGCAACGAGATCGGGCGTAATTTCATCGAAATCAGAGGCATCGGTCTTGTCGATCTGCAGCAGATGTTCGGAATAACCTCGGTCGATTCGGAAAAGGAGATCGACTGCGTAGTCCGCCTTGTTTCGTGGGACGAGATCCACAAATTCGACTATGAACGCGTCGGCGACAAGATAAACTATTACGAAATTTTAGGCGTAAAAAAGGCATATTACATCATTCCGGTGCGCAACGGCTCGAACCTGAGCTCGCTCATGGAAGCTATTGCACGCGACTATCTCCTCAAAAAAATGGGATTTTTCGCGGCTAAGGAAATGGAAAAAAGACTTGACAACAAACTTAAAGGATTGAAGGGGAATTAAATGTACTCTTTTGTTTTTATCACCCACGGAGAACTCGGGAGCACTCTTTTGAATATAGCTTCCCGCATAATGGACATCGATGTCTCCGACAGAACGGGGTTCTTTTCGATCGAATTTTCGATGGTGACGGAACTCGACTCAATGAAAAACAATCTTGAAAACATGATTGAAGGCTTTCTGCAGAAAGGTCACAAAGTCATAATCATGGTCGATATTTTCGGCGGCAGCCCTTCGAATATCGCACTTTCACTCGCTAAAAAAGAGGATGTCGACGTTGTTTCGGGCGTAAACCTTTCGATGGTGATGTACAGTTTAGAGCACCGCGACGATGATACAGACATCAGAACGATGGTCGACGGCATCATCCGCAGCGCAAGACAGAATATCACCGGTGCGAAACAACTTCTTGAAAAAAGAGACTCAAAATGAAAGAAGCTGAACTTACTATAAAAAACAAACTCGGTCTTCACGCCCGTGCAGCAAGCCTTTTCGTGAAAACGGCGGAAAAATTCAAATGCGGCGTCGAGATGGAAAAAGACGGCATACGTGTAAACGCAAAAAGCATCATGGGTATCCTTATGCTTGCGGCTCCGCTCGGCTCTACCGTGAAAATCAGCACGAACGGCGAATCGGAAGAAGAGTGTCTGGCGGCTCTTTCAACACTTGTCGAAACAAAATTCGGAGAAGAATAATTGCGTGAAAGGCTTGAACTTCAGGGCGAAAAAGTCTGCGGCGGAATAGGCGCGGGAAAACTTTTCTTTATTGACCGCAAATATTCCAAAATTCCGCACATCGACTTGAAAGTTGAAGAAATCCCGAATGAAATCAGCCGTTTTCAATCGGCAGTCACAGCCTCGGAACGTGAACTTGAGACTATTTTATCGCAGAAAAATATCGGAACGGAAACCGCTTCGATCCTTGAAGCCCACAAAATGATGCTCACCGACCCCACCCTTTCGGAAATGGTCGGAAACATGATAAAAGAGAGCCGGATCAACGCCGAATGGGCAGTTCTGGGAGTTTTCGACAGACTCATTTCGGTGCTTGACCAGAACACGACCGACTACTACGTCAAGGCGAAGATCGCCGACTGGGAAGTCATCCGCGACAAACTTGTTTCTGAACTTACCGGAGGCACACATTCGGTTCTGAACAGGCTCCCCGACGAAGATTTCATCGTAACAGCAAAAAATCTGACTGTCGACGAACTTCACGTCCTTTCCAAAAACAGACACGTCAAAGGGATCGTTCTCGAATCTCCCGGCGGAGTCAGCCACCTGACGATGGTGCTCCGTTCGCTCGAAATCCCGGCTGTCATGGGAGTTCCCGACCTCATTCATCTTCTTGACTACGGCGATATGCTGATCGTAAACGGCTTCCATGGCAGAGTCGTTCTCCGTCCGACAGCAGATGAAATAAACAACGCTCTCCGCAAAGCTGACGAGTTCAAAAGCTATTTTGCCAGATTTCTCGAAGATATTTCTTCTCCTTCGGTTTCACGCGACAACCACACGCTGAAAGTCGGCGGAAACATCGACCAGACAGGCGAAGTCGATTTCGTAAAAAAATACGGCGGAGAGTTCATCGGCCTTTTCAGAACGGAACTCATGTTTTCGAAAGACGGCGAAATCCCTTCCGAAGACGCCCACTACGACGTTTACTATCAGGTGCTGCATCAGGCTCTGCCGCTCAGAGCCGCGATAAGGATTTTCGATTTCGGCGAAGACAAAAGCGGTGCGATCGTGACGAAAGGATTCATGGGAATACGCGGAATAAGGCTCTGCAAAGGGCGTCCCGATGTTTTCACTCCGCAGATAAGGGCGCTTGTCCGTGCGGCAAAACTCGGCAATCTGGACATACTTCTTCCTTTCGTCAGCACGACTCACGAAGTTGACGACTTCAGAAATCTTCTCTACAAAACCGCCGAAGAAATGGGGCTTTCCGAAAATCTCAAAGGGATAAGGATCGGCGCGATGATAGAGGTCCCTGCATCAGTTTTCATCATCGAAAAGATCGCGGAAGAAGTCGATTTTTTCAGCATAGGAACCAACGACCTCATCCAGTACCTCATGGCGGTCGAAAGAAAAGATGAGTTCTCGTCAGAATACTTTTCATACTATCATCCGGCAGTTATCCGCGTAATAAACCAGATAGTGACTGTCGCGAAAGCAAAAAACAAACCGGTAAACATCTGCGGCGAAATGGCGAGCGACCCTTACCTGCCGCTCCTTTTCCTTGCGATGGGAATAGACGCTCTCAGCATGAACCCGGCATCGATCCCGATAATAAAAAAGATAATAAAATGCGGTTATCTGCGTGAAGGCGAAGAGATCCTTTCACTCATGATGGCAGCCAAGGACAGAGACGAAGTGATAGAACTGCTCAAACGCTGCATGGTTGACAAGTACCCGAATATATTCAAGAAAGAATGGAACTACTGATCAAAAGAATTTTATTTCTTCTTTTTGCGGCGACCATTTTCTTCGTCTGCTGCAACAAAAGTGAAAAGGTTGAAAAAGAAGATTCTCCCGATTTTTACGAACTCTGCTTCTATTTTTCAAAACTTCCGGCAAAAGCTGCTTTGAGCGATATAGAAACGGCGGCGGAAACTTATTCAGAATCCCTTTCAAAAAGCGGAATCAATGTTTTAAGCGAAAAATCAACATTTCTGAAAAGCTGCTGGTTTTTAGACAAAGAACCCGATTTTTCAGCAGACTCTGCCGGAAATACACAGAACGAAGTCGCAAACTACCTTCTGAAAGCGTTTTTCAAGAAGGAAAGCGCTTCTCTTTACGGTGTTAAAAATTCAGGAAAAATAATAAAAAAGATCCAAGACGAGACGAGTTTTACAGGCAAACTTCCGGCTGCCGAAACCATTGAAGAAGGACTTTCATTCAAAGGCTGGAACTCGAAAATGCCCTATCTTTCGCACTATCTTGACAATATCGGCGTTAAAAATTCTTTCGGAATAAATCAAGGGAGCGGACTTATACTCAATGTTCCGGCAGACGATCAGGGAAGATGGAAAATCGCTCTTTTCCTCTACTCCTCAATCGACTTTGAAAATACTATCAAGCCTCTTCCCGGCGATTTCGCGATCTTCGCTCTGTGCGGAGATGAAAAAGCCGAAACCGCTGTGAAAAAAAGGGGCTGGGACAAAACTTCCGTCTCGAAAAACGGCTCTGAAAACGACAGGAACGCGATTATTTTCAAGTCCGGAGCAGCAAATCTTCCCGTTTCGGAAGAAGTCGCGCTGAAATACCTCTATTCTCTCGCATTCACTCATCAGCTTCCGTTTGAAAGCGGCTCCTTCTACTCTCCCAATTTCGCATCTTCTTCAGTAATTCCGCAGCTTTATCTGTTTTCAGGAGAACTTTCATTTTCGGCTCCGGCGACAGATCCGGAATCGCTTCTTCTGTGGATCATCTCTTCAGAAAAACAGCTCGAAACATATCCCGACACCCTTTACGCAAATCTTTTGTCACTCAAAATCGCGAAAAAACTTGTGTTTGCAGACAAGACTTTTTTAGGCGGCAAAGACCTTGAAAATAAAAAGCAGTTCGTCGATTTCGAAGCCGTCAGAAACTCGTTTTTCAGCTCGGGAAACATTTCTGTTTCCGGTAAAATGACTGAAAATCTTTACCTTTTTTCGGAAGGAACAATAACAGAGTCAACTTCTGTCGCAGACATTTCCGAAGTTTCAGGCTTCAAGGCGCTTTTCGGAGACCCCGAAATAAACGACACCTCGATCGTCACTTTCGTTCTTCGCAGCGGCAATGCGGCAGAAATAATTGATAAAATCGAAAAATCGCTTGCAGAAAAAGGCTTTGAACCTATACACAGGATCTTCGAAAAAATCGGCGACGGCGACAGCTGGGGATCGATTTCTGTCAAAACCGCCATAGCCAACGAAGGGAGACTGATGTCGCTTTATGACAAAGAATATAAAAATTTTGATAAAACACTTTCTATCGGAGTTTACCGTGTCGCAGAAAAATAAGACAAATACAGAAGCTCAAAAACCGAAAAAAAACAAAAACACGAAAGAGATCGTACGCGCTGAAAAAAATTCCTATACCGGCGAGATCATAATATGCATTTTAGCGGTCCCGACGATTTTCACGTTAGTCTCGCTCATATCCTACTATTCCGCCAAGGCTTCAGGCAGAAAAGTAATTCAGGAGAACTTCTTCACTGGTTCTCTCGGTTACGACTGCGCGCACTTCTTAAACAATCTTTTCGGGATCGTTTCTTTCTACATTCCGCTCGGAATCATCGTATTCGTAACGATTTTCCTACTCAAAAAGAAACTTTGGAAACATCTCCTGCTCAACTTCGTGAACTTCGTCATGCTGCTCCCATTTTTATCAATGATATTTGATACTTTTTCTTCAAGCAAGGCGAATTACGCAGGTCATTTCTTATACCAGAAATTTTTCGAAATCTATATCGGCAGAACAGGATTCATTCTTCTTTTCATCGGCTGGGCGATACTTTTCATGATCCTCACGTTCCACGTCAGTTTCTTCAAACTCTGTGCAAAAACCGGCCTGCTTCTGAAGGAGTTTCTTACAGGCAGCATGCAGGACACCAATGAAGAAAATGCCGAAAATGAAGAAGATCCGGATAAGCCGGAAGAAAAGAAAGATGAAAACGACGATCAGAACTATGTCAGCATAAATTCAGGCATTTCGATGGAAGAGATCGAAAAGACCATCGAACCGGAAAACAAAGAGGAAGAACCTCACAGAATCGAAATCAAAGGCATGGACAAATTCGACGACATTCCGGAAGAAGGACCTGAAGAAGAGCCGGAAGAAAAACCCGAAAAAATACCAGCAAAAATCCCGGAAAAGACAGAAGAAGCAAAAGAACCTGAAAACATTGAAGAAATTCCTAAAAACGAAGAAGTTTCCGAAGAACCTCGTCAGCAGATAGAAGTCGTTACAAGCGAACTCAACCAGACGGTAGCAACGACATCGGTTTTAAGAAAACTCAAAGACTACCACCTGCCAGACGTATCGCTTCTCGTTCCGGGCGAAGACCTTGAAACTTCCGAAAAAAGGGAACAGGAAGTCAGCAACACCGGTCTTATCATCGAAAAAAAGCTCCTTGAACACAAAATAAAGGTCAAAGTCCACGGTGCGACAATAGGCCCGGTAGTTACGATGTACGAAATCGAACTCGGCGAAGGTGTCAAAGTCAGCCAGGTCGAGGGAATGGCGAAGGATCTCACCGTAGCAGTCAGCGGAAAAGAAGTGCGTGTCGTCGGTTTCATCCCCGGCAAACCTTACATCGGAATCGAAATTCCCAACGAAGAAAGACTCACTATCAGACTCAAATCGATCCTTGAAAGCCCTGTCTTCAAAACTGCTTCGACAAAAGGTCTGCCGATAGCTTTGGGACTTGATGTCGCAGGCAAACCGTGTGCCGCTAACCTCAATAAAATGCCGCACGTCCTTGTAGCCGGAACGACAGGTAGCGGAAAATCAGTCGGTATAAACAGTTTTATCATCTCCCTTCTCTACACTCTCACGCCGGATGAAGTCAAATTCATCATGATCGACCCGAAAGGAAACGAGTTCAACATGTATGAAGGCATCCCGCACATGCTTCTTCCGGTCGTCGTAGACAGCAAAAAAGCGGCAAAAGCGCTCCAGTGGGCAGTCGTTGAAATGGACAACCGTTTCAAAACTCTGGCTGAAAACAAAGTCAAAGACATCGGCGAATACAACCAGAAAATCAATGAAATCAATAAAAATCTTGCTGCTGAAGAGAGCCATCTCAAAAAAATGCCGTTTATCGTCGTCGTTATTGACGAGTTTGCAGATTTGATGATGGTTGCCGGCAAAGAGGTCGAGATCGCAGTCGCAAGGATCGCGCAGAAAGCAAGAGCCGTCGGCATACATTTGATTATCGCAACGCAGAAACCGACGCGTGATGTCGTTACAGGACTCATCAAAAGCAACCTTCCCGTCAGGATCGCCTTCAAAGTTGCTTCAGCAATGGATTCGAGAGTCATTCTCGACACAAACGGCGCAGACGCACTGCTCGGAAACGGCGATATGCTCTACATCGCGCCCGGCACATCGATCCCGATGCGAATCCACGGGGCTTTCGTCAGCACTCCTGAAATGGAAGCTGTCATCGACTTCATCAAACAGGAAGCGGGCGGCGACTACCATCCGGAAGACATTCTTGAAAGTTTCCAGAGCGACGGCGGCAAAAACGGAGGTTCTTCCGGAGATTCTTCGGGAAGCTCGAATGACGACGAACCGCTTTACGACGAGATCCTCGCCTACATCATGCATACCGGCGAATGCAGTGCAAGCATGCTTCAGCGCAAATTCAAACTGGGTTACAACCGTGCGGCAAGGATCGTTGACAGATTCGAAGAGGAAGGGATCGTAACTCCGGCGGACGGTTCGAAACCGAGAAAAGTCATCTATCCTAAAAAAGATTAGTAGAACATTTCCGGCATTTCAAGGCATCATCTGTCTGATCTTACTGTACTATTCAGTTCAAAATTTTTATAATTTATGAATTTTATTAGATTTTTAAGACGATTTTTATCAAGATCATCAGCAAGATTATTGTTTTCAAGCGGATCGTTTTTGAGATCGAAGCAGTAATTTTTGCCTGTTATGTGATTAAAAAAGAATTTGTGGTTTCCGTCCAGAATGCCGCTGTGAAGATTCATCGCTCTAGTGTAGATAAAGACGGGTTTTGTTATTCCGTCAAACATGTTTTCGCCGATCCACGAACTGCCAGGTTCGATCCCCGCTAAAGCCGCAATCGTCGGGGCAACATCAAGCACTGTTGTGGGATTTGTCACTGTTTGAGGCGCGGCATCAGAGATCCCTTTCGCATAAATCAGGAACGGGATGTGAAGATTTTCATCCCAAAGGTAGTTCGGATGAATAAAGTTTCCGACTTTTCTTCCGAAAGCCTCTCCGTGATCGCTCGTTATTATAACTATCGAATTTTCCATAATATTTTCTTTATCAAGTCTGTTCAGGAACTCTTCCATTTTTGCATTCATGTATTCCTGCGATTTGTAGTAGCGCTCCAATGAACCAAGTTTTGATGTGTCCTCGAACGGAACCTCATAAGGTGCGTGCGTCCAATATGGAAAATAAAGAGCAAAAAACGGTTTGTCTTCTGATTTAATGCCTTGAATATGGCTGAAAAAATCTTTCTGAACAATTTCTTCCTCTACTGCCGTTGCGGTGCCGAACTGCCGCTTAAAAGTTCCGTTCCTGATTATTTCAGAAGGTTCAAAAACGTAGTCGATTTTCCTGATCATTCTATTGTTTCCGAAGTTGTCGAAATCAAGGAGGACCGGCGAGAAAAAAGAAGTTGCATAGCCGTTTTTTCTGAAAACATCGAAAAGTGATTCACAATCGAACGACTCATCGGATTTTGTGATCGATTCATAATCAGTTCCGACATAATTCGAACAGAAAAGCGACAGGATAGAACGCGTTGTCGCCGGGAAAACAGTTCTGTGAGAGACAAAACTTATTGATTTCTCTGACAAATCTTCAAGAAACAAAAATTTGCTGTTTTTGTCGTTACCGAGCGGGGTTCTCTCGAAAGCGGTGCTTTCCAAAACAATCAAAATCACATTCTTCCCTTTTGTCGCACCGAAATCGAAGTCAACTTTCGGAAAAGCACCATTTTCATCAGCAATTCCGGGATATTCCGCCTTTTCAGGCTCAGTATCAAGAGGCAAATAGTAATTCTTTAAAATCCTTGTCGAAAAATATTCAAAAACAGGACTTTTTCCAAGGCCTACAGTAGCTTCAAACGGCAGAAACGCCGTGACAAGACAAAAAACTGCATTTACCGCCAGAAGAATTGAAATAACGCGGCAGGAAAAAGGTTTGATAATGTAAGTTTTCTTTTTAATGACAAAAAGCAAAGCGATAAAAATCAAAAAGAAACATGAAAAAATCTTTCCTATTAAAAAAGGATTCAAGGCAAAAGCATAGTAACTTGCAATTTCATTTGAATCATAAACAAGAAATCTTGCCAATCCGAGGTTGGTAAACCCACGGAAATATTGAAAGATCGGGAAATCATACAAAAGGAACAAGCCAAACAGAAAAAGCAGCATGAAAGTCAACAGGTTAAACAGCTTGAATTTATTGGCAAAATCCCATACTTTAAAAAATATGAAAAGGAGAATGAAATCAAACGAAACCAAAATCAATGAAAACGGAAAAACAAACAAAACAGGAAAATGATCCGGAACCGAATAAAGATACTGAAGCGCTGCAAGAACTTTGCATATAAGAATTAGAAGATAGGAAATCGTGAGGAAATACCGGGAGTTAGTTGTCAGCTTCATTCTTGAAAGATTCCGCAATTTCTTTTCTGTTTTTGATAAAAAAGAATAAACTTACCGCGACCATCACAAGAGCGATCCACTGCGACATCGAGAGATATCCCCACAACTCCCTGGGATCGATCCTGAAAAATTCGATTATGAAGCGGCCTATCCCATACAGCAACATCTGTGCAAAAAAATAAAAATAAGGACAGCGGATCTTGTTTTTACAAAAAAAGATCAACAAAAACAGGAAGATAATAAATCCATAAGCGAAAGAGAAAAGTTGTGTCGGAAGAAGCGGAACAGTCGTATTCTCAACAATCAAGTCAGGAAAATTTTTTTTCAATTCCCGAAAAGCAAGACTTCTCTGCGGAAACGAAATTCCGAAAGTTTCATTCGGTATTCCGTAACAACATCCATCCAAAAAACAGCCTATACGCCAAATTGCAAAAAACAAAGAGCTGGATATTGCTGAAATATTGAGAAATTCAGACAATGACTTTCGTTTAAATATATAATTTGCGAACCAGATTCCGAAAATTGAACCCAGATAACCGCCGAACATAACCTTTCCTCTGGGGTTCAGCGGATTGAAAGCCTGAAGAATCAAGGTGGAAACAGGGTATTCAGCCAAATATTTGTCGGATACTGTTCCGTCGAGAAAAATACTGAACAGCGTTCCGATCAATAGTCCGAAATACATCGCAAAAAGCGGTATAAACCAACTTTTCAACAGCTTGATCGAGCGGATTTTGAGCAGAATGATGAATGTCACGAAATATAGCGCAAGTGCTATATTCTGCACGGAAAAAAAATTACCTCTATAATTTTGATAAACTAAAAATATTTGCTTTAACATAGATCCTCACCTTCCTCTGTTTATTTCACAACCTTATGCGGTCAGCCTTGTGCTTTTCAATGACAGCAAAAACCTTTTTCGTGGTGAGTCCCTGGACCACGATCGTAAAATACATCGTCACGCTAGTTACTATGATCACGACATAGTAGTTTGAGGGTGTAAGAAATTCGGCTGTGCTGAGTGCCAGTGCCAGCGAAAGGCCCCCTTTGAGCGCGCTCCAGGTCATGAGCGAGGTAAATTCCATCGTGTTGTAACGGTTCGGGATCTTGTGTTTTCCGATGATAAGAGCTGAAGTGCCGACACCGAGAAAACGCGCTGCCATATTTATAAGAATCGCTCCGAAAACAAGTGCTGCAATCAGCGGATGGTGCGGCAGACTCAGCACTGCGCATCCTATCAGAATGAAGAGGATGTTGTTGAGCAGCGTATCTGCCAGATGCCAGAAATCCTCATACCAGTCCTTGGGATCCACGACCTTGCGCCACTCCTCGTATCTGGCCATGTTCTTCGAGAAATATATCCCGCACACTACGGAAGCGATAACGCCGGAGCATCCTAAAGCCTCGCAGATTATATATGCCGCAACGACATCGAGAAGGCTTATCAGGATGTGCAGCATCGGATTGTTGCTGGCACGCAGAAGCCTGAACATAAGGAAGGAAACCGCAAGTCCTATCGCCACCGCGCCAAGAAGCTCCTTCGCCATAAGCACAGGAAAGCTAAGATCCGAAACGTCGTTGACGATATTTTTGACGCACACAAAAACGGCGACACCGGTTCCGTCGTTAAAAAGCGACTCTCCCTCGATGACGGTCGATACGTTTTTGGAAAGCCCCGCCTTTTTGAGAATGCTCGTCGCCGCGATCGGGTCGGTAGGCGAAACTATGCAGCCGAGCAGTATGCAGAGCCATATTGAAAAATCGAGACCGATAAGATAAGCAAATAGATAGAATATTCCTCCGTAGACAAAGGACGAAATTACAGTTGAAAGCAGTGCGAGCAGGCTTATCGACTTGATGTTTTTCACGAAGCGGTTGAAGTTGACTCCGCTCGCGCCAGAAAAGAGCATGAAGCACAGGATCCCGTTCATCAGGAATTCCTGGAAATTGAAATCGGCTATCCTGCCTACCATACTTGTCTCGAAATCAATGAAACCCAAGGCTTCAAGTATCTTCACGAAGCCTGCTATAAGAAATGAAAAAAGCACAAGGGCTATATCATTCGATATTTTCAAGGTTTTTTCGTTGAATACAGTGATCGCGACGATCATGAAAAGTATGAAAAGCACTCCTGACAGCATGTGTTCCATATTACAACTTCCGCAAATACTATCCGACAATATCGGCAAGGCTCAGGATCCTGTGTTCCGCCGAAACAACTATAACATGATCTCCCGGCAGGATCTTCGAGTTTCCGCCGGCGATCTCGACAGAGCCGCCGCGCATGATGACTGCGATCAGGATGCCCGGTTTCAGCTTGAAAGACTCATCCCTGAACAGTATCCCCTGCAGCTTGAAATCAGTTCCGACCTCGAATTCCGCAGCCTCTACCGATCCGGAATTAAGGGCATAGAGCCATTTCATCGAACCGCAGGTCTCGTCAGTTGCGTTGTCAATCAGGCGTACATCCTTGATTATATCGATAAGCGCCACATCCTGCGTCGAAAAAACATGGTTGATGCCGCTTTTTTTAAGCATCGTTTCATAATCGATATTTTTAATTACAGCAGCGATCCTGCCAGTTCCGAAGGACTTCGCGAACATCGATATTACAAGGTTTTCCTCATCACGGCTGGTTGCAGCGACACATGCGTCCGCCCCTTTCAGCTCCTTTTCCATGAGCTCCGAATCCGTTCCGTCGCCGTTGACGATATCCGCCTTCGGAAAACACTCGAGCATCTGACGGCAGCGCACCTCGTCATTGTCGATGACCGTAACTTTGATCCCGCGCCTGAGCAGAATCCCCGTCATATAGTAACCGACATTGCTCGCACCGACTATAACGGCCTTTTTCAGCCTTCTCTCTGTGATCCTCAGCTTATTCAGCGTTTTTTCCATATCCGCTTCAGCCGCGACGAAGACGATCTTGTCTCCTGTTTTGATCGCATCCTTTCCTGACGGGGTAAAAACTCTGCCTCCGCGGTCAATAGCGCAGATAAGTATCTTTGCATCAAGCACCTTTTGTACTGCGGGGAGCTTCACACCGGACAAGATCCCGTTTTCGCATATCTCGACAGCAGAGAGATGAACGGCTCCGTTTCCGAACACCTCACGTTCTACAGTCTCAACGTAGCGCAGCATCTTGATCCCTACCTCGGCTGCCGCCCTGTCAGGATTGATCAGAAGATCGACACCAAGTTCACTAGTCATAAAACTTATCTCTTTTTCGTATTCAGGACTCCTGACAGCCGCTATCGTGCGCTTTACCCCGAGTTTTTTAGCCGCACTGCAGCACAAAATGTTCGTTTCGTCGTTCTTCGTTACCGCTACAAACACTGAAGCCGAATCGATACCGCATTTTCTGAGCAGCCCGGAACAGCACCCGTTGCCGACATAGCCGTTGCAGTCAAATGCATCGGTAATGGCGTCAATCTTCTCAGGAGAGCGGTCAATAACCACAAGATCGTAACCTTCTTCGGTGATATGCTTTGCAAGCGCGAACCCGACCTTGCTGGCTCCGACAATTATTACTCTCATATTTTCCCTCTCATACCTTGCAAAACTTTACTGCCACTTCTTTTCAGCTTCGGAAAGAATTCGCATAAGCGACTGATTATTTTGAGATTTTGCGATATCAAGCGCGGTTTTTCCGTCGACTTGTCTGAGCGTCGGGTCGGCACCGAGCTCGAGAAGTTTTTTTGCAACGGAAAACAGGTCATGCTTAACTGCATAAATCAAAGCGGTATTTCCGAAATCATCGGTCGCATCGACATTGAACTTTTTCACAAGAAGGTACGAAGCAAGATCCTGCTTTTTAGCTTCCATCGCAATCATAAGCGCCGTTTTTCCGCCCTGGAATTTGTGGTTGAAATCTGCGTTTGCACCTGATTTCAAAAGAACGAGTGCCGCATCCAAATGATTGTTGTGCACCGCCATTACAAAAAGATTGGCCTTCGGATTTTTGAAGTATTTTCCGTTCGGGTCGGCACCGTTTTCAAGAATAAGTTTCACAACTTCGGTATACCCTTTTTCGACCGCGATGACTATTGCCGCCTTTCCGTTTTTATCTTTTGTGTTTACGTCAGCACCTTCCGAAACAAGAGTTTTGACGGCTTTCGCGTCACCCTTCTCCACCGCGTTTATGAAATCCATCGGAAGAGTATTCTTTTTGCTCAGGATCCTGTATGTTTCCTGCGCTCTCGCGTCGATCGCGTAGTCGAGAGCCGTCTTCCCCGCTTTGGAATGTTTCTTTTCGTCGAAACCCATTTTAAGCAGTTTGTTCATAAGTTCTGCATTGTTTGCTTCAGCGGCATACATCAAAGTATCCTTTCCGGCAGAATCTTCAGTTTTGATCTCGGCTCCGGCCGCAAGCAGCATTTCAACAAGCTTTTTGTTTTTCAGCGAAATCGCATGCAGAAGCGCTGTTTTTCCGTCAGGCCCTTTGAGCTCAAGGTTGACACCGTTTTTGATGAAAAACTCAGTCATCGCGACATCACCCGAAGTGACAGCGGTAACAAAAAGAGGCCAGTCCTCATCAACGAAATTGATGTCGGCACCTTTCGCGAACACTTCCGTTGCAGTTTTTACATTTCCAGCCTGAACCGCAGCCGCAAAAGACTCATTCAACTCATCGGCAAAAAGAAAAAACGAAAAAAATATTAAAAAAAGTAAAAATTTTTTCATTAAGCCTCCTTTTTCTTTCCCGCGCCGTGTCGTCGTAACGACGTGACAACGTGACGCCGATGGCGCGGTGTCGGCGCGGAAAACCAGAGCATTATAACAAAAAATTTTATTGCTTCAAAAATTATGGTAAAGACAAGCGACTTTTTTGGGGAGAGAAAAATGAACGTAACTTTATCCGGATACAACATCGATTCTTCGACAATCGAGGAACTCAAAAACCGCGCAGGCTGGACCGAGGACAACGTCACGCCCGAGACTCTGAGCGCGGCTTACGCCCGTATCTCACGTGATCCGGCGGATATCGGCGAACTGAGAAAAATCTCGCGCACCGAAGTCGCAAAATCGAGAAAGTCGAATGAAACGATAATTTTCGGTCTGGGGCATTCGAGTGTTGCGGAACACGCCGTTTTCAACTTCGACATCACGGGGATCTCAAGGCTCGCGACCGAAGAAGTTCAGAAGTTCAGACTTGCATCTTTCACCGAAAAAAGCCAGCGTTACATCACTCTTGACGGCGATTTCATAATGCCGGAAGAGATAAATAACTCCCCTTTTGCCGAAAAATTTTCGCAAGTCATCAAAATGCAGAACGACGCCTACTTCACCCTTTTTGAGGCTTTGAAAGAGGATCTTTTCGCGAAAAACGCAGATAAAATAAAAACCAAAAGAGATCAGATCGACCTTGAGACCAAGGCGAAAGAAGACGCGAGATACATAGTCGCTCTCGCCACGAAATCGCAGTTCGGAATGACTGTCAACGCCCGTTCGCTTGAAAATATGCTGCGACAGTTCAATTCGTCTGATCTTGCTGAAGTTCGCGAACTTTCGGCAAAACTTTTTGAGAAAGTGAAATCGCTCGCTCCGTCGCTCATCAAATATGTCGAGCCGACAAAACACGAGGCGGCCAAAAAAAGTGCTCTTCTGGAAGCCGCTCTTGCCGTAAAAGATGCAACCAACGTAAATAATGGTGATTTTTCACCTGTTTCATACTCAAAAGACGCAGACACAGAGCTTGTAGCGGCGCTTCTTTACGCATATTCAAACAAAAATTTCGAAAGTTGTCTTGACCACGCCCGGAATATGAGCTTCGAAGCGAAAGAAAACCTGATAAAACAGGCACTTGCATCGAAAGAGAGCTTTGAAAAGGTTGACCGCGCCTTCGAGACGATCGACTACACTTTCGAACTCATTGTAAGTGCGACAAACTACGCTCAGCTCAAGCGCCACAGAATGACGACACAGCTTGTTCAGGATTACGACCCGAATCTCGGCTGCACTCTTCCCGAATCGATAAAGGCGATCGGCAAAGAGGCGTTTTTCAACGAAACAATTAGTAAAATCAACGATTTTTACTACGATTTTGCAAAAGCTTTCCCCTGTTCCAGAAACTACATTCTTTCAAACGCACACAGGCGCAGAGTTCTCCTTAAAATCAACGCCCGCGAGCTTTATCACTTCATTTCGCTGCGTGACGACGAACACGCTCAGTGGGACATCCGCAACAGCGCGAAAGAGGCTGAAAACTTCGTTAAATCGGTCCATCCGCTCTCCTCTATGCTTCTCTGCGGCAAAAACAGCTACCGCGAACACTTCGCAAAAATATTCCCCGAAAAATGATTTCGTTTTCAGATTTCGCAGACACTAAAAAAACGATCCTTTTTGACGGCGCGACTGGTTCAGCCCTGCTTTCAGAAGATAATTCGGTGATCCTTCCCGACATTCTTTCGCTGAAACGCCCGGGAATAGTGCTCGCTCTGCATGAAGAATACCTTGAAGCGGGCTGCGATGTGGTTGAAACGAATTCCTTCAACTCAAATCCCCTTGTTTTTGAAAGTTTCGGATCAAAAAAATCGGCCTCTGAATGTGCAAAAATTTCGGCAATTTTAGCCAAAAAAGCGGCTAAGAATTTTTCAACTCCTGAAAAACCGCGCTTTGTCGCAGGCTCAGTCGGCCCGGTTTTCAACCAAAACGGATCTCTGCCGCAGGATGAAACACTTCTTTTTGAAGCATATTCCATTCAGATCTCGGCACTTCTTGAAGGCGGTGTTGACCTTCTCATTTTTGAGACCATGCAGGACATTGTCCAATTAAATTCAGCGCTTGCCGCGGCAAAAAAAATCAATAAAGATATTCCGCTCATAGTTTCACTTTCAGGAAAAAACGGAAAAACGCATACAGGAAAGTCGTTTGAAGAAATCGTCAGCGAAATCTCTAAATATGATTTGTTCGCACTCGGACTCAACTGCGAAGATTTTGCAGAAACAGAAAAAGATGCTGAAATAATTAAGAAAATTTCGCCGATTCCGCTTTCGATTATGCCGAATCTGGGATTTCCTGAAAAAATCAACGGAAAATTCCTCTACAAAACGACTCCGGCAAAATTTGCCGGAAAAATGTCAGAACTTATTCAGAAATTTGAACCAAAAATTATCGGCGGCTGCTGCGGGACTACACCTGAACACATCAAAGCGGCAGCAGGGAAAATATTTTGCATCCAAGAATAAATATTCTGTTTTTTCTCCTGTTTTTAAATATAATCCTCCGTTTTTGAAACCTCTCCTCTCGATCCTCTCTCCAAAGTGGAGACGGGAAAAGGTCTGGTCATTTGGAGATAAAGATGACAAAAATAATACTCGCTTCCGGTTCGCCTAGAAGATTAGAACTGCTGAAAGATGCCGGCTTCGAGCCCGTTGTAGTAAAACCTTGCTGCGAAGAGAAGATCCAGCCTGGGCTGAAACCTTCGGAAATCGTTGAATCTTTGGCCGAGCAGAAAGGCAGATCAGTAATAAATTCAAATAATTACAGCAATATCCCCGTTGTTTCGGCTGATACAGTAGTTGCTTTAGGTGACAAAGTCATAGGCAAACCGAAAGACAGAGCCGATGCCGAAAAAATCCTTTCGGAACTAAGCGGAAAAACGCATCAGGTCTGCACAGGAGTCGCGATATTTTATCAAGGAAAGACTTCAGTTTTTTCGGTCAGCACCGATGTCGAATTCAAGACTCTTTCAACTGAAGAGATCGCTTTTTACTGCGATACTGATGAGCCCTACGACAAAGCTGGAGCCTACGCGATTCAGGGCAAAGCAGCCTTTATGGTCAGAGCGATAAACGGCTCGCATTCGAACGTTATCGGACTTCCGGTGTGCGAAGTCATCGAAAATCTTGAAAAAATTGGATTTAAACACAATAGTTGAGGTCAAAATGATACAGAACAAAATTTTCTACATTGCTATCGGCATAATTCCACTGCTTTTCTCGATGGTAATCCACGAAGTCGCTCACGGATTGGCCGCCCTCAAACTAGGTGATCCGACGGCAAGAGATGCGGGAAGACTCACTCTGAATCCTATTGCCCATCTCGATCCGATGATGTCGCTCGCCGTTCCGCTTCTGAGCTACCTGCTTGCCGGAGTTTTCTTCGGCGGCGCAAAACCTGTTCCAGTCGATCCGCGCCGCTTTTATCCTCATATAAGCATGAGGCGCGGCATGATGTTCGTCGCGGCGGCAGGACCTTTGAGCAACCTCGTGTTAGCATTCATCAGCGCATTTTTTTACGTTGCTGCATACCGCTTTTTCCCGAATGAAATCATCATAACTTTTTTCGAGATCTCGCTCATGTTCAACGTCATGCTCTGCTTCTTCAACTTAATTCCGATCCCGCCGCTTGACGGAAGCAGGATACTTCACGGTTTTTTGCCGCGCGAATACGACAGAATATACTTCACGCTTGAAAGATACGGATTTATCATAATCATGGCCCTGGTCGTTACGGGAGCTTTCAGCGTGCTGCTCGTTCCTGCACGACTGATCCTCAAACTTTTCATATGGATTCCGACTTTAATTTTCGGGTAGGTAAATCATGGAAAAAATCAAAATCAACGCACTTTTAGACCTGACACAGACCGATTTCGCCGATATTTTCGAAGGCTGCGAATATCCGCACGAAATCCTGCCGCTTATCAAAGAGTACATTCTGAAAAAAGGACCGGCTTTAGGCAGTGATTACACGATGATAAAGGAAAATGTCTGGGTCGGTCAGGGCACAGAAATCGCAGAAACCGCATTCATCAAAGGACCGGTGATAATCGGACACAACGTTGAGATCCGCCAGAGCGCCTTCATCCGCGGCAGTGCAATAATAGGAAACAATTCCGTAATCGGAAACTCGACCGAAATAAAAAACAGTTTCCTTTTCAATAAAGTGCAGACTCCGCACTTCAACTATGTCGGAGACTCGGTTTTAGGCTTTCACGCCCACATCGGAGCCGGCGTAATCCTCTCTAATGTCCGCTCGATCCCCGGAAACGTCAAGATCCACTGCGGAGACGAAACGATTGAAACAGGGCTTCGCAAATTCTCGGCAATACTCGGTGACAACGCAGAGATCGGCTGCAACTCAGTTCTTAACCCAGGAACGATAATCGGAAGAAATTCAGTAATTTACCCGCTTTCATGCGTCCGCGGATTCGTTCCTGAGAACTCGATTTTCAAAGGAAACGGCGTGATTGTGCCAAAAAAATCGTAAAAAACAGATCTTCAACAAAGCCGGCTTATTCTGAAAATATTCTGGCTTCCCTGAGACGTTCAATCTCCCTGATTCTTTTTCTTGTTTTGGCAGACAATTTATGACAGTTTTCGAACGCATAATCACCGATTTCCTTAACAGAATCGGGAATAACAACTGTTTCCAGACAGACACAATCTTTAAAGATACCGTCTTTAATTTCCGGCATTGAAGACGGCAGAACTACAGTTTTAAGATTTTTGCAACCACAAAACATATAACAGTCCGTCGTCCCCACAGAATCAGGAATTATTATGGATTCAAGGCTGGTGCAATCAGAAAATACATGCCATCCGAGTTCTTTCACCGATTCAGGAATGATGACAGATTTCAGAGCCGTACAGCCCCTGAAAGCAGAGCTGTCGATTTTTCTTACACTATCGGGAATAATGATGTTTTTCATAGAGGTGCATCCGCAGAACGCGCCGCATCCGATTTCCGTAACAGAGAGCGGTATAACCGTATTCTTACAGCCGGCTTTAAGAATATGTGTCCTGGTTTTAATCGTTTTCCTGCCGTATTTCAGTACACCTGTCTCGGTTTCAATTATTGCATTGCAGTCACCTCGGGAATCATATATTTTATTATCTTTATCTACCTCAATAGAGACAAGTCCTGCGCAGCCGGAAAAGACATTTGAGCCGATAAGCTGCACTGAGGCCGGAATAAATATAGAAGTCAGGCTCCTGCAGTTTTCAAACGCGCCAGTCTCTATTTCTTTCACCGAATCGGGAATTACAACGAAAGCCAGCGCTTTGCATTCACTAAAAACGTCAGTGCTGATTTTCTTCAATGAATTTGAAAGGACCACTGATTTCAAACTGGTGCAGCCGTAAAACGCCGATCCATCTATTTCCTGCACCGAATCGGGAATTATAACGGAAGTCAGACTGCGACAGCCGGCAAAAGCCATGGAGCCGATCTTAACAACCGAGTCCGGAATAGTTACACTTGTCATTTCCGAACAGCCGTGAAATGCCGCGAAATTGATGACCTTTACCGAATCAGGAATAATCATGGATTTCAGAGATGTGCAGTCGTGAAACGCCTCGAATCCGATTTCAGTTACGGAATCAGGGATAACAGTACTCCTGCATCCGGTTATCAGCACGTTCGTATCGGTTTCGATTATTGCGTTGCAGTTGTCTCTGGAATCGTACTTCGGATTGTTTTTATCCACTTTTATGGAAACCAGCGAATCGCAACGGTTAAAAATATTTTCTCCGATTGTTGTAACAGATTTCGGAATAACTATGGATTCCAGATTGCTGCAGCCGCAGAATGCACCGTTTTCTATCGTCTTTACCGAATCCGGAATGACCATATTTTTAATACCTCTGCAGCCGCAGAACGCACCGTTGCCGATCACCTTAACAGATTCAGGAATAACAGTTTCCTTACACCCTGCAAGCAAAGTATTGCCCGCAGTTTTAATTATAGCGTTGCAGTTGTCTCTTGAATCATAGTATTCATTATTTTTATCCACAACTATGGATGCAAGATTGGTGCACTCGTCAAAAGCGTTCTGAATAATAATGACTGAAGCTGGTATAAATATGGATTTAAGGCCTGTGCAGCCGAAAAATGCCGGATAATCGATACACTCAACCGAATCAGGTATGACCGTATTCATACAGCCGAGAAACAGTCCGCTCGTATTGGTGTCAATTATTGCGTTGCAGTTGTCTCTGGAATCATAGTATTCATTGTTCTTGTCGACAACAATCGACGTCAAAGCGCTGCAATACCAAAAGGCAGTGTCTTCAATATAGCTGACAGAAGCCGGAATAAACAAAGAAGAAAGACTGCTGCAATCAGAAAATGCGAATTCTTCAATATCTTTTACCGAATCAGGGATCACGACAGATTTAAGATTCCTGCACATTTGAAATGCCGATATACAGATCCTTTCAATTGAATCCGGCAGAACAACAGCCATAATAGCAGAGCACTTAAAAAATGCCGAACCAGGAATTTCAGTTATACCGTTTTTCAACTCGACTTCGCCTTTGCCGTCCGCAAAACTGTGATAATTTGAATTTCGGTCAAGCCACGGCACGTCTAATCTTTCTGAGCTTTCATAGTAAAGAACTCTTGAATGCGGCTTTTTTTTCATTTTCATCTCCTTGAATGACATCGGGGTTGGGAACACTTTATGAGACGTGTCAGGTAACGCCTCTACTTTTCCAGACGTTTGATAAGATACGGGAAAACTGCTTCGAAATCGACGCCGTACCAGTTGTGATTTTCGTGGCTCATCGTCTCTTTTATCGCTTCGACTACGAAATCTGCTGCAAGAGAATAAGATTCTTCAAGTGTGAGACCTCTCAGGTAAGCGCCCGTGAAAACACTTGCGAAAATGTCGCCCGTTCCGTGGAAAGTCTGCGAAATCTTCTCATGAAAATAGCTTGAAAAAGCGTCTTTTTCAGCATCGTAGGCAACGATTCCGATCTTTCCGGTGACATTTTTGAAAGAAGGCTGGTCTTCCGGGAATTCGACACCTTTGAGAACGACTTTCTTTGCACCCATTGCAGCTATATCTTTAAGGATTTTCTTAAGATATGCTTCATCGTAAGTGCCGCCTGCACGGTAAGGAACTCCGAGCATGAAACTTGCTTCGGTCATGTTCGGAACGACGATATCCGCTTTTCCGCAGAGTTTTGCCATCGCAAACGCGAATTCCTGAGTAAAGCCCGGATAAAGCTTGCCGTTGTCGGCCATGCACGGATCAACTATCGCCAGAGTCTCTTTTCCGCCGAAATCGTCAATAAGTTTTTTCATAAGCTCAAGCTGCTCGAAAGAACCGAGATAGCCTGTATATATCGCATCAAAGCGGAAGTTTTCCTTTTTCCAGTGATCCATTATCGGAGCGATCTCGCCCGTCAGATCGTGGAAAGTAAAACCTTTGAAAACAGTGTGCGTCGAAAGAACGGCCGTCGGAATAACGCAGGTCTCGACACCCATCGCCGAAATTACCGGCAGTGCAACTGTAAGAGAACATTTGCCAAGACAAGAAATATCCTGGACGGTAACTACGCGTTTCATAATTCCTCCAATATCAGAAAAAGATTAGTAAAACCGGCATTATGATTATTCACCGAAATAGATGCAGTCAAGAGCTATACCCTGTTTCGTATCGAAACCTTCATTGAGATAAAGCTCGGGGGCAGGCGTTTTATATTCGCCTTTTTTGAAGAATGCACCGACCGAACCTTCAGCCGGGCAGTAGATTTCACTCGAATTAGATCCCTGAAGCCTCAATTTCGCAGCATACTCAGATGCTTTCACAGCCTTTCCGTTAAGTTTTACCGACATATTGAAATCGATCAGAGTGAGATCGTTTTTGACAGTCGTGCCGGAGGTCATGTTGTGCGAACTCAGAAGCGGGACCCGCGTATAACTTCTTTCCGAAGCGACTTTATCGACGAAAGCAAGCTCAAGATACGCGTTTATCGTGGAACCGAGAAGAACTTCAGCGATGTATTTGCCGTCCTTTTTGGAAAGATCGAGCACGAAATCGCTTGCGGTTTTGTCGATATTTACTGCAAGACCGATCGATTCAATAGCTTTCTGTTTTTCGACCCATTCTGCGAAAGGAGTTCCGTTCACATTGAAATCAAGTGTGACTTTTCCTGTTTTTATATCGAAGTTGTGACTATTGTCACCATCTCCGATCTCAAGATCACGTTCTATGAATGTTTTGAAATCAGCCGAAATAATGCTCTGACCGTCATAAATAACATCGTAGGTTCCGGCCGGCGCATAGAAACTGAACTCTCCGCCGGAAAGTTCCGAAATATTCAAAACCGGATATTCGATCCCGTTTTCATCTTTGATCCTGATAAAATCGGCTTTTTCGGTTTGGAAAGTCGAGCCGTTGAGAGTGACTTTTCCAGCCACTTTACTTGGAGCGACATTGAGATCCAGTTCTTTTTCGGTAAGCCATGTCGTCGTATTGTCGGACTGAATAACTGCAAACGAGAAGGATGAAACCTGAGCACCTTCACTGTTTGCGTAAGTTGCCGGAACCGAGAAAGGAAGTCCCGAAAAAATTCCTGAAACATCGTTGAGATAGCTTTCGAAATTCATCGAGTATGTCTTCTGCGAGTACTGAACATTTCCGTCGGCATCTGTAATCGCGATCCTTCTGACAATCAGACCTTCGTATGTTATATTGCCTTCCTCGTCAGGAACGAGATCTGTTCCGAAATCCTTGATGATGAAAGAAGATGCGTCAAATCCGACCGCTTTGAGTTTGCCTATCGTGCAGTCGGCTTCAGTGCACTTTGAAACAGTCGGGAAATCGTTGCCGCCCAAGAATTTTATCTTTCCGTAAACTCTGCCGAAATCGAGCGAGATGTTGTGAGATGAAGGATTCTCCATTCCTGCGCTCCATGTTTCCAGCTTCATGTAACGAAGAGGATACGAACCGGCTTCCGGAAGATAGACAAGGTTGAGGTCCGCACCGGTTGTAACGGCAATGCTGTACGATGTTGCGGAAGAAAGATCTGCCACAACTACAGCACTTATGGAACTCAAAGGAGGATTTTCGACAAGAACGAGCTGACCTCCGCTTACAGCATAGCCTTCCTGGACTATCGAACCCGCAAAAGTTATCGTCTCGATTTTGATATCCTTGTCGAGATCGTCTTCAACGACAATTCCTTTCGAGGAAGGAAGAACTGTTCCGTCGAAGCTCTCCTGCCCTGCTGCAAGCTGTCCTTTGAAAGAAACCGAATATGTACCTTTCGGAAGAAGAATATCGTAGGAAGCGAATTCGCTGTAAGGAATTACTTTTTCAAAAGTTCCCGTCTTGAGAACGAGCTGCGTGGAATCCTGATAAGCCTCTTCTACCGTGAAAACGGCGTCAGAATTATTGACGACCTTTCCTTTGAGGCGGAAAAGAGGAAGATCGAAATCAAGCGTCCTGTCTCCGCTGGACAAATCAATATTCTCTGCAATAACCACCTTGTTGGCCGATGAAACAGGCCTGTAGGCAAAGTTGTATCTTCCTTTCGGAAAATTCATGGTTTTTCCGGAAAGCCCTGCGACATCACCGACCTTGAATTCATCGAGCGTTCCCTTGTTTTCAGCCCAGATCTCACCGTAAGCGTCATCGCCGGTCGCTGCACCGTTGATCTTGATTTCTCCGACAGTAAGTTTTTTGGTTTCGACATTGATTTCATAGTCGTCGCCGCTGCGGATCTCGGTGCATTCGCCGGTGTAGTCGGAAGTTTCCCCGTCATTTACTTCTGTATCGGCATCTTCATCAGGTTCCGTGTCGTCTGCGGTATCACTGTCATCAGCCGGCGTATCGGTATCGGTGACCGTACTTGTATCGCCCGTGTCGCCCGAACCGTCCTTTTCGCAGTCAGTTCCCGACCAGTGGTAACCGTCAGGACATGAACCGCCGGAATCTTTGCTTCCGCCGCCGCAGGAAACAACCATAAAAAGTGCCGTAATCAGCAGAATTGAAAATAATTTTCTCATTTTTGCCTCTCTATAAAATTAAACCTTTAAAAAAGCCTGGAAATTTTATTGATGACCCGTATTTTGTCAACTAATTAAAGTTCGGATGCGCGCCTTGGTACACATCCGAAGGCGTGTGTTGCATTTATGGGCGTGTGCCGTATGATTTTCTCATCACTCAGCCCTTACACAGCGGAGAGAATAATACTCGTTAAGTGGATTGCTATAATATAAGATTCTTCCCTCATCGAAATCCACACCATAGAGTGTGCCGCCTGTCTTGGAGGAAGACCAGAATCTGCCTGTGTCTCCGAGTTTACTGTATTTTTCTTCTCCGGATTCGGAAGAACAACCACGACAAGCTTCTGACCAGCATGATGTATACTGACAGCCGTCTGTAACTCCACATTCTCCACCTGCTTCCGTTGCAGGACAATTTTTAATGAGTGTTCTCAACTCATCGATTGTAGGTAAACGCCAGTCTGTATAATCACCATCAGTATTTGTCGGACAATAGTTATAGGCATCCTGCCAATTAAGATTTGATTTTTTTCTGGACCAGATGAGACCGCTCGATGAATCTTTACACGGAGCCCAGCCTTTTGAACTGCACTCCCGAAAAGACTTCTCCTCTTCGATCTCTTCCTCTTTGCATTCACCCTTTGAAGAATCGCAGCCGTAAAAACAGATTTCATAAAGTTTCCACTTCAGCTCGTTATCCGGAACCGTAACATCGCAGATATAGGAATCATCCTTATAACATCTGTATGCGCCGTATCGCTCACATGTCGGAGGTAACTGCTCGCTCTGTTCGGCGGTTTCATTTTCCCCATCTTCATCTCCGCCGCACGAAACCAGAATAAACATTGCTGTAAAAACGGCAAGAATCACAAGAATTTTCTTCATTTTTATCTCCGAAATCTACATTACAAACATCAAAAAACGTAATATTTTAGGCATATTTGAAGCCTTAGCAAGTTTTCGGACCAAGGTCATCCTTGTTCCATAAACATGAACGTGACGCAGTTTTTAGAGACGACTTTGAACACTCTGCCGCAGTTTGTGAGGATCCTTTCGCTCCGTTTTCCGCCGCATTCGGCACATTTTTTGAAGCCGTTGGAGCGTTCGAAGCAGCCTGCACTTACAAAAAGAGGCGGATGGAAACCTGAAACCGGGATTATTTCGGGTGAAAGCTGCGGAACATCTTCTTTTTCCTCGATCCAGGAGTAGCCGAAAAGCAGTTTTTCACCCAGAAGATCTTTGAAAAATGAGTATGAGAAACGGTTCGCAATATAGAGCGAAAAATCGATAAAGAAGAAAATATTTTCGTCTTTGAGGTGTTCCAGAGCAAAGTTGAGATGCCCCAAATTGGAGAGCCCGACGAGGATCTTCTTATCGCCGTTCTTAGCCACCAAATTATTGATTTTATTAAGATATTTTTCACTTTCTTTCATCAGCGGAAGAAGCGGGATCGTCAGAAATCCGCTGACTGTTTTAAGCGAGGTTTCAGAATCGTCCGGCATGAAAAACGGAATATCGGTGTCCGGGTTCATCAAAGCGCGCTCACTGAAAATTTCCGTGATATTTCCGCTTTCAGGTAGTGAAAACAAACTCAAAACTACCCTCTTTTTTTCTTCAAAAGCAACGTCGCAGAAGTCAGCGTATTTTTCGTAAAAATCAGTTCTTATTTTTTTGAGAACGCTCGGAACGACAAAGACGTTTTCGCAGTTTTTATCAAAAGTCACCTTATCCGAAAAATAAAATGAATCAGCCGAATTTTTCAGTATTTCAGCAAACTTATCCTTAAAACCGTTCTGATTTTCCGATTTTTCCACTGTAATTTCTTCAGATTCATAGGAAAAGCTGCCGCTCTTTAGCTGAATAAATCTGCTGTCCCTGATTGAAATTGAAAGAAAAATATTTTTCTTCCACTGCGGGAAACTTCCGGAGTTTACTTTTTTTCTTTCAAGCGAACGCGAACTTACAAGATAAATTTCATCCCCCACTTCAGGCAGTTCGGCTGTTTTTACATAAACTCTCGAACTGTCACCGACTATCTTGAGATTTTTGCCCGATGCGGAAGAGATCTCCTCAACCGAGCAGTTGAAAGGTTTCGTTTCATCGTTGTTTTTGAAGAAAAGAAGCCCGTCGTGTATTCCGAGCGAATATTTGGTTTTGATAAAAAAGCGGTCCTTCAGCTTTTTCTCGCAGACTCCTGTCTTCACTCCGCGATGCCCCGGATAACCGCCGCAGATAAGATTGTTTCCCGAAAAATTCTTGAAATAAGCAGTCGTAGCCTTTCTCGCAAAGCAGATGCGGCTGTTTTTCAAAGCGTCGAAATAGTCGCTCCGCTCAAGCATGGCGCGGTATAAAGCCGAAGTGTGAAAAACATATTCAGGCGATTTCATCCGCCCTTCGATCTTGAATGAATCGACTCCGGCGAATTTGAGCTGCTGCACAAAATCCTTGTATTCAAGGTCGTTGCACGAAAAGAAATATCCTTTTTTTCCGTCTTCGGTCTCGTAGTAGCTCCGGCAGAGCTGGGCGCACATTCCGCGGTTTCCCGATCTCCCCAGAACCATGCCGCTCGCAAGGCATAATCCTGAAAAAGAGTAGCAGAGAGCGCCGTGAACAAAGACTTCAAGCTCCATATCGGGAACTTCCTTTTTGATTTTCGCAATGAGATCAAACGGAACTTCGCGGCTCAAGACAACTCTTGAACAGCCCTGTGTTTTCAGAAATTTAACACCTTCAACAGTATGAACAGCCATCTGTGTCGAAGCGTGAAGCGGCAAATCCGGAAAAAGTTTTTTAAGCAGAGCCGCAAAACCTATATCCTGAAGAATTACCGCATCTACTCCGGCATCGTACAAAAACCGGGCGCAGTCAAGCGCGCTTTCGATCTCGTCTTCTTTGATAACGGTGTTCAGCGCAGCGAAAATCTTCTTTCCTTCACGCGCGGCAAAGGTTTTAAGCGAAAGGAACTCCTCTTTCGAAAAATTTTTTGCCGCTTTTCTCGCCGAAAAATCGCTTAAACCGAGATAAACCGCATCGGCACCGCCTTCGAAAGCCGCAACAGCAGCCTCAAAACTGCCGGCAGGAGCAAGGATCTCAACGTCAGGATTCATTTTTCACCTAAAATTCGAGCGGCAGATACTTGCCTTCATCAAGAACTTTGTGCGAATAGTCTTCAAGCATCACGACAGAGCGGAGCGCAACTTCAGGCGCAGGCTTTCCCGCTTTGGCGTAAAGTTCGATTTCGTATTTGTAGTATTTTATTGCTTCCGGAATATCGGAAACAAGATCGACCGCAGCAAGATCGGCAACCAGTTCGATCAGCTTATCCCCTTCAAATTCGCCGCTTTCTATCAGTTTTTTGAGATAAGGCTTCCTTTCGACATTTATCTCAAGTTCCTTCATAAGTTTCTGTTTCGCATAGACATCGTAGATATTGCTTTCATCAAACTTTTCAAAGCCGTAATCACGGCATCTTTTCAGGGAATTGTATCTTGAGAGCTCGCTTGCGTCAGGAGCGACTGTATTGACAAGTTTCAAGGCGGTGTCGCAGTCTCCGCGGATCATGTAGATATAGGCGATGTTCAAAGTTCCGTTTGAAGTGATATACTCCCCTTTTTTCACCATTTCCTCGTAGAATGCTATAGCCTTCTCATGGTCACCTTTTACGATATGGTAACCGATTACATTGCCGAGAAGGTTCGGATCCCAGTAGCCGGTATCGATCGATTTTTGGTAATACTCCCAAGCTTTGTCGGGGAACTTCATGTTGAGATATTCAGCTCCTATCGTAAACAGTCCTCGGAAAGAGAGCGGCTGTTTTTCGGCATCGGCATGAAGTACCTTCCAGACATTTTCCATTTCAAAATTACGCGAGATAGTCCTCAGAGAGAAAAGCGCAAACAAAAGTGTGATGCATAGCGCTGAAACGGCCCTTTTCCTGTTTTCTGAGAAGTTGAACATCTGCTGGAAACCAGTATTTTCTGTTCCGGCAAAATAGTCGAAAAGAGTTCCTGCAATCGCACAGAAGCCTGTAACCGGAACATAGAGATAGTGCACCGCAACGATTTCGTGCAGCGGGATTATCTGTAAAACAGGAGCTAAAGAAACGATGAAAAATACTATCCAGAATGCGACACTGTGTCTCATCTCAAGCCGTTCCGCAGTTGAATTTGTTTTGTTTTTCCGTGAAGTCGTAAGAAGAGACCACACAAGAAAAACAAGGACAAACATCGAAAGGATCGAGAAAAAGACCTCGAAATTCCAGTCTAAAACGAGCGGATAACCCGCATTGTCGAGAATGAGTTTCCACGGAAAAATCGTAAGTTTCAGGTAATGCAGGAAAATCGTGGCTGCCGTGAGATAGTGCACTTCGGGCGAATTGCCGTGGAAGCTGATGCCGTTAAGCGAAACGAGGGCATTGCCGCCGCCGGAAATCGCAAGAAAGGCAAAAAACGAAAAAAGAATAAGAAAAATCATCGCCAGGAAATAGAACCACGGCTTTTTGAGAAGCGCCGCGCCGTCCTTGTATCCGGCATACATTATGAAAACAAGCGGGATCGTGGCTCCCATCTCTTTCGAAGATATCGAAAGCACCATGAAAACAAGTGCGAGAACAAGCATCCCCCACTGTTTTTTCACATTTCCGCTAATCGCCCTTTCTGCCGGAGAAACAGTTCTGTAGAATTTGAAAAAACAGCCTATGCTGAGAATGTAGAAAAGTCCCATGAGGACATCTCTTCTGCCTGAAATATATGCGACAGCATCGGTGTTTACGGGATGGACCGCAAAAATCAGAGCAGCAGCGAACGCCGCCCGCTTCGTAAGTCCGAACATCCTGAGCGCCCAGAAAAGAGCAAGCACAGAAACCGTATGGTAAATTATGTTCATCAGCCTGAAACCGGCCGGATTCATTCCGAAAATGCGATAATCCAAAGAGTACGAAATATAACGCAGCGGTCTGTACGAACGCAGAATATCGGCGAAATTTCCTGAAGTTATCCAAAGAGAATTCTGAACAAGCGGAACGTCGTCGAAAATAAAATCGTTCGGAAGTGAGTTGAAATAGACGAAAACGACCGCCAGAACGAGAAAAAATATCTGTTTCTTACTGCTCTTCTCTGCCATCGTCCGCTCCCGAATCAAAAAGTGCGTCAAGTTCCCTGTCGATATCCTCCTGCCTTGTTTCACGCTTCATCGGCTTTATGAAGAAAACAATGTTCAGGATCATCAGCAGTGCAAAAAAAGCGAACATGAAAAGCCCTGCATAGTCCGTACGCGGAATAACACCGTCCTCGATGAAAAAACCGTCATCCTTCATGTCAAGAAAGAGCGAATTTGCAAAAAAAGCCTGCATTTTGGCCGCTCTGGAATTGGTTTTGAAAGCGAATGCACGTCCCTTCACCGTTCTGTAGTGCGGACCTGAAAAAGAATCTTCGTCGGTCACAGCCGAATCTATAATGAACCTGGAAGAACCGTTGAGATAGTAGACGACATGACGTTCTCCGGTCACACCTTTTTTGATGTTCCCGCCCTGGACTGAAGTTATCCCCTTGATCTGGACATAGTCGCCGTCCTTCACTTTTGCAAAAGCGTCGTTATTGAGCTCAAGAGCGTCACCGAGGTCGATCGGCGTATCGTTCGAAAAGAAATAGATAACATTGTCTGAAAAAGCGTAGATCGCATAAAGCAGGATCACTGAAGCGACAGCGAACGTGATAAAATTCTTCTTTCCTACATAAAAACTGATTTTTTTCATGATTTTTTCTCCAGAAGTGCTGTGGCAGTGGCGGCTATTCCCTCTTTTCTGCCGGTAAAGCCGAGTTTTTCGGTGGTTTTTCCTTTGACCATGATGCAGTCAGACGGAATCCGCATTATTTCAGCTAATTTTTCTCTCATTTGAAGTTTATATTTACTTATTTTCGGAGTTTCGCAGATGACAGTAGCATCGACATTTACGATCTGCCAGCCGCGTGAAGCGAGCTCGGTTACGACTTTTTCAAGAAGGATCGTGCTTCTTATGTTTTTGAAAGCACTGTCTGTATCAGAAAAAAGCTCTCCGATATCACCGATGGCAGACGCACCCAGAAGAGCGTCTATTACCGCATGGATCAATACGTCGGCATCGCTGTGACCTGCAAGCCCCGGATGGTTTTCGATCAGGATCCCGCCGAGAAAGAGCTCTCTTCCCTCTTCAAATTTATGGACATCAAATCCGCTTCCGACCCTTAAATTCATATCATCCCCAACCCTATGAACAAAATCTGCATAAAAATATAGAAAACAAGGAATATCCTCGCTTTTCTTTCATCAAATCCGTTTAGAATTTTTCCGCCTTTATATACGAGAACGGCACGCCAGACAAAAGACATAAGATTCCCTAACACCGGAATAATATTAAGCAATCCAGTCACCATTATAAAACTCGACATGCGGTAGAACTGGATGAGCCGCGTTTTCGCACCGAGAAGAGTGCTGCCGGTATGAAGAATGAACGCCGTAAAAACTATCGCCATAAAAGGTGAAAGGGCTATCTGGAAAAAAAGCATCGACGGCTCAGGATTCATCATGTCGAAAACCGCTTTTAAAGCAGCTTCATCCTTCAGCAAGGGAAGCGCCGTTCCACCGAATGAAGATACCGCAGCCTTGAAAGAAGCGAAATCGGGAAAAGCGGTCTGAAAGAATTTCAAAGCCCAGAAAATCTGGAAAAGAGAGGCCGCAAAAGCCGTGATAATACCGTACAGAGGCAGGAACGAAGGCTTTTTGCAGATTTTCATTTTGTAGAAAAATGCTTCCGGAGTCAGGATAAGTTCTTTTGTCGTAAGGAAAAACGCATCGGCGAAACCTATCTGCGAAACGAGATCCCACGGCGTTCCTGACTCGGTAGCGATCTTTATTTTTTTAAGAACGACCTTGACCTTTCTTATATTTTCATTTCTTTCGGCTTCTTTTGCATCGGTTTCATTGCGCTCTTCCGGAGCAGGATCGACGACACAATTTTTCTCTTCTTTCAAAGGATCGCCGATAAATACAAGGGCTCCGCACTTAGGACATCTCGTCATTCCGCTTTTTGCAACCGATATCACCTTGTTACAGTTCGGACATTCGGTAATCATCCGTCTCTCCTTCAAAAAAGCATCCGCTTATAGCACAAAAAATCGATGAAAACTACAAAAAGAGGATAAAAAAATGCCTGAGCTAAAAAACTCAGGCAAGAAACAAAAATGCGTGTGATCTATTGTGGATGACTGAAAGAATTACTTTCTGAAACCGCCTCTCGGTCTCTCTTCACGCGGACGTGCTTCGTTGACAGTGATCGTTCTGCCTGCAAGCTCGGTTCCGTTGAGGCCTTCGATCGCAGCCATAGCTTCTTCTTTTACCGGCATTTCGACAAAGCCGAAGCCTTTCGAGCGCTGGGTTTCACGATCGATCACGAATCTTGCGGAATCAACTGTTCCGTAAGCTTCGAATGCAGCTCTAAGTTCATCTTCACTCATTTTGTACGCAAGGTTTCCAACATAAATGTTCATGTCTCTTCTCTCAAAAAACAATTGTAAAACACACCCTGAGAACTATTTCTCAAGGTGACGGGATACTAACGGGCAAAAAATAAAAGTCAACAATAAAAACATTTTTGAAAAATTTTTTTCTTTTCCGCCGCGCTTTTTCACTCTTATTTGACAAAACAGCGCCTTAAAATAAATTAGGGAGTTTTATCGATCGATGAGAGGAAAAAGCAATGTTCACCGGAATAATCGAAGCGGTCTCAGCGGTAACAAAAATCGAAAAAAGGGGCTCTGAATGCCGTCTCAGCATAAAAAATCCGTTCGGAAACGAAATAAAAACAGGCGATTCGATAGCAGTTGACGGAGTCTGCCTCACAGTCGAGAGTTTCACCGAAGGAACGATTTCGTTTTTTGTCTCGAAATCGACTCTCGAAAAGACGATCGCGGCAAAATACAATACCGGTTCGACCGTGAATTTAGAACGTGCTATGCCGGCAGACGGCAGATTCGACGGGCACATCGTGCAGGGTCACGTCGACTCCTGCGGAAAAATCACCGGTGTCAGAAAAATCGGCGACGGAGTTGAAACAGAAATAACTTTCGACCGGAAATTCAACGATCTCACCGTTCCGCGCGGCTCAGTCACAGTGAACGGAGTGAGCCTCACTATCGCCGGACTTGAAGGTAACACTTTAAAAATATCGCTCATTCCTGAGACTCTGAAAAGAACTTCTTTCGCCGGGACACTCAAAACGGGTGCGGAAGTCAACATTGAATTCGATATTCTCGGGAAATACGTTGCAAGAATCATGCACCGCGGCGGAAATGACGAAGCGCTTGAAAATTTAATCGAAAAACTTTAACTGGCGCGCACCTTCGACGTCACGTCGTTACGCCGTTACGTCGTCACGGCGACAGGCGCGCCGAATTTTCTTTTAAAAAAATTCTTTTAAGTTATAGTCCTCAGTCTTTTTGTGTGTGGAGGATTTATATGAAAAAACTGCTCGGTATCTTATTCTTTGTTTTTATTGCAACTTCAGAACTTTTTGCCGAAACGCTCGTAGTTATGGACACTGCGGACAATACAGGCAAGATCCATCCTGATGTCGTCAAAGGCTCGAAGGAATACATTACCCAGCTCCTGAAAAGCGTCGGCAAATACACGATCATTGCCGAAAACACCCTGAACGACGTGAAAAAACGCTCTCCGGAATGGTCTAACTGCAATCAGATGGAGTGTCAGATCGAAATCGGAAAGGCACTTAAAGCCGATATCGTCGTAATTCCTTCGGTAGAATATTTTGCAGGGATATTCACGCTGACCGTTAACTACATCTATGTCGACGGCAAAAGAAAGACCGAAGCAGGCGCGACTGACTTCAACGGCACAGCTGTCGGAATGAAAAAAGCTCTCGAAGCGGTAGTTTTGATGATCCACGGCAAAAAGACAGAGACTCCGGTTTTCGTGGAAGAGAACAAAGAACTTGAAAAATATAAGGCTGAGAATTTCAAAGAGACGACTCCTAAAGAGTATGTCGTTCCGGAAGAACCCGTCGCTCCGGCACCGGCTCCAGTAGTCATCATGCCGGGTTCAGCTTCGTTTTCATCAGAAAAACAGGGCGTTAAAGTCACTCTCGACGTTTCGGGAACTTCTCCCAAAAGCTGCACGGCCCCGTGCACGATAAACGACATCGAGCCCGGAACGCACACTGTCAGGTTCGAACTTGCGGGCCACACCACTAAAGATGAAGCTATTGAAATCCAGTCAGGCAAAAAGACTGAGAAAAAAATCACTATAATCCCCGTCATCAAAAGCCTTGAAGAGGTCAACAACGAACTTATCGCGGCGGCAAAATCGGGAGATCTCGATCTTGCGAAAGACCTTCTCTCGAAAGGTGCAAGCATCAACTACCACGACAAATCGGGACTTTCACCGCTTCTTGTCGCGGTTCTCGGCGGTCAGAAAGTCATGGCGGGCTACTTTACCGGCCGCGGCGCACTGCTTTCATCGACTGAAAGTGCCGCTCTGATGCGCGTTTCAGTAGAAAAGGACGATCCGTGGCTCGCTTCCGTCGTAACGAAACAGAAAAGCATGCTCAACCTCACTTTTGAAAACGGCCGCTCTGTTCTCTGGCTTGCAGCAATGAAAAATTCGTGGAACGTTTTCGATGAGTATCTCAAAGGAGGCGTTAATGTTGAATTAAAGGATGCCTCCGGTCAGACGCTTCTTGCATGGGCAATAGACACAGGAAACGTCGAAGTAATCAACAGACTGACAAAATCCGGCGTCCGCTTCTCCTCACCTGATGCCGATTCGATGCTCAAACAGGCTGTCATAAGCGAAGATGTCGACAGAGTCAGATCCCTCACACTTCTCAAAGCGAACGTCAACAAAGTTTACGAAGACGGTCTCACGCTGCTCTGGTATGCTGCCGTCAAGGACAGGACCGACATTGCGGAACTCCTTCTCAATGCCGGAGCCAAGATCGATACTGTCGATAAAACGGGCAAAAACATCATCACCTACTGCATGGAAAGACGCAAATACGAAATGGCGAAACTCCTCAAAAAACATGGTGCTCAGCTCAAAAGCAAAGATTCCATATTCCTGCTCCAGCGCGGTCTCGTTATCGGCGATGCAGAACTGGTCCAAACCCTCATCAGCATCGGTGTGAACGTAAACACCAAGTTCAGTGACGGTCTCAGCGCGCTTTGGATCGCGGCTTTAACAAATAACCGCGACATGATCGAAGTTCTTGCCGAGGGCAAAGCGAACATGAACATAAAAGACAAAAACGGCAAAACAGTCCTCATGTGGGCAGTAGAAAACGATAAAAAAGAAGTAGCCAACGAGCTTATCAAGCACGGCGCCAACGTAAACCTGATGGACAACAAAAAAAGGACCGCGCTCATGTCGGCAGTCCTTGCTGACAAACCCAGAATGGTTCACATGCTCGTAAAAAACGATGCAAAAATCGACCTCAAGGACAACGAAGGCAACTCTCCGATCCTTGTTGCGGCATCACGCGGAAACATCGGTCTGGTCAAGCTCTTCCTCGAACACGGATCGTTCGTCAACTCCTCTGATATGTTCGGCAACACGCCGCTTCTCATCTCGCTCCACAAGAACTTCGACGATATAACGGAACTCCTGATCTCTAAAGATGCAGACCTCAACAAAGCAAACAACAACGGAGAAACTCCGCTTATCGTCGCGGCAAAGAAAGGACACATCAAATTCGTAAAGACCTTCACCGAAAAAGGAGCTGCCATAGACGCGACCGACAAAAACGGCGACACGGCGCTTATCCTTGCGAAACGCGAAAACAGGCACGACGTAGTTCTCTATCTTCTCAACAAAGAGGCTCTCATCGAAAAACGTTCCGAGCAGGACGAGCTTATGGCCTACGCGACACTGAACAGCTACCACGATATTGCTGAAAACCTGATCCAGCGCCAGATCTCCGTAAACCGCAGATTCTCCGACGGACTCTTCCCGCTCTGGTATGCGGTGCGCAACGGCGATGCAAAAATGATCGATATGCTTCTCGCGGCCGGAGCAGACCTCGAAGCAAAAAGCAAAGACGGAGAGACAGTCCTCCTCTACGCCTGTGCAAAAAGAGAAGAACAGGTCGTCCTTACGATCCTCAGCAAAGGTGCTAACTTCAACATTCTTGACAAACAGAAGAGCACGCCGCTCATGATCGCTGCCGGAAGAGGCTTCGACAAAGTCGTCCAGTTCCTGATTTCCAAAAAAGTCGATATCAACGCCAAAGACGAGAAAGGGAGAACCGCTCTCACGAGAGCTCAATATACTGGAAACTATCAGATCGTAGACATGCTGAAAAGAGCTGGAGCTTACGAATAATCGCAATAAATTCAGTTGGTTGCGTAAAGTGATAAGAAATTTCAGAGAATCTGACATACACGATATCGAAACCATTTACGAAAAGTCGAACGATGCCGTTTCTCTGAAAGTTGTTCCCGGTTTTTTCAGAAAAGACAAAAAAAAATTCATCTCCTCGACACTCCGGAGCTGTAAAAATTCGGTATATGAACACGAAGGAAAAGTCGTCGGCGTGGTTTCCTCTTCAGCCGATTATATAGAAGGACTTTTCGTCCTGCCAGACTTCTGGAACAGAGGAATCGGGACCGAGCTTTTAAATTCGGCTGCGACCGGAAAAGACGAGCTTTTTCTTCAGGTCTATGCCGATAACGAAAGAGCTGTCAGGTTCTACAGAAAAAACGGTTTTGAAGTCACCGGAAGCGGAATCTGCAGGATGACCGGTCTTCCCTACTTCGAAATGAAAAAAATTGCGAAACAGCAGAGGTCTTCATGAAAATCGCCTGCATAAACGTCGATGTCGATCCTTTGATCTGCTACTACGCGATACACGGAATCAAAACTTCGGGGATCAGCGAAGATCCTGTCTACCTCAACGGAATAAGAAGGTTTCTCGAACTTTTCGACAAGAATTCGATAAAAGGGACTTTTTTCATCACGGCTCACGGATTCACTGCAAAAAACAGCGAAATTTTAAGAGAAATCGTCCGCAGCGGGCATGAGATCGCAGACCATTCGTTTTCTCACGACTACCAGCTGACGAGACTTCCGAAAGATGAGATTTTTCAGGAGATAAAGAAAAACAAGGATTTTCTTGAAGAAACTGCAGGAATAATCTGCAAAGGTTTCAGAAGTCCGGGCTACAATTCTTCACCAGAATTGATTTCAGTATTAAAATCAGTCGGTTACACTTATGATTCGTCGCTTTTCCCGTCAATTTCATACTACCTGGCAAAGTGGTTCCTCATTCATCTGAAAAAACTTTCAGGTCATGAATCGAAGTCTATCATTTCATCTTTTGCAGACGCCTTCGGCAGATACACGCCTGAATTTATTGATAAAACAGTCAGAGACACAAAAAAAGAAGGAACTTTCGTCGAATTGCCGATGACTACCCTGTTTCCGATTGCAAACATCCCGCTGATCGGAACTTCGATAATAGCATTCCCTTCATTCCTGCTTGACATGATGCTTCAAATCTCCAAAAGCAGGAGTTTCATAAACATTGAGGCTCACGGAATAGATCTCTGCGATGCCGGTGAATCGCCGCATTTTGATCCTCTGAAAGGCAAGCAGCCTGACCTTGCATTTTCTCTTGAAAGAAAAATTGAAAGATTCCGGCATGTTATAGATTTTTATAAAAACAACGGTTTTGAATTTAAACCACTTGCCGAAGTCGCTGAAATAAAACTTAAAGGAACTATCAAATAAGGAGATAAAAATGGAAAATCTGAAAAAAAAGATCGCTAAAAGAGCTAAAGAAGTTGTAAGGATCCTTGGACTTTTACCTATTGAAGCAGAAAGGATCAAAGAAAATCTGAACGCAGAATACGTTGTTCCGGACATCACAAAAGAGACTGCCTCAAAGGCGATCGATCATACTATCCTTTCATTCGACGCGGCCGAAAAAGACATTATCAGAATATGCCGCGAAGCCCGTTATTCCGGTTTCAAGGCAGTCTGTATAAATCCGA
The DNA here is from genome assembly GCA_017963125.1 of bacterium. Taxonomy (GTDB): domain Bacteria; phylum UBP6; class UBA1177; order UBA1177; family UBA1177; genus UBA1177. The sequence goes on from JAGCUA010000069.1 coordinate 55,662, forward strand.
TGTGGGTTAAAACCGCAGCTGATTTCCGAAGAGAAAAGCATGCAAAATTTCTCATAGCGACAGTCATCGATTTTCCGCTCGGCGCATCGACCGCAGCGGCAAAAGAAACTGAATCGAAGCAGGCAGTCATTGACGGAGCTGACGAAATCGATGTCGTAATAAACATCGGACTTATCAAAAGCGGAAAACTGGAAGAGTGTTTCAAGCTCTTAAAAAGCGCAACACAAACAAAGGCTTACACAAAAGTCATCCTTGAAACTTCCGCCCTTTCGGAAGAAGAAAAAATCGATGCGGCGCTCATCGCGGTCTTTGCCGGAGCCGACATGCTCAAAACTTCGACCGGAGTAAACGGAAAAGCGACTGTCGAAGACGTCAGACTTTTGAGAGCTGTTGCCGGAAACCGGCTCGGAGTCAAAGCGGCCGGCGGGATAAGAGACAAAGAGACACTTATCGCAATGATGCAGGCGGGTGCAGACAGGATCGGATGCAGCAGTTCGGTTTCGATAATGGAAAACTGGTAACAGCATGATTTTAAAGAGATCTTTTCTCATTTTTTTATTTTTCCCTATATTTTTTGCATCATGTTCCAAAGCCGAAAAACCGCAGGATCCCGTAACGCAGTTCATGCAGGCAAGAATAGACGGAAATACGCATCAGGCCTACATTCTGCTCGACAAAACCACTCAAGCAACGTTTTCTGAAAAAGATTTCGAGGAATACTGCTTCGTTTTCAAGCCATCAGAATTTGAAATCCTTCTGGAAGAGAACGGATATACGCCTGTCTCCTACACCTTCTACGACAAAAAATATAAAAAAGGGAGCAACGAACTTTACACTTTCTATATGACGAAAAATGTCGAACACGTTAAATTGTCTGGCGGAAAAATAGTTTTTCCGCATATCGCTTTTCTCTCGATACGGAAAGCTATCGAAGAAAAAAATATCGAAAAAGCCAAATTTTTCTCGGATATTATGCTCGGAATAGACCAAAGCAACCCCGATGTTCTCGAAACCGCGGAAAATATGGGATTTATTCAGAAACGTGACTGACGGAATTTGATTTGAAAGCATTTTTCTTTGTTTTATGCCTATTTTTTTCATTCACGCTTTTAGGAAACATCTTTTTCGATGAAAACATCCCCGAAGAGCTCCGCAGCAAAATCACCGCGTTCTACAAAGAAAAGAAAAATACGATAAATTTCCTAATCGAAATGCCCGATGAAAACACCATTCTGATTGTAGCGGAAAACGGTTTCGTAAAAACTCTGCCGATAAATGAAATAACAGCCGAAGATGTCTGCAATCTGATGGAGGAAATGGTTGCCGTAATATACGAAAAGGACGAGAATTTCGACAAAATACCTAAAGATTCAGATAAGTTGGCAAAAATAAAGAATCTTTCTTCAAAGTGGCAGAAAGATGAGTTCAAAGAAAGTTTCTATGCCGAAAACAAAGATGGAAAAGAGGAAAAACCGAAGCCGATCTTCCTTAAAGGGGGAATAAAACTGACCGACAGGATCGAATTTTTCCCGTGGGCAAAAAAAAGCGACCGTTTCGGAGTCTCGCTTTTCGCGACTTCTGAGGAAAAATGGGCTTTCGGGCTCAAATTTTCAGTCGGATTCTCATTTCTGCGCGTCGGAGCACGCTTCAAAAAAGGGATAAACCTGAAACTTGCAAACAACTCCGTTCCATGGGAGTCATACAGCCTGAATCTACAGTTCGACATCATAGACCTCTACAATGTCCGCTTCTCCACAGGTTTCGAAGTCGCACTCTACAGCGCAAAAGGCGTTCTTTTCCACCGCGAATTTTTCGTTTTAAGGCTTGCATACCGGATAAAATGGTTCGAAGCAGCCGCTTCATTCAACGTCTCGCCGACACACATAGAACTCGGTCTTTTCGGTGCGACACACGAGATGAAGAGCTACAACTTCATGCTCTCTACTGTTTTTCTGTTCTGATTCGGGAAATTTCAGGAATAAATTCAGAGCTCAAGCGTTTCCGCAATTTCAATAACAGCCTTTCTACCCTCTTCGAGAGTGCCGTGGAAAGTGAATCCCGCCGCATTTTTGTGACCGCCTCCGCCGAATTTCTGCGCTATCGGAATGCAGTTGACATCCCCTTTGCTGCGGACACTGAACTTCCACAACTTGCCGGGCTCGACTTCGCGGATCCTGAAAACTATCCGGACGCTGTTTATTCTGCGGATCTCTTCGACGAAAGGATCTATCTCGTCAATCGAAAGTCTGAATCTTTCAAGCTGTTCAAGGCTCGTTTTCAGAAAAACGACCTTGCCGTCGCGGAATTTTTCCATGCTCTGGATAACTTCGGCGAACATAGCGAACCAGTTTTCGGGCAGAGTTTCAAAGAATTTCGAGCAGAATTCGCCGTAATTTATGATCTCCGAAAGTTCCGAAACGATAAAAAGCGCCTCTTTGTCTGCGCTTGCATAGCGGAGTCCGCCCGTATCTCCGAAAATGCCGAAACATATATCTTCAGCTTCGCCTTTCGTAAGTTCGTGTCCAATATCTTTCGCCCAGCGATAGACTATAGCAGCCGTCGCGCTCGCACCTTCGTCTGAGACTTCGGCTTCATAAAAACCGTTGTCCTGATGCCAGTGATGGTCAAAAAGGATCTTTTTGCTTTTTGAGACCGACATTTTGGCGAAAAACTCGTCTCCTGTTCTTTGAGGGGTCGCACTGTCGAGAATGAAATAGAGATCAGGCTCGAAATCCGGAACAGTCTCGCTCGCCGAATCGGAATTTTCTAAAAAAGCACCGTTGTAGGGATATTTGTCGCTGCGGTAAAGGTAAACCTCTTTTCCCATCGACCTCAGGATCGAACAAACTGCAAGTGAGCTTCCCATGCAGTCGGGATCGGGATTGACGTGACCGGCAACGATAATTGTCTTAGAATTCTCCAAAATTTCATTGATTCTGCTGAAATCGCTCATATCTGACTCCCAAAATAGATGCTTATCCGAAGATTTTTCTCTTGACGCTGCGGGTGTATGTAAACGCGCTGATAAGGCTGAAAACTATCGACGACCAGAGCAGAAAATATCCTACTCCCGAAGGATCCCAGTCGATATTGACAAGAGCAAGCAGCGTTTTCTGATTTATCATGAAAAACGGAAGTGCAAACATCTGAAGCATTGTTTTCGTTTTGCCCCAGATATCGGCTGCAATAACCAGATCGTGCTCCATCGCAAGCGAACGGATCCCGAAAATGTAAAATTCTCTTCCCAGAATGATAATGACGGGCCAGGCCGAAACCTCCTGCATCGAAACAAGAAGGACCAGCGTGAGATTGACGATGAACTTGTCGGCCAGCGGATCGAGAAGTTTTCCGGAAACAGAAACAGTGCCCGATTTCCGCGCAAGATAACCGTCAAAAAAGTCGGTGACAGTCGCTATCGTGTAGAAGATCCACGACCACAGACGCATTACCGGCGTATTCAGCCAGATAAAAAGAAGAACTACCGGAACAAGGATTATCCTGATCGAAGTGAGAAGGTTCGGTATAGTCAGAATATCCTGTTTGAAATTGCGTAACTTATCGATAATTTTACGTTTTCCGGCTCCGCCTTTAAATTTTTTCACCATGGCTCCTTCCCCGTATAAACTTTATAAAAACCGTGTATTTTCTCGACATAATTCATCGTTTCGTCAAACGGCGGAACTCCGTCGTAATAAACGACCGCAGCAGGTCCGGCATTGTATCCGGCGACTGCGCTTTTGGCATTGTTTTTGAACTTTTTCAGCATTTTTTTCAGATATTTTGTGCCGCCCATAATATTCTGTTCGGCATCGAAAACATTCTTGACACCCACTTCCAGAGCTGTATCCGGCATAAGTTGCATAAGACCTTTCGCTCCGGCGCTCGAAACTGCTTTCGGATCAAAAAGGGATTCAGCCTTTATCACGCTTTTTATAAGGAAAAAATCGACTCCGTGCTTTTGTGATGCACGTCTTATGATCTCGTCATACTGATTTTCCTTTCCAGGATTGATTTTATATCCCGCTTTGTGCTTCACTTCGCCCTTTGTCACATAGAGCGGCTTGCAGGAGCGGAGATCGGCGCACTGATTCGTGAAAGTGTAGCGGTCGGAAAGCGGTTCGTAGAGGTAATATATTCTGACCTTATCGGCAAAAATCTGAAAAAAAGAAAAAATTGTCAGACAAAGCACTAAAAAACGCATGGACTATTCTTCTGCCTGGACCTCTTCGCTCTTTTCTTCAGGCTGAGGTTTCCCTACTGCCTCAAGTATTTCGTCTCTTTCGAGCGTTTCTTTCTCAACGAGCGCGCTCACAAGCCTTTCGACACCGTCTCTGTTTGCTTCAAGTATGTTTTTAGCATCAGCATAAGCAGTTTCGATGATTTTCTGGACCTCTTCATCGATTTTCTGCGAAGTCGCCTCGCTTACCTGAGTCCTCTTTCCAAGCTCACGCCCGAGGAAAACCTGCTCTTCCTTTTCGCCGTAGCTGATGGGACCGAGATCGTCACCCATGCCCCACTGCATGACCATATTTCTTGCGATCTGCGTCGCGCGTTCGATGTCGTTTCCGGCACCGGTAGTTATCCTGCCGATGAAAACTTCTTCAGCCGCTCTTCCGCCCATGAGGACTTTGATCCTGTCGATGAGTTCCTCTCTGTGATATGAATATTTATCCTTTTCAGGAAGCTGCTGCGTCACACCGAGAGCCCTTCCGCGCGGCACGATCGAAACTTTGTGGACCGGATCGGCATATTCCGAGTAAAGCCCGACAACGACATGACCCGCCTCGTGATAAGCGGTGTCCTTCTTCTCTTCGGGAGTCTGAACCATCGTTTTACGCGCTTTTCCCATGAAGATCTTGTCTTTCGCGTCTTCGATGTCAGCCATCGTGACTTCATCTTCGGATCTCGATGCGGCTATAAGTGCTGCTTCGTTGAGAAGGTTTGCGAGATCTGCGCCAGAAAGACCGGGAGTTCCTTTCGCGATGTCGCTGAAATCGATATCGGGAGCCGTTTTTATTTTTTCGGCATGAACTTTCAAAATGAGTTCGCGACCTTTGATATCTGGAAGCGGAACATAGACCTGTCTGTCGAATCTTCCTGGACGAAGAAGAGCCGGATCGAGGACGTCAGGTCTGTTGGTAGCTGCGATAACGATGATTCCGAGATCGCTTCCGAAGCCGTCCATCTCGACAAGGAGCTGGTTCAGAGTCTGTTCCCTTTCGTCGTTTCCGCCACCGAGACCGGCGCCGCGCTGACGTCCTACTGCATCGATCTCATCAACAAAAATGATGCACGGAGCCTTCGCCTTCGCGTTTTCGAAAAGGTCTCTCACTCTGCTTGCACCTACACCGACGAACATTTCGACGAAATCGGAACCGCTTATGATGAAAAACGGAACATCTGCTTCACCCGCTACAGCCTTTGCAAGTAAGGTTTTACCGGTTCCGGGAGGCCCCACAAGAAGGACTCCGTGCGGGATCTTAGCGCCGATTTTTGTGTAAACTGACGGTTTTTTGAGGAAATCGACCACTTCTTCAAGTTCTTCTTTTGCCTCATCTACTCCTGCGACATCCTTGAAACGTATCTGATTCTGGTCTTTTGAGATCATTCTGTGCTTGCTTTTCCCGAACGAGAAAGCCTTGTTGTTTCCGCCGTTCATCTGACGAAGGAAGAAAATGAAGATCGCGACGAAAACGATCATCGGAAGCCACGAAATGAGAAGAGTTTTCCAGATCGAATCGTCTTCCGGTTTCTTGTAAGTTGCCGGAACGTTGTTTTCAGCCAGGAATTCCGACATCCTCTCGCCGCTCGGACCGATGACTGTGAATTTTGTATCCTTTCCGTCGTTGAGGATTCCGGAAAACTCGATCCCGTCGATGAAGACCTCTTTGATCTCCTGATTTTTGACCTTCTGCCTGAACTCGGTCATGTTGATCTCGCTGACAGGCGCCGAATCGGTCATCCTCGAAAGACTTATGGCGACAAAAGCAAGAACAGCGATAAACAGCCACACAAGCAATGTTCTGTAATTGAATCTCATATATTTCTCCTAAGTTAAAAAGCAACGCTCATTCAATATAAGCACAAAAGCGCGAAAGTGTAGCAGGATTTTCAGAAAATTGAAGTAATTATTTCTTAATAAGAGATTTTAAACTAATTTTTTACGGAAACTTTCGGGGGTTCTATATTTGACAGTCTGCGATTATTTCGGGCAGTTGAGATCAACTCTGTCGGCGCATTTCCATTTTTGGCCAAGGACATCATCAGCAACGCATTCACACCAATCTACTTTACTGCCATCGGGACAGGTGAAATCCTGTTTGTCTCCGACAGCGGCTTGTTTCGACACACCCTCTGCTTCATCGTAGTAGGTACAATAATCACAGGCTTCCCAATCTAAAAAGTCAAAAACACCGTCGCTGCAAATTGAAGTCTGGCAGAAATCTGTTGCAATTTCGTAACCGAGATCATACCTTTTCCCGTCATCATAAATACACTGGCAGGCATGAGAATAATAGCAAGCCCACCTTTTTGTTGCTCCAGAATTGTCTTTGACACATTCACACCAATCTCTTTCCTGAGCGCCATTGCATGAAAATTTCATCATTTCGCCTGGCTCACCTTCCTTTTCGGGATCATTCCAGTAACGGCAACCGTCACAGAAATCTCCGTCCGCGCCATCAAATTTGCCGTTTTTACACGTTAACGGTTTGCAAAAATCGAAAGACAATACTATATCGCCGGACTCATAACCTGTTTGATCTTCATACTCACAAAACGAACTCTCTTCAGATGGATTTTCCTGATTTTGATCAGCATCAATCGGCTCTTCATATTGCTGTGTATCATCACTAGTAGTTTCATGATCTTCGTCAGTAGTTTCGATTGCTTGTTCGTCTGATACTTCAATAGAATCGTTATTTTTATCTTCATTGGAATCGTTGCTTGAACCACATCCAATCACAAAAACAAAAAGCAAAACCAATAACTTTCTCATCTTAGCCTCCGCTCCAAATTTCAACAACCAGAAAAAAACGAATAATTTTAGCATGATTCAAGTAAATATCAACAAATAAAAAATCAAGAATGATTCAAAAAAATGAATATAAAAAGAAACTAATTTTTTGTGGAAACTTTCGGAGGTTCGATGTATTTTTCGCGTTTGATGTATTCGATCACAGCTGCCGGAACAGAGATTTTGGTGTCGTTGAGTTTGAGTTTCGGCATCATTTCGAAGCCGTCGCCACCGCCCGCGACAAAGGAGTTGACTGCGAAAGTGTAGGTTTTGCCTGCATCAAGTGCTGCGCCGTTGACTTTGATGTTCGAAGCTTTTCCGCCCGAAACGGAGAAATCTACGCCGTAGAAGTGAAGGAAACCGCCCTGTCCTTTGTTTTTAATTGACTGGTTGATGATTTCCTCAAGCTGTGAGCCGGAGATAGAACCGGTAACGATCGTGTCTTCGAACGGGAAAACGCTGTAAATATCCATTTCGTTGACGATTCCGCGGTTGAGCCCCTGTCTGATCGCTCCGCCGTTTGCAAAAGCGATGTCGACATTCGTTCTTTCCTTCATGACAGATGCAATGAAAACGCCGAGAGCCGAAGGATTGTTGCGGACGAAATTTCTTTCGCCGTTGAACGAATCGGAAAGTTCGCCTACGACCTGAGTCGAAAATTCACAGTTGAAATCGTTGAGCATTTTCAGCATTGCTTCGTTTTCTACGAGATCTTTGCCTCTGTTTTCGTAAGTTACGCTGCCATTGCTCTTAACTATTTTTTCCTTGATGTTTACCGGGTAAAGTTTGAAATTTTTCTGAACGAGTTCCTTGCCTTCGAAGTAAAAATCGAATCTGCCGACCCACTTTCCGAGTCCTTCTGTCTGGATTATCGGAACATTGTTGACGTAAACAGGCTCGTTCATCTGGATTTTCGTTCTTCCTCCGATAATGAGGTCGATCCCGGGAACTTCTTTTGCAAGCATTCTGTCACTCGGATAACCGTCAGCATCCATATCTTTATCGGAGTAGCCGAGGTTCGAAAGAACAACTACGAAATCGTTGTTTTTCTTGAGTTCTTCGACCGCTTTTTTCGCAGCTTCGATCGGATCCTGAACCTTTACGAGCCCTTCAACGCCGGCGTTGGAGATCTTTTCGATTTCGGGTGTCGCGATGCCTACGAAAGCTACTTTCACGCCGTTTATCATCTCTTTCTGAATAAACGACTTGCCTATCTGCTTATTGTTTTTGTAGAAAAGGTTGGCCGCCATGAACGGAAATCTCGCCTCTTTCTGCATCTTTTCGAAAGTCTTCATTCCGAAATCGAATTCGTGGCTTCCGATAAGCATTCCGTCGTAGCCGATAAGGTTCATGCCCGTTATCATCGGCAGGTTTTCGCAGACGTTGCTTCTCGGATCGCCCATCGTGACGTTTCCGCTGCTAAGCACTACAACGTCGCCGTTCGTGAGCTGGACTTCGTTTCTGATCTGCTCGACAAGAGTTTTCTGAGCTGCAAGACCGCCTGTCTTCGGGCTGTCGGGAGCGTCAAACGCCCAGGCCATACCGTGGGAATCGTTTGTAAAAAGGATCGTAAGGAGTCTCGGCTCCGCAAAAAGTGAAACACTGAGACCACAGATAAAGAGGAAAACCAAAAAATTTCTTTTCATTTTGAAACCTCCAAAATTTCAGACACACGCTTATATACCAAAGAAATAATTTAGTCAAAAACGATTTATCTTGCATATTCGACCGGAAAAAATATAAGAATGCCCAAGTTTTAGGAGGTAAAAATGCTTCGTTCAATCATCATAAAAGGTGCGAGACACCACAATCTGAAAAATTTCGATATCGAGATCCCGCATGAGAAGCTTGTCGTAGTGACTGGCGTTTCGGGAAGCGGAAAAACTTCGCTCGCGTTCGACACGATCTATGCCGAAGGGCAGCGCAGATACGTCGAAAGCCTTTCGAGTTACGCGAGAATGTTCCTCGAACTTTCGGAAAAACCGGAAGCAGATTTGATCGAGGGTTTGTCGCCTTCGATCGCGATCCAGCAGCGCGGACTCAACGCAAGCCCCCGCTCGATCGTGGGAACGACGACCGAGATCTACGACTACATGCGTCTTCTTTTCGCCCGTGCCGGCAAAGTCCACTGCCACAACTGCGGACGCGAGATCACAAAGACTCCTGCGGCGAAGATCGTCGAACTCATCCTCAACAAAACCGGCAAGAAAATACTCGTTTTGTCGCCGGTAGTCAGCGGCAGGAAAGGGACCTACGAAAAACTTTTCGAAGACTTGAACAAGGAAGGCTATCTCCGCATAATCATTGACGGAACCGAATACCGTCTCGACGAAGAAATGCCGAAACTCGACAAGTTCAAAAAGCACGACATCAACCTTGTCGTTGACAGGCTCGCGATAAAACCCGACACAGATGCGGCGAGAGTCCAGGCCTCGGTCGAAACGGCTCTCAAAAAAGGAAACGGCAAAATGATCGTCAAAGAGATCGACGGCGAGGAGAAACTTTTCAGCGAGAATTTTGCCTGCCCCTACTGCGACATTTACTACGACGAAATCGAGCCGCGCACCTTCTCTTTCAACAACCCGGCAGGCTCGTGCCCCGAATGCAGCGGTCTCGGCACACGGACTTACATGGATGTCAATAAAGTGCTTGTCGATCCGTCACAGCCTGTGAATAAAGCGTTCCCCGACCTCTGGGCATTCACAAAATACAATATAAAACAGGTGATCGAACATTACGGCGAAGATCCGAAACTCCCCTTCGACCAGCTTTCGACAACAGTCCAGAACGCGGTTCTATACGGTTCCGCAGACGAAATCGACTTCTCGATAAGCACAAAAACCACTAAATTCAACATGACAAAAAAATACGAAGGGCTCATGCCCTCGCTGGAGCGCCGCTGGAGAGAGAGCGAATCGGAGGCTGTGCGCGAAGACTTGTCAAAATTCCTCGCGGAAGGCGTATGCCCCGAGTGCGGCGGAAAGAGGCTCAGCAAAAAAGCCCTTTCGGTCACGATCGGCGGACTCAACATCTACGAAATGTGCGAAATCCCCGTACGCGAACTTTACAAAAAACTGTCGGACGACAAATTTTTCGGATTCTCGGAATTCGAGCGCGAAGTCGCGGCAAAACCGCTCAAAGAGATCCGTTCGCGCCTTAAATTTCTCGATTCTGTGGGGCTCGGATATCTCACTCTAAACCGCAAAACAAACTCGCTTTCGGGCGGCGAAGCACAGAGGATAAATCTCGCAAGCCAGATAGGCTCCGCTCTCACCGGAGTCACCTATGTTCTTGACGAACCGAGCATCGGGCTTCACCCGAACGACACCGACAAGTTAGTGAATTTACTAAAGAATCTTCGCGATATAGGCAACAATGTGATAGTTGTCGAGCACGATAAGGAGATCATCGAAGCGGCCGATTTTCTCGTCGATTTAGGTCCCGGAGCCGGAGAAAAAGGGGGAGAACTTCTTTTCGCTGGCGAATCAAAAGACATTCTCAACGTGAAAAAATCGCTCACAGCCGACTATTTAAGCGGCAGAAAGACCATCGAAGTCCCCCAAACGCGCAGAAAACCGACAGGCTGGATCAAACTTTCGGGAGTCACGACAAACAACCTCAAAAACGTGAATGCAGAGATCCCGCTCGGAGTCTTCTGCTCGGTAACGGGAGTATCGGGAAGCGGAAAAAGCTCGCTCGTCATGGAGACACTCATCCCCGCTCTGCGAAAGGAAAAAGCCGACTTCAAGAGCATAAAAATCAACGGAAAAATAGACGAGCTCATTGAGATCGACCAGTCGCCCATCGGCAGAACTCCGAGATCGAATCCGGCAACATATGTCGGACTTTTCGGATACATCCGCGATTTATTTGCCGCAATGCCCGAAGCAAAGGCGCGCGGTTACAAGGCGAGCCGTTTTTCCTTCAACGTCAAGGGAGGCAGATGCGAAACCTGCCAGGGAGCCGGGATCATCAAAATCGAGATGAACTTCATGCCTAACACATTCGTCAGATGCCCCGACTGCGGCGGAAAACGGTTCAGCGACGAAACTCTGCAGATAAAATTCAAGGATTACGATATCCACGACATTCTTGAAACAGACGTTGCGAAAGCAGCCGAGATCTTCGCCCCGTTCCCTGTGATAAAGCGTAAACTCGACCTTCTGAATTCAATAGGACTCGGCTACATCAAACTCGGACAGCCGGCCCACACCCTTTCGGGCGGAGAGGCGCAGAGGATAAAACTTGCAGAAGAACTCTCGAAAAAACGCTCAGACAGTTCAATTTATATCCTTGACGAGCCGACGACAGGACTTCATTTCGACGACGTAAAAAAACTTATCGCCATACTCAATCAGCTCGTAAATAAAGGCTCTACCGTAATCGTAATCGAACACAACCTGGATATAATCAAGTCATCCGACTACATCATCGACATCGGTCCCGAAGGAGGAGATGCGGGCGGCAGAATAGTCGCCGCGGGAACACCGGAAGAAATCGTGAAAAATAAGGAATCTCTCACCGGAAAATGGCTTAAAGGGCTGGTCTGACCGCACACTGAATCTGATCAAAGTTGTTGTAAAAAAAACTTGCCTTCCAAAAGCATACCTCTAAAATAGTGTGTTTTGTTGGTGATTCAATTTGAAGACAAAATGATGTTCAACGCAACGCAATTATTAAAACAGTGTGTCCAGGCCATAAAACCGGAGGTTTAAAATGAAGAAGTTCTGCCTTGTTTTTGCACTTTTTCTTCTTGTTTTTGCCGTTTCATGCGGTGAAGGCAAAAAAGAAAACGTTTATGACTACCCTGACGAGGATTCGTCCGATGCCGACACGACTGATGATCCGGCCGTGGAAGATGTCGATGACATTCCTGACACGAAACCGGACGATGATGCCGATCTGGGCAGACTACAGGTCTCATTTGGGAAAAAACATATGTCACCGGCAAAACATGGCAGCAAGCCCTGAAATACTGTGCAGATCTGACTTATGCGGGACATTCCGACTGGAGACTTCGCAACAAAAACGAACTCCTCACCATTGTTAATTACAACAGGAACGCTCCGGCTTCCAATTTCCCGGATATGCCTGCAAACAGATTCTGGACATCAACTTCGCGTCCCAACCTTCCGGAACGCGCCTTCGACCTGGATTTCTCCTCTGGTGCAGTATCCACATACCATAAGGTCAACTACACCCGCGCTGTCCGCTGCGTAAGAAATTGAGGAATTCAATGCAGACGTGCCGTGGTGCGTCTTAATTAAGTGGATACGCCCTGCGGGAGATGCCGCTAAGGTTCCGTGCCCTACCCGCCTAGAACCGGCTATCGAGTCTTAAAATTTCAAATTTTCTAAACCAAATTTTTGTTGACTTAAATTTTAAATTCGATATTTAATTCATTGCCTTTTGTTAATTTGATTATTTGGATAAGAATTATGATAAAAGACAAAGAATATCTCAATTGGATTGAAGAACTCAGTCAACGTTACAGACAAAGCCAGATAAAAGCCGCTGTAAAGATCAACTGTGAAATGCTCCGATTTTACTGGACAATCGGGCAAGACATTGAACAGCGGCAGTTTGAAAACAAATACGGTTCACATTTCTATGAAAATTTAAGCAAAGATCTGACTTCGTCACTTAATAACAAAAAGGGATTTGCTCCGACAAGTCTCAAATATACGAAATATTTTTATTGCCTGTATGCGCCGTTATTTGAAAACTGTCGGCAACTTGCCGACGATTTTGAAATGCTCTTCTGCATCCCGTGGACACATCATCAGAAAATCATCGACAAAGTTAAAGGAAACAGCAAGAAAGCATTGTTCTTTGTCCGGCAGACACTGAAAAACCAGTGGGGACGCGGGCTGTTGATGAATTTTCTCGATTCGGATTTATACGAAAGACAAGGTTCAGCTCAGACAAATTTCCAAAATACGCTGCCGTCAATAAAAAGCGACCTCGCGCAGCAACTGCTGAAAGATCCGTATCACTTTGATTTTGCTCAACTGAACAACAACTATTCCGAAAAAGATCTGAAAAATGAATTGACGACAAAACTTTTACAGTTTCTGCTGGAATTGGGTAAAGGATTTTCGTTTGTAGGACGCGAATACCACTTGTCGGCAGGCGGCAAAGACAAATATATTGACCTTTTGTTTTACATAATTCCCCTTCACCGTTACTGTGTAATTGAAATCAAAGTCACTGAATTTGACTTTCAGGACATCGGGCAACTGGCCGGATATACGGCAATGGTTGATGATTTGCTGAATACTCCTCAGGATAATCCCTCCATAGGACTTTTGATCTGCAAAGAGAAAAACAGTGTGTTGGCACGTTACGCACTTTCTCGGATAAACGCTCCGATCGGCATTTCCGAATATGAAATCGCGTGTAAGCAGCTCCCGAAAGAATTACGTGATAAAATGCCTACAGTTGAGGAAATTGAGAGCGGATTGAACAAGCAGTTAGAGTGAAATATAGGAACGTTTGAATCTGAAACCAGAAACAGCGAGCGGGAAAGACGCAATAAATTCGCATTGACGATCTGGAAAGCGGGCGGTGAGGATAGAGGAGACGGATTGGGGTCAATGAGCCGTCTCAAGGGATTTGCCCTACCATCGAAGAGGTGTAATTATGTCTCCGCATTTTGAAAACCAGCAAAGGAGAAAAAAGTGAGTAACATTGCAACTTACATCAAAACTAATGACATCGTTGAAGATGCCCGGAAAATCATAGAGGCCGCCCGTAATAATGCGGTGCGCAGTGTGGATTTCTGCCGTGTTCAGATGTATTGGAACTTGGGAAAACGCATTTTCGAAGAGGTATTGCAATTCCCGACCCTGACAAACGAGAAAGCGAGAATTAGCGAGAAAGGGGCAACAGATTCTGGTTTAGGATTAAGCAATAGAATGCCATACTATGATGTCTCAATAATCTATTGATTTTAAAAAGAAATTTTCCAGATTTTATTTCAGAGTCTTTGCCAGTTCCCTTCCGATTTTTACCGCATCCATGTTGAAATCTTCGGTTCCTTTCGGTGCAGCCTGAAGGACTGCTTTTTCGAGCGAATCTTCGGAAACGAGTTTCGTGACTTCGACGAATGCTGAAAGCGAAACGATGTTGAGGGCGATGAGTTTGCCCTGCTTGTCGTAGGTCGTCGAAGAAATCGGGAGTTTTACGACTTTGTATTTGTCTGTTTCGGGAACATCGACATAGTCGCTGTCAATGAGGACAAGGCCGCCTTCCTTGAGGTCAGGAAGGTATTTGTCCGCAGCTTTCTGCGTAAGGCAGAGCATGAAGTCGATGTTTCTCGCTTTCGGGTATTTTACGGGTTCGTCGCTGATGATGACGTCAGCTTTTGACGCGCCGCCTCTCGCTTCAGGGCCGTAGGATGCCAGATCAGACATATACCGCTTGAGTTAAAAAATCCGCCGATTATTTGCATCGGAGCGGTGGTTTAACTTGCATTTTTGAGCACTTTCCTTATCATATCCGAGTTTGATTTTATGAATCTTTTTGTTTTGGGGTTCTTATGAAAAACTCAATCATTTTCGTGCTTTTTTGTTTGTTACTTTTAATGTTTGGTTGCGGCGACGGCGGCAATTCGGGAAAAACCGCCGACAATGGCAATGAGTCTGGCAGAGAAACAGGTTCACTTTACGGTGAATGCTATCCGAACGAAACCTGCAACAAAGGTCTTGAATGCGATGTTGAAAATAATATCTGCATCAAAAAAACTAATGAAAACAATAACGATCAAAACGATTCTGAAAATGACAATTCAGATACAATGCCAGACGAAGATAATGATATCTCTGATACATTGTCGGAACAAAATGATGACAATGTAGATACGGAAGATGATTATGATAATAAATCACCGTGTAACCCGAATCCGTGTGTCAATGTTGAAAACTCTACTGGAACATGCACACCGATAGACGAAACAAGATACTCCTGCTGGTGCAAAGCAAACTATACTTGGAACGAATCTTTCTGCATCGCTGACAGCAGAACAGTAGATTGTACAGGACTTCCTGCAAATGCAAGATGGAATACAACTTCTATAATTACTCAAACTTGGAATGGAACGATTTGGACACCTAGTGCGACGGCTATTTATAGTGAAGAAAAAAGTGAGAACGAATGTCATTTCTTATGCAGTTCGCAAGATGAATGGGATGGCTTTCAGTGTAAACCTCAGCAAGAAGAAAAATTAGTTTCACTAGGAAACGTTTGCAGTGGACTGAAAGACTGTTCCGACAATTCCAAGAGTTTATATCCTTGTCCTACAATATCTGAAGATTTTTTCGGTCAAGATGCAAATTATGCAAATAGTGGATGCATACAACATAACTTTTCAATAGACTCTCTTTTTGAAGAAGAAAAAATAATTATTGACAATAATACATTTCTTGAGTGGCAACAAACAACTTCTAATTTGGAATATAAATTTACTGAAGCCATAAATTACTGCAACAATCTAATTTATGGTGGTTATTCAGATTGGAGATTGCCAACACCTCTAGAGTTATTATCTTTATCATACGAATATGTAAGACCTGAACAATTTTTTCCAAATATACACATTAATCTATGGAGTTCAAAAACTTATGTATTGTCAAATACAGACCAAGCTTTCTATTATTATTACGGCTCCATCCATTTAGATTCAACGACTTCAACTCACAATGTAATGTGTGTGCGTGGAAACGAAATGCAGACCGCATATTTTTCAACAACAGATACAAATGTTCTTACGGATGCGACGACTGGTCTTATGTGGCAAAGAGCTTTTGTATCCAAGTCTTGGCAGGAAGCACTTTCATACTGTGAAACTTTAGATGAAGGAGGTTATACCGACTGGAGATTGCCAAACAAAAACGAACTGGCATCACTTATTAACTATAACAAATATGGACCAGCATCAGATCATATATATACACCAATAAATCATCTTTGGTCTTCCTCGACTTTTGGAATGGATAGTGCTTGGACTGTAAATTTCTTTTCAGGTATTGTTGAGAGTAAAAACAAAACAGAATTAAACAATCTTCATTGTGTGAGATCGGATATATGTAATGAAGGTTATTTATGGAACGGCTTAGAATGTATTGGAGATTGTGATGAAAACTATTTTTGGAATGGCTCAGAATGCATAAAGAACCAATGTTTACCAAATAATCCGTGCATTGATATTGCCAATTCAACAGGAATCTGCTCAACCATAGACTCAAGTACTTTCTCATGTGAGTGTAAAAATGGTTATTATTGGAATGGGACTGAATGCATGAATCCTTGTGAATCAAATCCGTGTGTCAATCTCAAAAATTCAAGCGAAGTCTGCACCTCAACTTCATGGCAGAATTATTTCTGCGAATGCAACAGCGGATACTTCTGGAACGGCTCTTCGTGCGAAGAAAGGACAACACTCGGCAATATCTGCACTGGTCAAACATCGTGCTACAACGCATCCTCGTCAATAACCTGTCCGATATTATCAAGTGCCGATTTCTTTGGTCAGGATGCGCAATACACGAGCAAATGCACGGCGCAGAGCTTCACATCTTCAGCAAATGTGATCGTGGACAACAACACGGGGCTTACTTGGGAGAAATCACCTTCGTCAAGCACCTACACCTGGGCAAACCGTTCGACACACTGCAATGAATTGAACAGCTCGAACTATGGCGGCAAAAGCAACTGGCGAGTTCCGAATCCACTGGAATTGCTCACGATCGTTGACAACAGCACATACAATCCTGCAACGAATTCCAATTTCGCTAATATGCCGACATTGTACGGCACCTATTTGTGGACATCGAAAGAATACAACGGAAACACCATTTACGCTTATTATTTTTCACCGTCATACGGTTTGTATTGGTGTGATGGTAATAGCACAAAAACCAATACCTACAAAGTTCTTTGTGTAAGCGGTGATGAGATGCAGCCTGCGACATCTGCAGATTTCACGACTCAGACAATAAGCGGCTCGGTTGTTGTTAGCGATTCAAAGACGGGTCTCATGTGGCAGAAAGAGCATGTGACCGGTAAAACCTGGCAGCAGGCACTGAAATACTGTGAAGATTCAACTTATGCGGGATATTCCGACTGGAGGCTGCCGAACAAAAACGAGCTTGCATCACTTGTAAACTATGAAAAATCAGGTGGGCCTTATTCATATTTCCCCAATATGCCGAGCAACTTTTTTTGGTCTTCCTCTACTAGGTCAGGTTATACAGATTACGCATGGTTCGTAAATTTCCTCGGCGGGGGTGTGGAGAGCAACGGTAAGAGTGACACCTATTATGTCCGTTGTGTAAGAAACGCGGATTAGAGACAATTCAAGTTTTTAGATGAAAAACTCTCAGGAGTACAAAAACCACAATGACCCCACTCGATGATATAAGGAGAAAAAATGACTGAAAACGAAGTAAAAGATTTGTTGGAAACTTTGCTCCGTGCAGATACGGAATCGGAAGTTCTTGAATTTAAGGAAGCAAAAAAGAATTTCAGTAAAGATGATTTCGGAAAGTACTTTTCAGCTTTGAGCAACGAGGCGAATCTCGCGGACAAGGCATATTCGTGGATTTTGTTCGGAATCGGCAATCAGAAGCAGATTGTAGGAACAAGCATATCCGAAGCGCAGTTAAATGAATACAAACTGGAAATATCCAACCATACTTCCCCGATGCTTTCATTTCTTGCGACATACCGCTGCACGGTTGACGGAAAAGATGTCATCCTTTTTCAGATTCCTGCCGCTCCGCAGGGAATTCCTGTTGCATGGAAAGGTCATTTTTACGGAAGAAGCGGAGAAAGCCTTGTCGCTCTCGATATAGGTGAAATCGAACGGATACGGAATCAGAACAAGAAAAAGGATTGGAGTGCGCAAGTTGTGGACGGAGCTACTTTGGATGATTTGTCGGAAGAAGCCGTTTCTTTTGCCCGCCTCCAGTTTGCAAAGAAAAATCCTCATTTGGAAGAAGACATGAAACATTGGAATGATGTGACATTTCTCAACAAAGCAAAACTTTGCATTCGCGGCAAGGTGACGAATACTGCGCTTTTGCTGTTGGGAAAGCCCGAAAGTCATCATTTTCTAAGTCCGGCTGTGGCAAAAATGACTTGGATTCTTCGGGATAAAGACGGAGTTGAGGTCGATTATGAGCATTTTTCCTGCCCGTTTATTCTTGCCGTAGGTGAAGTTCATTCCAAAATCAGGAATTTGAAATACCGCTATATTCAGGACGGAACGCTGTTTCCTGAAGAAGTTCTCCGTTTCGATCCGTTTATAATTCGAGAATCTTTGAACAACTGCATTGTTCATCAGGATTATTCCGTCGGAGGAAAAATAAATATCGTTGAGTATGAAAACGGGGTGCTTGTTTTCTCCAATTCAGGTGATTTTATTCCGAAAACCATTGAAAATGTTCTGAAAAACGATGCTCCAGAATCTGTTTATCGCAATCCTTTCCTTGCCGAAGCGATGGTTAATTTGAATATGATCGACACAATCGGAAGCGGCATCAAAAAAATGTTTGTCTTGCAGAAAAACAAGTTCTTTCCTCTGCCTGACTATGATTTCTCGAATAACGAGGTTGAGGTGAAAATCACGGGGAAAGTTCTTGATATGCAATACGCCAGAAAACTGGCACAAATGCCGGATTTGGAGCTTTCTGACATTATTCTGCTCGACCGCATTCAGAAAAAACTTCCGATAAATGACGAGGCCTTTAAGTATTTGAAATCCAAAAAGCTGATAGAAGGACGGAAAAACAACTATACAATTTCTGCTGAAGTAGCAAAAATCACGCATCAGGAAACAGATTATATGAATAAGATCGGAATAGATGACGATTACTGCAAAAAAATAATTCTTGACTACATCAAAAAATTCGGCAGTGCGAAAAAGTCAAAACTTGAAGAAATTCTTTTGCCGAAATTGTCGGAAAATTTAACCGAGCAGCAAAAGAAAACCAAGATAAAAAATATTCTGCAAATCCTTAAACGAACAGAAAAAATAAAGCCTGACGGTAAAGAATGGATAATGTCTAAATGCGATGAAAATTAGACATTTTTAGACGAGATTTTAGACATTTTTAGACGAGATTTGCCAAAAATTGCAGTAAAATCAACTTGTTAAATTTTCGCAAAAAAATCAAAAACTTTGTCGATTTAGACATTTTTAGACGAAAAAAATGCTGAATTAAAAAGCCAATATGGGCATTGATCGGCAAAAACAAATCCTCTTGATTCTCTTTAATTCTCTTAAAACTGGTCGGGTTTAAGAATATAAACAAATTTAACTTTTCTGGATTATCAGGAAAAATATAATGAGTTTTTCAAGAAAAATTACGAAATAAATCCGATCTTATTTCAGCGTTTTTGCCAGTTCTCTTCCGATTTTTACCGCTTCCATGTTGAAGTCTTCGGTTCCTTTCGGTGCAGCCTGAAGAACTGCTTTTTCGAGAGAATCTTCCGAAACGAGTTTCGTTACTTCGACGAATGCGGAAAGCGAAACGATGTTGAGGGCGATGAGTTTGCCCTGTTTGTCGTATGTCGTCGAGGAGATCGGAAGTTTTACGACTGTGTACTTGTCGTTTTCGGGAACATCGACATAGTCGCTGTCAATGAGGACAAGGCCGCCTTCCTTGAGATCAGGAAGGTATTTGTCCGCAGCTTTCTGCGTAAGGCAGAGCATGAAGTCGATGTTTCTCGCTTTCGGGTATTTTACGGGTTCGTCGCTGATGATGACGTCAGCTTTTGACGCGCCGCCTCTCGCTTCAGGGCCGTAGGACTGGCTCTGAACTGCGTGTTTGTTCTCGTAAAGAGCCGCTGCGGTTCCCAAAATTACGGATGCAAGGATTACGCCCTGACCGCCGCTGCCTGAAAATCTTATCTCTTTTCTCATTTTGCCCCTCCACCGAAAGAATCAATAAGTTTCTGATATTGTTCGGTAAATTCAGGTTTGTCAACATTATGGAGAACACCTGTTACGATTTTGTCCTGAAGTTCTTCCTCGCTCATTCCGGCCGCTTTTTCGATCGAAACCGCGTGGTCTCTCTGCCATTTGAGCATGTCAAGGTTGCTGGGACCGTATTTTTTGCGGTTCTTTCTGCCGTGAGTCGTGAAGCATGCTTCAGCCGCCTCGATTACCGAGAAGCCTTTGTGCATAAGACCCTGGTAAATGTAGTTGTCAAGCTGCGGAACGCCGTAGCTCGTGCCTCTTGCAACGAATGTCGCGCCTGCTCCTTTTGCAAGTTCAGCGACGTTGAAGTGCGGTTCGACGTTTCCGAAAGGAGATGTAGCCGTTTTATCGCCGCTTGCCGTGGTCGGAGAATACTGACCGCCCGTCATGCCGTAAATTCCGTTGTTGAAGCAGATAAGCGTGATGTCGATGTTTCTTCTGCAGGCGTGGATGAAGTGGTTTCCGCCGATCGCAAGCGAGTCGCCGTCACCGGAAACTACGATTACGTGCATTTCGGGTTTCGCGAGCTTGATGCCTGTTGCGAAAGCGAGAGCACGGCCGTGAGCTGTGTGGAGCGTGTTGAAATCAACGTATCCCGGAAGTCTCGAAGCGCAGCCGATACCGCTGACAAGAACTATCTCGTCTTTGTTCCAGCCTGCCTTTGCGACTGCTCTGATGAGCGATTTGAGAACTATTCCGTGACCGCAGCCCGGGCACCAGATGTGCGGAAGTTTTTCGTTTCTTAAATATTGCGAATAATCAAACATTTTCTCCTCCCCTAAATATTAAGGTGATTGACGGCCGAAATAATGGTATCAGGTCCGAGCGGCTCGCCGTTGACAAGGTTTATCGGAATGATCTTCGTGCGTTTCGTGAATCTTTCCGCAACAGTCTTGAGCTGGCCCAGGTTCATTTCGGGAACAACGATGTAGTCAGCGTTTGCCGCATACTTCGCGAACTCGTCCTTCGGGAAAGGCCACAGCGTGATCGGTCTGAAAAGACCTGCTTTTACGCCTCTTTCGCGGAGAACATTGACAACTTCCTCAGCCGCTCTCGCCGCACTGCCGATAGCGAGGAAAAGGACTTTCGCATCGTCGCAGTGAAGAGCTTCGAACTTGTCGATCAGATTTCTCTGATGATAGATTTTCATGGAAATTCTTTCGTTTTCCCTTGCAACGATCTTCGGATCCATGGTCGGGAAACCGGTGTCGTCGTGGTTGAGACCGGTGACGTGGATCCTGCTCTTTCCGAAGTTCGGAAGGCATACCGGCTTGTTGAGATCTGACGCATACGGAGTCTTGCATACGCCGTCGTTGTTCGGAAGGCTTCTGTTTATAACTTCAAGTTCTCCCGGTTCCGGAATTCTGATTTTCTCTCTCATGTGGCCGATGATCTCGTCACCAAGGATTATAACGGGAGTTCTGAAGAATTCAGCGAGGTTGAAAGCTCTGACTGTCTCTGTGAACATCTCCTCGACAGAGTTCGGAACGATCGTGATCGAAGGATGGTCGCCGTGGGTTCCCCATTTTGCCTGGAGAATATCGGACTGAGCCGGAGAAGTCGGAAGACCGGTCGAGGGGCCGCCTCTCATTACGTCGACTACAACTATCGGAACCTCGGCGATGCATGCGTAACCAAGAAGCTCCTGCATAAGCGAGAAACCGGGACCGCTTGTAGCCGTCATTGCCTTCGCGCCGGTAAGCGACGCGCCGATGATAGAGCCGATCGACGCGATCTCGTCTTCCATCTGGATAAATTTTCCGCCGTGCTGCGGAAGATATTCTGACATGAATTCGGCTATTTCGGTCGACGGAGTGATCGGGTATCCTCCGAAGAACTTGCAGCCGGCATAAGCCGCGCCTTTAGCGCAGGCAAGGTTTCCCTGAATAAACTCGTACTTTGGATTTGCCATAGCTCTCTCCTACTTTTTCTCAATGTAAATAGCGAAATCGGGGCATCTCAGCTCGCACATTCCGCAAGCGATGCAGTTTTCGATGTGGTCGGCAACTACTACCTGCTGTTTTCTTTCGAGCGAAAGAACTTTCTTCGGGCAGAATTCGATGCAGACTTCACAGCCTTTGCAAAGCGCGGGACGAACCGTCAGCACGCACTTTTCGCCTTCATACTTCGTTTCCTGAAATTCTCTTTTTCCCATGTTCAAACCTCACAAGTTAAAAAAATATGCCACTGTCTGAATCTATTGAAATTATTACCGGAAAATCCGATACCTCAACTTTGTAAATTGCTTCGGGGCCGAACTCCTCGAAAAGCATGAGTTC
The DNA here is from genome assembly GCA_017963125.1 of bacterium. Taxonomy (GTDB): domain Bacteria; phylum UBP6; class UBA1177; order UBA1177; family UBA1177; genus UBA1177. Next base: position 77,938 of record JAGCUA010000069.1, read on the forward strand.
CATTGAAGAAACCTTGCTTCCGTAGTATGCGCCGACACCGCCAAGTGCCTGAAAATAGAAGGCTTTTCCTTCAACAACTGCATTTTTCGCAGCTTCCGGAAGACCGCCTTTGCCGATAAAATATTTAACACCTTTTTCGATCAGTTTCGGAATAAACGCCGCCATTCTTGCGCTCGTCGTAGGGCCTATGCTCGCACGTCCTTCCTCGAATCCGGGAGTCGGAGCTGCAAAGAAAACAGCTGAATTTTCAAGCGGGAAGTTCGGATTTTCGCCGTTTTCGAGCATTTCGGCGAGCTTTTTAGCGGAATTGTCGCGCAGAGTGAACATTTCTCCGCTTAAATTCACGATGTTTCCGGCTCTTAATTCCTTATCCGCGCTTATCATAGCTCAACCTTTCCGGTTCTGAAACTGTGACAGTTGAGAGCAACGGCCGCAGGCATCATTGCAATATGCGTCGGAGCCTTTTTCACATAAACTGCTTTTACCGGACACTTTCCCGGAAAGCCGAGGACTCCGAAGCCTAAATCTTTTATCTTTTCATTAATCATTTCAAGCAGTTCGTTATCTTCGCAGACCTGCTCAATAAGTGCTTTTTTCGCTAAAGTCGCGACAGAATCGAATGTTCCGCCGACTCCGACACCGACAAAATAAGGAGGACAGCCCTTTCCGCCTGCGTTTTTGAGCGTTTCAAAAACAAAATCGGCTACACCCTCGCGTCCGACAGCCGGAACAAGCATCTTCTGAGCACTTACGTTCTCGCTGCCGCCGCCTTTTGCGATGCCGTAAATCTCGAAAGTGTCACCGTCGCAAAGCTCGTAGTGGATGAAAGCAGGAAGGTTTTTCCCTTCGTTTCTGCGCTCAAACGGGTCAGCGACAGTCGATTTTCTGAGCAGACCTGCGCTGTAAGCCTCTTCAACTCCTTTGTTTATGAGAATTGCAAGGCTCGGAGAATCGCTGAAAGTGACGTTTTTGCCCATTTTCACAAAAACCTGTGCAATTCCGCAGTCCTGACAGAGAGGACGTTTTTCCGTTTTTGCCATTTTACGATTTTTATCAATGATTTCAGCAAGTTGATTTTCAAAAAGATCCATCTTCGAATCAGAGAAAACAACATTCTCAAGCGATTCGGGCGAATAGTTGAGCCTTATAAAAAGCTCTTTCACGGCCTCTTTTATGGCTAAACCTTCTATAATCCGCATTGCGACCTCAAACAACCGCTGCATTATTAGACTTGAAGTTTTAAAGTCAAATAAAAAACTCTAAATAATATACTTTTCATAATTATTAATTATCAGACCATGTCTCTGCAGGCATAGCAGATAAAATTTTGCAATTGGAGAGCTTTTGACTATCTTTTTCGGGCTTTAAAAACGGAGGGGCTCTTGTTAGAAAAATTAAAACTCAGAAAAATATTGAAAAAGCTGGCAATTCAGGGAAACAGGCTTGAATGGATAAAGAAAAAACGGAAAAACCTGCCTGAACAGACAGAGAAAAAACTGAATGAAAACATCAAAAAAATTTTAGAAATCTTTGAAGAAAAAGAACGCGCAAAAACAGATAAGGAAAACTTTTCGGCCGAAAAATATCCTAAATTCACCATCGAATACGCAAAAAAAGCACTCGGCGAAACCAACTACAACATGGATCACTACTTCAAGAAGTATAAACAGAACGCTTTATGGGAGCTTTTTGACGAACTCTGGCTTGTCGTCCTTATCGCGCTTGTCCTCAAATTTTTCGTGATCGGATCGTTCCGCGTCCCGACAGGAAGCATGGTCGACACGATCGAAATTGGCGACAACCTCTTTGTTTCGATGTTCTATTACGGCTTGACACTCCCCTTTGCGGAAAGCCAGTTTGTCGAATTTGCAGACCCGAAACGGGGCGACATAATCACTTTCACCGAGCCCGGACCTGACAAAAAAGCCCTCGTAAAAAGGGTCATCGGCGTTCCCGGAGACACAATTTATATTACCGGAAAAAATATTTACGTGAACAACCGCAAACTCGAAAGAGAGGAAACCGGCAAAGTCGGCTACTACTCGTCGCGCGGCAGGATCGAGGAAACAACGCAGTACGAAGAAACTGATGAGAACGGCAACAAATACAAAGTTATTTACAACGACAGTTTCACCGACGACATCCGCGAACAGATCAACACGCGCTGCCCGTACTGCAACCGCTCTTTCACCGTTCCCGAAAGGAACTACTTCGTCATGGGTGACAACCGCGACGACAGCCTTGACAGCAGATACTGGGGTTTCGTTCCGCGCGGAAACGTGCAGGGCAAGCCGCTTTTCGTATGGTTTTCCGTGCAGTTCGGCAACTCGCTGCTTGACATCAAAGAGCTCAGACTGAACAGAATCGGTCATTTTTTCAAATAATACGTTACGTCGTTACGGCGTTACGTCGTGACGATTTTTCGACATTTCGACATTCCGATATTTCGATAAAAAAACGCGGCGGCAAAAAATAAGAAATTTTTTTCTCAAAAATTTCAAACACTTATAAAAAATCCCAAGATATTGTGTATTTTTTTGTTGACAACCACAATCGCTTGTGCAATATTGCCGAGCTTTTTGTGTTTTATAACTTTTAACCCAGAGGAGAAAAACAAATGTTCAAAATCAGAAAAAGAGACCGCTCGATTGCGGATTTCGACCTTAACAAAATCAAGGAAGCTATCAAAAAGGCATTCGTTGCCGCTGATATGCTTTTTAATGACGATATTCTCGACATCCTGTCGCTCAGAGTAACGGCTGACTTCCAGAACAAGATCCACGACAACGTGATCGAGATCGAAGATGTTCAGGACAGCGTTGAGAACACACTCGAAAAGAGCGGGTACACCACAGTTGCAAAGGCTTACATCCTTTACAGAAAGCAGCGCGAAAAACTCCGCGAAATGAAATCGACCATTCTCGACTACAAAGAGACGATCAACAGCTACGTCCGCAACGAAGACTGGAGAGTCAAGGAAAATTCGACTGTTACATACAGCATCGGCGGACTTATCCTTCACAACAGCGGAAAGATCACGGCTAACTACTGGCTGAGCGAAATCTACGACGAAGAGATCGCAAACTGCCACAGAAACGGTGACTTCCATCTTCACGACCTCTCGATGCTCACCGCTTACTGCGCAGGCTGGTCACTCAAACAGCTCATTCAGGAAGGTCTCGGCGGCGTTCCCGGCAAACTTACTTCCGCTCCGGCAAACCACCTTTACACGATAGCGAACCAGATGGTCAACTTCCTCGGCATCATGCAGAACGAATGGGCAGGCGCTCAGGCTTTCTCGAGCTTCGACACCTACCTTGCTCCGTTCGCACGCGTCGACAAACTTGACTACAAAGGTGTAAAACAGGCGATCCAGGCTTTCGTTTTCGGCGTAAACACTCCGTCAAGATGGGGCACGCAGTCTCCTTTCAGCAACATCACGCTTGACTGGGTATGCCCTGACGACCTCAAAAACGTTCCCGCTATTGTCGGCGGCAAGGAAATGGATTTCACATACGGCGAATGCCAGAAAGAGATGGATATGATCAACAAGGCGTTCATCGAGATCATGCTTGAAGGCGACGCGGTAGGACGCGGTTTCCAGTACCCGATCCCGACCTACAACGTAACAAAGGATTTCAAATGGGAAGGCGAAAACGTCGAGCTTCTTTTCGAAATGACGGCAAAATACGGTACTCCTTACTTCCAGAACTTCATCAACAGCGACATGAACCCGAGCGATGTCAGAAGTATGTGCTGCAGACTCCAGCTTGACAAAAGAGAACTCCGCAAGAAAACCGGCGGTCTCTTCGGCAGCGGCGAAAAAACGGGCAGCATCGGCGTCGTAACGATCAACCTTCCGAGGATCGCATACAATTCGAAGAACGAGCAGGAATTCTACGCAAAACTTTCGAAACTCATGGATATCGCAAGAAGAAGCCTTGAGATCAAGAGAAAAGTCTGCACGAAGCTCCTCAACGAAAACTTCTATCCCTACACCAAAAGATACCTCGGCAACTTCGACTCCCACTTCTCGACGATCGGTCTTGTCGGCATGAACGAAATGTGCCTCAACGCATGCTGGATCAAAGAGAACATCGCAGGTCACAAAGGACTTAAGTTCTCGCAGGAAGTTCTTGATTTCATGCGCGAAAAACTCAAAAACTATCAGGAAGAGACCGGCGAACTCTACAACCTTGAAGCTACTCCGGCTGAATCGACCGCATACCGCCTTGCAAAAATGGATAAGGCAAGATGGGACGACATCGTAACCGCAGCTGCAAACGACAGCGAGAAACCTTTCTACACCAACAGCTGCCACCTTCCGGTAAACTACACGACCGATCCTTTTGAAGCTCTCGAGATCCAGGACAAACTTCAGACGAAGTTCACGGGCGGAACGGTTTTCCACACTTTCCTCGGCGAAAAACTTCCTTCATGGCAGTCTGCTGCGGCTCTCGTCAAAAAGATCGCATACACATTCAAACTTCCCTACTTCACGATCTCTCCGACCTACACGATCTGTCCGGAATGCGGATACAGCGCAGGCGAACACGATTCCTGCCCGAAATGCGGCGGCAAAGTAGAAGTCTACAGCAGGATCACCGGCTACTACAGACCGATCGAACACTGGAACGACGGCAAGAAACAGGAATTCGAAAAGAGAACTAAATATCAGGTTTCCGAAGACATCGTAAAAGAGACTTTCGGCGGCAGCGACTCCGGAAACGGCGGTTCTATCGGCGTAGGAATCAACACCAGAATAGCTCCCGAATCCTTCGTTCAGCCGGCTGCTTCCATGTCTGAGGCATCATGCGGCGACAAACAGGTTTACCTCTTCACCCAGAAAACCTGCCCCAACTGCCCGAAAGCAAAGGAAGAATTGGAAGGCACACCTTATCTTCAGGTTCTTGACGCTGCAGACCACATGGATCTTGCAAGAAAATTCGGGATCAGAAGCGTCCCGACAGTCGTTGTCTGCGAAAACAACGCATACAAAACCTACTCCGGTCTTTCCGACATCATCAGCTTCAAAAAGAATCTTAAATAGTTTTTCAGAAAATCTTTGAAATAAATTAAAAGACTTAATCTATCAGAACGATCGCACAGCCGGAATCATCACTTTCATCTTCGGAATTTGAATCAGAGGAAGAGTCGTTACCGTTATCGGCACTCGGTTCGTCGGTATCTGAAGCCGGAGGTTCCTCGCCGTCGTTGTAGCAGCCCGATTTATCCCAGCTCATGCAGTTTGAAGCGCATTTTGCGGTTCCGTTTTTAGGAGCTCCTGCAAGATTTGCGCACGGCATCGTGTTACCGTCGCAGATTTCATTTGCGTCAATGTTTCCGTTTCCGCAGAGAGGACCAGCAGGCTCGTCGTTCTGAGTGTCGCCTGTATCAGGATCTGTTCCGGTATCAGTTGTATCGCCTGTGTCTGTTCCTGTGTCGCTGTCGCCGGTATCACCGGAATCTGAATCGGCATTGTCATCGTCAGGAACCTCATCGTCTTCAGGATCCGGCGGTGTATAGGGCTGTTCTTCACATTCGTCTTCGGCATTCGGATCGTAGTCATACAAGTCTTCGTCCGGATATGACGCACCTGCAAAATTCCAGCAGTTGTCTTTCGTGCACGGCGAAGCCTTGTCGATCGCATCCTTCAGGCTTTTCGTGATGACACCGCCGCCTTTTATCCATGCCGCAGCAACAGCGCGGAGAGCGTTTACGCGGCCGTAACCGTAGTAGTTGCTGTGACCGTTGGCATCGTAGCCGGCGTCCGATTTTGAAACCTGATCAGCCGTGCTTGTAAGTATTTCTTTGAGTTCAAGCGCGGTAAGATTCGGGTTTGCCTCGAGAACAACTGCCGCAACGCCGCTTACAAGAGGTGCTGCCGAAGATGTGTGAGAAAAACGGTACGAATATTTTCCGACATAAAGATCTCCTCCGGCCATATTATGTTCCGGATTCCATCCTGCCTTGTCGTGACATCCGCTGGTTCCAGGGTTACTGCATGTAGGTGCGATGTAATTATCGGTCGTCCAGATTCTGTCAAAGAATTTTTTCGATGAACCTGATCCCTGGTACTCTCCGCCTGCAGTAGGCGCCATAACTCCGAGTTTCGGGCCGTAATTTGAAAAACTGTACCTTGTTCCTGTGCTGTCTGTTGCTCCGACTGCAAGGACATTCGGATTTGTAGCAAAAGGATTAAAAGAAAAATCCTCGCCCTCATTACCAGCAGCAAAAATGAAAAGAGTTCCTTTTCCGCCGTTCGCCTGAGTTGCAGCATATTCAAAAAGCTCGTCAAAATACTCCTTAACAGGCAAGAAATCATCCTCGCTCCCATAAAACCAGCCCCATGAGCAGTTTACAACTTCAGCCCCCTGCTCCATGACCCACCGGAAAATCTGGTCATAATAAGAATAATAAGTTTTATACTCCTCCTCTTTAAATGTATATCCTACATCTTCAGGATCGCCGGCCATTCTCGCAAGAATCAGCGAACATTCAGGACATGCACCTGCAGGACCGACACCGTTGGCTCCTCTTGCAGCAGCTATTCCTGTAACAAGCGTTCCGTGAAAATTTTTCGTAGCAGTCTGGTTGCTGAAAAGATTGCCCTCTTCACAAGTACTATCACCGAAATTTTTCGATGCTATAACACCGCTGCCAATATCTTCGTGCATAATATCAAAACCGTCGTCGATTATCGCAAGTTTCCTGTCTTTTCCCAACTCACAGTTGCTTTTTACCGCCCCGAGAATACGGAGAAGACGCCATGCTTCGGCGATGTGGGCGTGATCTTTGCCGTTGACAATCATTTTTTTGTCAGCCGCAGTAATTTTTCCGTCATTGTGGAAATTCCATTGCTCCTTCATGTAAACATCGTTGAGATAAAGCGGTTCAATCGAATCGACCGAATAAAGCTGGTGTTTCACGAATCTTTCGGGAACCGCTTTGAACCCTTTTTTGATGAGAGCATCAGCTTTTGTCACAGGTTCGCCGTCGCATTTGAGAAGCGCCCAGTTTTTTAGCGTGAGTTCGCCTGCTTCGGTACATCCCAGACTTTTGATGCACTTGTCTCTGCCCTGTGCCAAGCATTTGCTGTCAAGTTTCACAATAATGCGGCCTGTGAATTTAGGCTTTACTGCATCTGCCGCAGAAAGCGCCATAAACGCGGCCAAAACCACAAAAACAACAAGAATTTTCTTCATTTTCAACTCCAATCAGTTTGCAAGCTACAAAAAAACTATACCGTAGGATTTTATTTTAAATTGTCTTTATTTCAAGAAGAAAAGGTTTACTTCTTTTTGTTTGTATGATAGAAAACTGCCGCAAAATTCGTTCAAAATCGGTTTTTGATAGAGTTCTTGTTATTCATTGAATTTGGAGGTTCAAATGCGTTTACTTCGATTTTTGGTAATCTTTCTGGCTCTTTCTCTTATGTTTGCCGCATGCGGCGCATCAGATGAAGATGAAACTGACACTGAAGGCGGAAACAGTCAGGACAACAGCACTGCTGACAATTCCGGCAGTGATGACGGTAACGGCAGCGGTGACGGACAGCAGAATCCGAACTGCGGAAACAAAATGGTTGATGACGGTGAAGTCTGCGACGGCGGCGCACAGGAGTGCAAATCGATAGATCCGAACTACACCGGCGGATTCGCATCATGCAAAGCTGACTGCACGGGCTGGGATACATCCGCATGCCAGGGAAACGGTTCAAGCAGTGATCCGAACGATCCCGGCAACAACAATGATCCGACCAATCCCGGAGGAAACGGCGACGGCGGATTCGACAAAGATTCTCAGGGTATCTGGGTCGACCCGAAACCTTTCAGGGAAGGCGTTCATCTTGTCTGGGAAAACCCGATGGGCAATAAAGGAACAGGCGGTCTCGGACCGACGCATGCAGCTTCCCAGACCTACTGCGAAAACCTCATTCTCGCAGGAGCAGACGACTGGAGACTGCCGACAATTGACGAACTCAGGACTTTAGTAAGAGGCATCAGCACGATAGAACCCGGCGGAAAATGCCCGACGACCGATACCTGCACGAAACAGGAAACCTGCAACGACGATAAAGAAAATACCCAGGGATTCGGAAACTCATGTCTTGGCTGCGAAGCTCTCAACACCGACAAATACGACCCGGCGGATTCCTATCTCGACCTGGAAAAAGACTGCCAGCTCAGCAGCACCCAGCTTGCGAACAACGAATGCTACATCGTCAAGGCAATGCACGGCGATCCTTGCGACGGAACATGGTCAGACACGCCGAATACCGGCACTGCAGGCTCACTGTCAAAGGCATACTGGTATCTCAACTACAAAAGCGGAATCATCCACAGTGACGCCGACGTGCTTAGCGGTGCAAACTGGGTAAGATGCGTCCGTGAAGGAACTGCGGCAGACGTTACGGAAGAGGAAGAAGAAGCAGGCGATCCGAGCCAGAACTGGGAATGCACCGCTGACATCGACTGCACCGGCGGCAAGACATGCCAGAGCCACCAATGCGTTGCTGAAACTTATGTTGCGACCAACGGTCTCGAGTGGCAGAACGGAACAATAAATGAAACTCTGAACAAATGGGAAGAAGGTGTTATCAGAGTAGAAAAATGGGAACCGGCAAAGGCTTACTGTGAAAACCTTGACTATGCTGGACACACGGACTGGAGACTTCCGAATATCTCGGAACTCAAAACGCTCGTCACTGGTTGCGCAAAAACAAACGAATGTGCAATAACCGCAGATTGTGCCGAATATACCAGCTGTCACGGAGATTCGACGGCATGCAAAAACGGTTGCAGCAATGGAAACTACCTTTCGATCGGAGTTTCACAGCAGATCGATTTCCCGTATTGGACCAGCAACAACGATCCGACAAAAACCAACAGAGTCTGGGCTATAAACTTCATGACAGGTGTAGTTTTCTACAGCTATGACACTGCAAACCACTATGCACGCTGCGTCCGCGGCTCTATGAATTAAATAAAAATCAATATCGAAATATCGATATATCGAGATAACGACTGTCGACATCACGAGATAACAAGATCAAAACATTAAGACTTTAAGCGATTATAATAGATCATCCTCTTTTTCATTCCGGCTGCACGGAAATCATCCGGTCTTGCCTTGAGGATATTGTCGAGGACTTTCAAAGCGTCGGGAATATCTTCAAAATATTCGTAGATCTCAGCCAGAATATACATCGATTCAAAAGAGAGTTCCTTTATCATCGAAATTTTTACGAAATCGTCTCTGATCTCTTTGTATTTATCAGCCTTTTCAAGTTTGTTCCACTTAGGCGCCAACTTCCAGAGAGCAAGGTTCTTCTGTTCCAGAGCCGCAGGATTTTTCGTCTCTTTGTAAATAAAATCAAAGACTTTCGCCGCAGCATCATATGAACCTATCTTTGCAAGAGCAGTCGCCTTCATCATTGCGGAATCGTATTCTTTGATTTTCAGATATTCGGCTTTCGACCTTATCGGACCGTATTTCTGCATAAGCCGTTCAATGTCGGAAGCAACTTCAGGATCACGGATAAGCTCGTAGCATTCACCGGCAAGCTGCAGGAAATCCTTAGCCCGCAGTGCGGTATTCGGCGATATTCCGACAAGTTTATCGGGGTGGATCTTCTGCATGATCCTGATGTATTCACGGCGTGCGACCCTTTCGTCAAATTTGTTTTTAAGCCCGAAAAGCTGAAAGATATCGGTGTAGTGCTCGTTTGCGTTGAGGAACATTTTGATTTCGTCTTCTTCCGAAAGCGCTTCCTGTTTTTTCTCCTGGGCGACTTTTTCGAAAACTTCTTCTGCCGCGGCCTTTTCGGAAAAAATGTCGGATTTATTGAGTTTTTCAGTTATTTTTGCCCTTTCTTCATCAGTTGCCTGAACTATTACGGCAAGCTGAGAGATCAAAAGGAAATATATCGTGCGGTAGCTTTTTTTAAGATTGGAAAATATCTCGCTCCTTTTCTGACCGACAAAAGGCTGAAGATCATCGTGAAGAAAGAAAAGTTTCGCCGCTTCGGGTTTTATCGAAAGAAATTCCGTCGCATAAGGCTTCAGAACTTCCAGAACCCGCTCCCTCGGCATACTCAGAATCACTGAAAAGAGGAATTCCTTTCCGTCGTACTCCTTCATTCCCTTTTTCATATCGTCGCTTACTGCGCTTTCGACTTTAAAGAGTGCGGCCTTCGACAGATTTCCTAATAAATTCATCGATTTGTCAGTCCAGACAGAACCTTTTGAAAGAATTATGAAAAAAGGTTCTCCGCTATTCAAGACATTTATTTTTCCCGAAAATCCGCATGATGAAAGCAGTGAAAAGAGCTTTTCAAACCTGATGTGGAGCTTTTTTTCGCTGTCGATGTAGGGAGAAATAAAATCCATGGCTATTCGAGGAAATTGCCTTCAAGTGCAGAAATAAGCTTTCCTCTCTCTTCGTCAAGTTTATCCTGAACTTTCTGCTGTTCTGCTCTGAAATCCTTCTCGCGTTTCGTTTTAAGGAAGGGCTTTGCAACTGCCGGGAAAAGCTCGAGAAGAAGTTCTTCCTTTTCGTTTGCAGCAAGTTTAACACCGCCGAATTCGTCCAGAGTTTCGTTTACCTGTTTGACGTGTTTCGATGTGTCGTAAGGCTGTTCCTCGCGTTTTCCCGAGATTTTTTCACGGAAAGCGGGGTCCACTGGCCACGGCGTATGACCGTAACCGCCTTTGACCAGATTTACGAACTGTACTGACGTGTTTTCGTACATTGCCTTTCCGGAATTGAGGTTGATGACGCAGCTTACAGCCTGTGTGCCGACGATCTGGCTTGTCGGAGTTACAAGCGGAGGAACACCTGCTGCAAGGCGGACGATAGGAACCATCTCCATAACTTTCGGAAGAAGGTGCTCAATTTTTCCAGCCTGAAGCTGAGCAAGCATATTGGTGTACATTCCGCCAGGAATCTGAGCCATTCTGACAACTTCGTTCGGTTTCGGGAAGTTGAAGTAACGCTCTATCTGCTGCGTAAGGTCGGTGACTGTATCGGTGTCGCCTTTCTTTGCCGCTGCAATAGCGTCGTCGAAAAGTTTTTCTACATCAGCCGGAAGTTTGTCTGTCGGGTCGAAATCCTTCGGGAAAAGTTTGTATTGGTCGAATTTCGCAAGTTCTTTCCTGATTTTGAAAAGCTCGGTTCTGATTTCTTTTACCGCAGCGAGATCAACATTCGTCTCAAGTCCGAGTTTAGATGCGAAAACCTGAATCAGCTCGAACGCCGGAGCCGCAGGACCGCCGGCAAACGGCATGATAACGCTGTCAACGATATCAACATCGTTGACCATAGCCATGAGAACGCTGCCCAAACCGTAGCCCGGAGTGCAGTGAGTGTGCAGATCTATCGGGATCTTGACCGCTTTTTTGAGTGCCGAAATAAGTTTTGCGCTCATTGCCGGATTGATAAGACCTGCCATATCCTTGATCGAAATCATATCGGCACCGGCTTTTTCAAGCTCGACCGCCTTGTTTACGAAATAGTCGATTGAGAAAAGGTTGTCAGGCAGTTTTTTGCCGCTGAACATCGCTTTGATTTTATCTTTCGTCGAGAATTTAGGATCGACAGTGTAGCAGATGCAGCAGTCTGTCATTCCGCCGTTCTCTTTGACATATTTGATTGTCGAACGCATGTTGTCGATATCGTTCAGAGCGTCGAAAATACGCATAATGTCAATACCCGATTTTATCGCGTTGCGGTTGAAGCCTTCGATTACGTCTTCGGGATAAGGATTGTAGCCGAAAAGGTTTCTGCCGCGTGAAAGAGCCGTAAGTTTGCTTGCATCGCCTACTCCGGCTTTAACTTTTTCAAGTCTGTCCCACGGATCTTCACCGATGTAACGCATAACTGAATCGGGAACCGCTCCGCCCCAGACTTCCATTGCATAAAAATGAGCTTTGTTGAATGATTTCAAAAGTCTGTCGACCTGATTCTGATTCATTCTTGTCGCGAACTGCGACTGCTGACCGTCTCTTAAAGTGAGGTCTCTGATAAGAAGTTTTTTTGCCATGATTCACCTATTTAAAGTTTTTTGTAAATTTCAACAAACTTATCGCTTCTCTTGACGACTGAAATTTTGTCGAGCGAGCATGAAACAAGCCCTTCAAGACCGCAGCCGCCCTCTTTTGTCTGGATTTGTTCAAGATATTCATCATTGGAAACTGTAACCGCATCGCTGTAAACGATACCGCCTTTAAGGAAGTTGATGTCGCCGTAAAATTCGAGTTTTTCCGGAACGAAAACTTCGCGTCCCAGATTCAGAATTCCGAAATCATATGACCAGAATTTGCCCTGGAAACGGATGTCGTGAAGCGAAAAAACGGTTTTTGTGTTCTGCAGTGGCTCTTCCTTACAGTAGATTTCGCGCAGATAGACGGGAACAAGCGCTGTGTGCCAGTCATTGCAGTGAATAATATCTGGACGGAAGATTTTAGCATATTCAAGAACCGCTCTTGAAAAGAACACAAAACGCTCCGAATTGTCGGGATAATCACCTGTATCATTGCCGTAAAGCCCGTCCCTTTCGAAGTAAGGATTTGCAACAAAAACGACTTTCGCACCGCTTTCTTCATGTATTGCTTCAAAAATCTCGGCTTTCTCGAATTTCTCGCCTACCTGAACTTCAAATGAAACACCTGTCGGAGTTACATCGAACTTCTTTCTGTTTATCGCACTGAAAAGTGGAAGAACACATACGACTTCGCACTTTTTCGAAACCGATCTCAGCATTTTGGCAACAGAAGCAGCCATGTTTCCGGTCGAAACCATAGGTTTCAGTTCCGATGCAGCAAACAAAATTTTCATAATTTACCTATAGTCTTATAAATTCTTCGTTGTTCATGTATTTTTTAAGAACTTCCGGAACTTTGACCGAACCGTCTGCCTGCTGGTAGTTTTCGATGATAGCAACAAGCGTTCTGTCGATCGCAAGGCCAGAACCGTTGAGGAGATGGACAAGCTCAGGTTTCGACGAAGCGTCTCTTCTGAACTTGATGTTCGCCCTTCTCGCCTGGAAATCGCCTGTGCTCGAGCAACTTGAGATCTCGCGGTAAGTCCCCTGCCCCGGCAGCCATACTTCGATATCGAAAGTTTTGACTGCGTTGAAGCCCAAGTCTCCGCTGCAAAGGCAGACGACGCGGTAGTGGATCCCGAGACCGCGGAGGATCTCCTCGGCATTGAAAAGGAGCTGGTCGAGTTCTTTGAGCGACTCTTCGGGACGGCAGAATTTGACAAGTTCGACTTTGTTGAACTGGTGAAGACGGATAATTCCTTTCATATCCTTGCCGTAACTTCCCGCTTCGCGTCTGAAACACGGAGTGTATGCCGCATATTTGAGCGGAAGAAGAGCATCGTCCAGGATCTCGTCGCGGTGCATGTTGACAAGGCTGACCTCTGCCGTCGGGATCATGAACATGTCGTCAGTCGTCTTGTAGGCATCGTCTTCGAATTTCGGAAGCTGGCCTGAACCGGTCATCGTCTCGCGGCTTACCATAACAGGCGGAACGATTTCGGTGTAGCCGTTTTTCGCAGCGTTTTCAAGCATATAGTTCATAACCGCACGCTCTAAACGGGCCATTTCCTTCTTGTAGATTATAAAACGCGAACCGCTGAGTTTTACGCCGCGCTCGAAATCGATCGTATTTGTTGCAATGTCAAAATGTTCTTTCGGCTGGAAGTCGAAAACGGGCTTTTCTCCCCACATCGAAACGACCGGATTCGCGCTGTCGTCCTTGCCGAGCGGCGTATCGTCAGCCATCATGTTGGGGATCGAAAGGAGGATCGTGTCGATTTTATCCTCGACTTCCTTTACCAGCGGACCGAAAGCCTTCACTTTGTCGCTGAGTTCCTTGAGCTCGTCTTTGATTGCCGCTTTTTCCTCGGCAGTACCGTTTTTCATAACGAGCGGCATCTCTTTGGAGCGGGTCATCTGCTTTGCACGGGTCTGCTCCGATTCGGTGATGAGCGCCTTTCTTTTTTCGCTGAGTTCGATAACCTGATCTACGACTGTAATGTCTTTGAAATTCCTGTTCTGAAGGTTGAATTTAACCTTTTCGGGGTCTTTAAGTATCAACTTGATATCAAACATTTTCCACCTCTAAATAAAAAAACCGCGATATGATAGGCAGAAAGGGTTCATTTGCAAGTTTTTTGGAAATCCTGAAAGTGTCGGAAAATTTTTTCATTTTTCTCCTTGACTCTGCAATTTTGTGTATATAAATAACGGCGCTTTCGGGAAGCATTTCCCAGATGTTGTTAATTTTATTTAACTTTTTTATAAGGAGGAAATCATGAAACTTAAACCTTTGAACGACAGAGTCATCGTTAAGAGAGTAGAAAGCGAAACAAAAACACTCGGCGGGATCATAATCCCCGACACCGCAAAGGAAAAACCGGTCGAAGCTGAAGTTATCGCAGTCGGAACCGGCAAAATGCTTGAAAACGGCACAAGACAGCCGATGCAGGTTAAAGTCGGCGACAAAGTCCTTTTCGGCAAATACAGCGGCACCGAAGTAAAGGTCGGCGGCGAGGAACACCTCATCCTCAGAGAAGACGACATCCTTGCAGTAGTTGAATAAGAGATTGATTTTATTAACAATATTTGATTGGAGAAATTGAGATGAGTGCAAAACACATTGTTTTTGACCACGAAGCGAAAGCGAAAATTCTGGTTGGTGTAAACAAACTTGCCGACACCGTAAAAACAACGCTCGGACCTAAAGGAAGAAACGTTGCGATAGAAAAATCCTTCGGCGCTCCGAAAATCACGAAAGACGGCGTTACAGTCGCGAAAGAGATCGAACTTGAAGACAAGATCGAAAACATCGGCGCACAGCTTCTTAAAGAAGTCGCATCGAAGACAAACGACGTTGCCGGTGACGGAACCACGACTGCAGCCGTTCTCGCACAGGCTATCGTAAAAGACGGTTTCAAATATGTAACCGCAGGCTACAGCCCGATCATGCTCAAACGCGGTATCGACAAAGCTGTCGCAAAAGTCGTTGAAAGACTCGACAAGATCACGAAGAAGATCTCGACGAAAGAAGAGATCGCAAGTGTCGGAACAGTTTCGGCAAACAACGATAAAGAGATCGGAAACATCCTTGCAGAGGCTATGGAAAAGGTCGGCAAAGAGGGCGTCATCACGGTTGAAGAAGCAAAAGGAATGGACACCTACCTCGACACCGTCGAAGGTATGCAGTTCGACCGCGGCTACCTCAGCCCCTACTTCGTAACGAACGCTGAAAAAATGCAGGTCGTTATGGACAATCCGTTCATCCTCATCTACGACAAGAAGATATCGAACCTCAAAGACCTTATTCCTCTTCTTGAAGGCGTTGCTCAGCAGGGCCGTCCTCTCCTCATAATCGCAGAAGACGTTGAAGGCGAAGCTCTTGCAACACTCGTTGTCAACAAGCTCAGAGGCGTTCTCAACATCGCAGCTGTAAAAGCTCCTGGATTCGGCGACAGAAGAAAAGCTATGCTTGAAGATATCGCAATTCTCACCGGCGGACAGTTCATCAGCGAAGAGATCGGCAACAAGCTCGAGAACACGACTGTTCAGATGCTCGGAACCGCAAAAAGAGTCACGATCGACAAAGACAACACCACGATCGTTGACGGCGCAGGCTCGAAAGACGCGATCGCAGCAAGAACAAAACAGATCCGTGCTCAGATCGAAGAGACCACTTCAGACTACGACAAGGAAAAACTTCAGGAAAGACTTGCGAAACTTGCTGGCGGCGTAGCAGTCATCAATGTCGGCGCTGCAACAGAAGTCGAAATGAAGGAAAAGAAAGACAGAGTCGACGACGCTCTTCACGCAACAAGAGCTGCTGTTGAAGAAGGAATCGTAGCAGGCGGCGGAACAGTTCTTCTTCGCTGCAAAGAAGTCCTCAAAGAGATCGAATGCGAAAACGACGAAGAGAAAGCAGGCGTCAAAATCATCGAAAGCGCCCTTGAAGCTCCGATCCGCCAGATCTCGGCTAACGCCGGAATCGACGGAAGCATCGTAATCAACAACATTCTCGGCAACAAAAACGAGAACTACGGCTACGACGCTGCAAAAGACGAATACAAGGATATGATCGCTAACGGCATCATCGATCCTACAAAAGTCACAAAGAGCGCACTTACCAACGCTGCAAGCATCGCTTCCACACTTCTTACGACCGAAGCTGTCATCGTTGACGCTCCGAAGAAAGACACCTGCGACCATGCAATGCCTGACATGGGCGGAATGGGCGGCATGATGTAAGTCTAACCTCCTTAGTCTTAATATTTCAGGCGGTCTTCGGGCCGCCTTTTTTTTTGCCTGAAAACCCTCAAGAAGTTTTGCAATCAGCTTTTAATGTGCTATATTCGCGCGGTTTTTTTATTGGAGGATTTCATGGAAAAAGTGAGCGTTCTGATACTTACAGGCTACGGCATCAACTGCGATGTCGAAACGTCCTGGGCTTTTGAAGCAGCAGGTGCGGACAGGATCGAAAGAGTCCACGTCAACCGCGTCGTAAACGGCGAAGTCAACCCCGAAGATTTTCAGATCATGGTTTTTCCCGGCGGCTTTTCATTCGGTGACCACATCGCTTCAGGCCGAGTTTTAGGGCTCAAAGTCAAAAAAGAGATGGGCGAAAAGCTCAAAAAATTCATACTCGACGGCAAACTCGTCATCGGAATATGCAACGGTTTCCAGACACTCGTCAAAATGGGCGTTCTCCCAGGCGACGAAAAGGAAGTTTTCAAAAAACAGGTCGCGACCCTCACCCACAATGACTCTGCTAAATACGAGGACAGATGGGTCCGCATCAAGGCAAACCCGAACAACCCGTCGCCGTTCCTTCAGGGGATCGATATTTTTGATGTCGCGATACGCCACGGTGAAGGCAAATTCATCGCGCAGCAGCATGACCTCAGAATGATAAAAGACAGCAACATGATCGCCTTCCAGTATGTTGACAAAAACGGCGAGATCACGCAGCACTATCCCGAAAATCCGAACGGATCGGAACTTGCGATCGCAGGTATCACCAACAAAAAAGGCAACGTTCTCGGCATGATGCCGCACCCCGAAGTTTTCATCAACGGTACACAGCATCCCGAATGGACGAGAATGGATAAAATGCCCGAAGCTCTCGGGCTCAAACTTTTCTCCAATGCAGTCAGGTACGTCAGAGAAAAATTATGAAAAAAAAGCTCCTGATTCTTCTGACCGTCTCAATTTTGATCTCGCTGATCCTGGGAATAAGCGGCGCGCTTCCGATAATCCACAAATTCAATCTTGAAATTATAAATAAGATTATAGCGCTGTTTTAAAGGATCTTATTTTAGATATTCTTCAATAATTCAGAGAACTTGTTGAAATCGACTGCCGGAGCTCCGCCCTGAGCCATATCGGGTTTTCCGCCGCCGCGGCCTCCGAATTCGGCAAGGATGTTTTTAAGGATATTTCCTGCGTGGAACTTGGTTTTTGCCTCGCCCGTCGCAGAAATTATTACAAGCGCTTTGCCTGAATCGTCGCCTACGACCGCAATAACGGCGTTGTCGAACTTAGCCTTGAGCGAATCGACGAGTTCAAGTGATTCAGCACGGTTTTTGCCGGAATTTATCGCAAAAATCTTGGTCCCCTCTTTTTCGCAGATCGGAGCGAGCGAAGCAGTCTGCATCGCGGCGAGTTTTTTGCCGGCTTCCTTGAGTTCGCGTGAAAGCTGTTTTGCCGTATCGATCTGTTTCTCGACTCCTTTGACAACAAGCGACTTCTCGCTGCCTGTCATTTCGGCGATCGAAGTTATCGTTTCGTCGTATTCCTGGAAAAGAGCGAGCGCGCCGAGCCCTGTTACAGCCTCAATCCTGCGAACTCCCGCCGCGATCCCTTCTTCTTTCACGATTTTGAAAAGACCGATGTCGCCCGTTGCTCTGACGTGCGTTCCGCCGCAGAGCTCCTTGCTTTCGCCCATCGTTACGACGCGGACGTTTTCACCGTATTTTTCGCCGAAAAGTGCCATCGCACCCTCTTTTTTGGCCTCTTCGATTCCTTTTACGACCGTATTCTGCGGAGAGTTTGCCTCGATCATACGGTTTACTTCGGTTTCAACGCGTTTAAGTTCATCTTTAGTCACAGCCTGGAAGTGGTTGAAGTCGAAACGGAGTCTGTCGGGGCCGACCAGTGAACCGGCCTGGTTGACGTGCGTTCCCAGAACCATCTTCAGAGCGCGGTGCAGAAGGTGCGTCGCCGAGTGGTTGCGCCTTGTTGCGGAGCGCCTTTCATGGTCAAGCTCCTGCTGAACCGTGTCGCCGGTATTCAGAACATCGAGAACTTCGAGTTTAGCGACTTTTACATCGTGAACTTTTATCACATCAACGACTTTCGCCGCGATCTTGCCGTTTTTCATAACTTTGCCGTTATCTGCAAGCTGGCCGCCGGACTCAGCGTAAAAAACTATCGGATCAAAGATTGCGTAGCAGTTTCCGTAGCTTACGCTCTCTTTTTTCGTAAATTCATCGTCAAAAAGCGCGACTATTTTTCCTTCGCACTCTTCCGTGTCGTAGCCTTTGAAAACGGGCTCTTTCATGCCGCCGTCAAGCAGTTCCTTAACAGCCGAAAGCTTCTGTGAATCCATTTTCGCGCTCCACGAAGCCTTTCCGCGCTGCTTCTGCTCCTGCATCGCCTTTTCGTATTCAGCCTGATTGAAGGAGAAACCTTTCTCTTCAAGGATCGTTTCAGTGAGGTCTGACGGGAATCCGTAAGTATCGTAAAGTTTGAAAACAAGCTCGCCCGGGAACTCCTTTCTTCCGTTTGCGAGCATCTCTTTCAAGCCGTCGTCAAGCAGAGCCAGACCTTTGTCCAGAGTCTGTCTGAAACGCGCTTCCTCGTCGCGGACGATGTTGAGGATAAGTTCCTGTTTTTCGACAAGTTCCGGATAGTGGTTTCCCATGATCCTGATGACTTCGCCGCAGACTTTCCAGAAGAAAAGCTCGTTGAAACCGAGTTTGTGGCCGTGTCTGATCGCTCGGCGCATGATCCTGCGGAGAACATAACCGCGACCTTCGTTTGAAGGCGTGATCGTGTCGGCAATGAGGAAAGAAGTGCTTCTTGCGTGGTCTGCAATAACATTGAGACTCGAACGAAGCTCAGCCGGAACAGTCTTTCCGAGCAGATTTTCGGTGAAATGAATTAAATCCTGGAAAATGTCGATATCGTAATTCGAAAGTTTGCCGTTGAGTATCGAAGTTATTCTCTCAAGTCCCATTCCGGTATCGATGTTCGGCTTCGGGAGCGGAGTCAGTTTGCCTGTCTCGTCGCGGTTGAACTGCATGAAAACGAGGTTCCATATCTCGACAAACCTGCCGCAGTCGAAGTCGGGCATTCCGTTGTCGAAGAAAGGTTTTTCGGCCTTGAAACCTTCACCCAGATCGTAGTGGATCTCGCTGCACGGACCGCACGGACCGGTATCGCCCATCTGCCAGAAGTTGTCGTGCTCGTCAAGACGGAAAATGTGCTTCGGATCGACGTCTGTATTTTTCAGCCAGAGCTGCTCGGCCTCGTCATCCTCTCTGAAAACCGTGACGTAAAGGCGTGATTTATCGAGTTTGAAAACTTCCGTGATGAGTTCCCACGCATATTTTATCGCATCTTCCTTGAAGTAGTCGCCGAAAGAAAAGTTTCCGAGCATTTCGAAAAACGTGTGGTGACGCGTCGTGAAGCCGACGTTTTCAAGGTCGTTGTGCTTTCCGCCCGCTCTGACGCACTTCTGAGCGCTGCATGCACGGGTGTAACTTCTTTTTTCAAGCCCTAAAAACAGCTTCTTGAACTGGTTCATTCCGGCATTTGCGAAAAGAAGAGTGTTGTCTTCTGCCGGAAGAAGCGGCGAACTTGCAACTTCGGTGTGGCCTTTAGCTTTGAAAAAATCCAAAAAAGTCCTTCTGACTTTGTCTATCGTCCAGTTATCCATAATTCCCTCCTTAAAAAACAAAACCGCGCGATTGTAGTTTTGTTTGTGCTTTTCTCAAGAAAATTCTGACAAACAGCGGCTCGAAAATCAGTCGAAATCAGGCTCTTCGACCTTGCCTATGAAAAGAAGCGTGCCGGTTCTGTCGTCGCGGACAGCAAATACAAACGGACGGTCGAAACGGAAAAAGGTCGGATTAAAGCCGTATTCGCTTGCGCCGACTTCAACGTAGACTTCGGTTACAGCCGATGCCTCGACTCCCTTTTCATCCATACTGAAATAGGTGTTGTGGAGAATCTTGCTGATAATGAGTTTGTCACTGACAATCCCGTCGAAGCCGTAATTCCAGTCAAATGGCTTTCTGAGCCCCATCGCGGAAAAGTCATCCTGAATCGACTCGTCGTATTCGAATCTGACGCGCGGAAGCTCGAACTCGCAGTATTTTATGGACGCACTGTTGACTCTGTCGAAATATTCCCCGATTCCGTTTTCAGCCATCTCGGAAATCATAGCGTCAACAGAACCGTCTGAGTCCCGCGGCATGAAGAAGTATATCGAAGCCGCGTGTCTCCCGAAAGGAACAGCCAGCATCCGGATATCCTGCCCATTGTAGAACCGGCGCTCACGAAGCATTCCGCTGAAGAACTGAGCCGGTTTTGTTCTACCGTTGCTCATTGTAAAATATCCCTGTTCAATATCTCCTTCCGAGTCGACCTGCTGCATCCAGTTTGCCCGAAAATAGACCGCATTGAGCAGGAGCATCATCGTTTCTTTGTCTATTTCATCAATAATTTCAGGAATTTTCCCCTTCGTCTTACTATTGACCCAGGAATTGATCAGCCCGACAGTTTTCGGATCAGCGAAATCCTTAACAAAATAGCCGGCGTCATAATACTTTTGAAGATCGTTCACAAACGTCTTGTTGACCTTTCCCGAAAAGGCGTCGTCAAGCCACATCGAATTTGCCAGAGAAAGCTCGAAATCCTTATCGAAATAGGTCAGACTCTGCAAAAGAAAGTCGAACTGCCCGTTCAGCGTCATGTAATCGTCGAATCCCGCCGCCTTGTAGCCGAGAAAATCGATCAGCTCGTCGTAGGTTTCGCTGTTTCCCGCACCACCGAGAGTCATCGCCATGGCGATTGAAATCGAAAGCGGTGAAATCATGATGTTTTCGCCAGGCTCGCTGAGCTTCGCGAAGAGTTTCATTCCGAAGTTCGTGTTCGCCTCGACAAACGGAGCCAGAACCTGCTCCGCCTGAGCATCCGCCTTCGCGTAGGCATTCTGCCACTCCTCATAAGTCTGCGGAGCGGAATCTTCAGCATCTTCAGTAAAATCATCGTCAAAATCGTCGATTCCATCGTCATTGACGACCTCAAAATCGGCAGTTTCATCGTCATTGAAGGGAGCAGAATCGGCATCATCACCCTGCCCTTCCCCCTTCTCTCCGCTTGAAGAACTGCCGCAGCAGCCAGCAAACAATAAAATCATAAAAAAGCCAATCAAAACGATGAGTTTTTTCATATCGACCTCCTGCATATTTTCATCAAATCCAACGCAGGATTTTAGTTTTGTTTGTGCTTTTCTCAAGAAAAATTATAATAACGGGTTTTTTGTTTATGAACATTTGATTTGGAGGAAAAAATGCTGAAAAGAAACGAAGTCGACCCGAAAAACTGCTGGCAGACGAGCCACCTTTACAAAAACGAAGAAGAAGTCGCAAACGAATTCCAGTGCATCGAAAAAGACACTGCCGAAATCGTGAAATTCGCCGGAAAACTCGGTGAAAAGGAAACTCTTCTCAAAGCTCTCAGAATTTCAAGCGATGCCATGAGAAGAGGCGCAAAACTTCAGTGCTACGCTGACAGGAACCGCGATATCGACATGAGCGTCGGCAAATGGCAGGAACTTTCAGGCATGGCGGCTGCGGCTATGACAAAAATGGCGGCCGCAAGCTCTTTCATGGAACCGGAACTTCTCTCCTACAGCGAAGAAAAGCTGCTCGGCTTCAAAAACGACCCCGATTTCAGTGATTTTTCAAGATACTTCGATGCTATTCTTCTGAACAAGCCGCACACTCTCTCAGAACCTGAAGAGAAGATCATGGCTGAGTTCGGCGGACTCGCTCTCGGCGAATACGAAACCTATTCGACTTTTTCGTCGGCTGACATGAAATTCCCAGAAATCGAGCTTGAAGGCGAAAAAATGGAAGCAAATATCCAGACTTACGCAAGATTCCGCCAGAGCGACAACCGCGAGACGAGAAAGAAAATCTTCGACGTTTTCTGGAAAACTTACGACAGCTACAAAAACTCGCTCGCGAAGATGCTCCACTACCAGACGAAATACTATGCGACAGTCGCAAAGATCAGAAAATACTCCGATGCTCTCGACAAGGAGATGAAGGAAAACGAGCTTCCCTCGACATTCTTCTACACACTCCGCGACAACGTCCGCGCCATTCTGCCGGCACTTCACGAATATCTGGCACTCAAAAAGGAAGTCCTCAATATTCCGGATCAGGGATATCACGATATTTACGCGACGATGGTCAAAGGCGGAAACAGCAGAGTCTACACCTACGAAGATTCGGTCAAACTCGTAAACGAAGCGATGTCCTGCATGACCGACGAATACAGAAAAGCTATCGCAGAAGCAATGGATCCTGCGAACGGCTGGGTCGATATCTATCCGAACGAAGGCAAAGTGAGCGGCGCATACATGGAAGGCATGGCTTACGACACGCACCCTTATGTTCTCTTGAACCACATTGACGACTACAATTCTGCTTCAACTTTAGCTCACGAGATGGGTCACGCGATCCATTCATACTACTCCAATAAGTTCCAGCCTTACGAAAAATCGCAGTACACGATCTTCGTTGCCGAGGTCGCAAGCACGTTCAACGAAATCATGCTCATCAACCGCCTTATCGACACGACACAGGACAAGGAAGAGAAGAAATTCCTCCTTAACCACTTCATCGAAATGGCACGCGCTACCGTTTTCAGACAGATGCAGTTCGCAGAATTTGAAGATGCGATCTACAAAAAAGTCGAAGCCGGCGAAGTTCTCACTCCTGAGTTCCTCAACGACCTTTACGGCAAGACCTTGAGCAGATACTATGGCGAAGAATACGGCCTCATGAAGATAGAAGAGCTCTACAAAAACGAGTGGGCTTTCGTTCCTCATTTCTACTACAACTACTATGTTTACAAGTATGTCGTCGGCTTTATCGGCGCTCTTTCGCTCGCTGAAGGTGTAAGAAGCGGCAAGATCCCGGCAGAACAGTATATCAATGGATTCCTCAAGGCTGGAACATCGAAACCGCCTATTGAGATCCTCAAGGACGCAGGCGTTGACATGACCGATATCGCGCCTTACAAAATGTTCGAGAAAGTTTTCGTCGAGAAGCTTCAACAGTTGAAAGAACTGCTGTAAAGACCTCACCATTTTCTTACAATAAAACCTTAGCAAGTCAGCGGATGATATTCAAATCAAAATACATTACGCCGGACGGTTTCGACGATATCGTTATTGAATCGGACGGAAAATTTCTCACCGGACTCAGGTTCGAACAATGCAAAAGCGAATTTGACGAAACAGAAAATCTGCCGGTTTTCGCAGAAACATGCCGCTGGCTCGACATCTATTTCAGCGGCCGCCAGCCTGACTGGATGCCAAAATATAAAATCGAATTTTCATCAGCCTTCAGGAAAGAAGTTTTGGAAGAAACATTCAGAATTCCTTTTGGAAAAACAATGACTTACGGCGAAATGGCGCAAAGGATCGCAAGCCGTCTCGGCATAACGAAAATGTCGGCTCAGGCAGTCGGAGGAGCTCTCGGCTGGAACCCGCTCTGCATCATGATCCCGTGTCACAGGGTCATCGGCGCAAACGGAAAACTAACAGGATATGGCGGCGGGATCAAAAACAAGACTGCGCTTCTTGAACTGGAAAAATCAAATTTTACTGATTGAAACTTTCCGGAGATGTAGGATCCGGTCCGTACTGATTCGGTCCGACTTCACCGCTCTGAAGCATCCACACTGCAAAAATAATGCCACCTATTCCAGGGATAAGATTGATCAACCAGTATTTACCCGATTTTCCGATATCGTGAAGTCTGCGCCATGATACTGCCAATCCGGGGCACATCATTGCAAGCAGCCATAAATTAAGAAGAATTTTGCTGCCAAGCGCTGCGGATACCTTCATAAGAATGATCATTACAACAAGGTTGAACAAACAAAAATACCAGTACTCGCTCCGCCCTGCACGGCCACTAAAATTTGCATAGTTTAAAAAACACTTTTTTAAGGCTTCAAAAATATTCATGACTGAATCTCCGTTTCAACTGAATATCAAAAAACTTCGCTATTTTAGGCATTTCCGAGGGCGCTGACAAGTTTTTGTCCTGACCTTGTTTTGAACTCTTTTTCTGCTATACTCCGCCGTTTTTTGAGACTAAAAAACGAGGTCAAAATGGTAAAGAAAAGAACTTCTTTCGTATGCACTAACTGCTCATACACGACTCCGAAATGGATGGGAAGATGCCCCGAATGCGGAGAGTGGAACACTCTCGAAGAAAAGGATGAAACTGTCGCTCCTGAAGAGAACCACAGGCTTTTCGCGACTTCTCCCGACGCGGTCTATACCCACATTTCCGAGGTCAAAAGCGTTGACAACGAAAGAGTCAAAACCGGATACAAGGAGCTCGACAGGATCCTGGGCGGCGGCGTTGTAAAAGGAAGTTACAACCTCATCAGCGGCCATCCGGGAGTCGGAAAATCGACTCTCATGCTCCAGACGGCGCTTGAACTTTCGAAGCAGTGCAAAGTGCTCTATCTTTCGGCGGAAGAAAGTGTTTCGCAGGTCAAGATCCGCTTTGAAAGGCTCGCCGGCAAAAAAGGGTGCGGAAGCCTTTTTCTTTCCAACGAAAGCAACCTCGACAAACTCCGCGCAAAACTTGAGGAAGAGGATTTCGACATACTTTTCTGCGACTCGATCCAGTCGGTCTATTCGCCGTCAGTCCTGGGGATCCCAGGTTCCGTGAGCCAGATCAAAGAGTGCGCCGTAAGACTTCTCGAAACGGCGAAAAGAAAAGGGATCACGGTTTTCGTAGTAGGACATGTCACCAAAAACGGCGAGATCGCCGGCCCCATGCTGCTTGAGCACATGGTCGATTCGGTGCTTATTTTTGAAGGCGACCCCTCACTCGGATACAGGGTCCTGCGCTGCTCGAAAAACCGTTTCGGTGCTACAGACGAAATCGGGATCTTCACGATGACATCGAACGGACTCACCGAAGTCGAAAACCCGAGCCAGTTTTTCCTTTCCGACAACATCGGCTCGATCTCAGGCTCGGCGAGAGCGCTTGTTCTCGAAGGGACCCGTCCGTTTCTGATCGAAGTCCAGTCGCTCGTCACGAACTCGAATCTGCCGCAGCCGCGCCGCGTCGTAACAGGGATCGACAGCGGAAGACTCGCCATGATCTGCGCTATTCTCGAAAAAAGATGCGACATATACTTCTCGAATTTCGATATTTTCGTAAACGTTGTCGGCGGCCTTAAAATCAAGACTCCGTGCGTTGATCTGCCTCTTGCGGCATCGCTTTTCTCTTCGGTTCTAAACCTTTCGCTCCCGGTCGACTGGGCCTTTGTCGGAGAGATCGGATTGGGCGGCGAAGTGCGCGAAGTTCCGGGGCTTGAAATCATGCTGAAAGAAGGTGCAAGACTCGGTCTGAGCAAGATCTTCGCTCCGGTAGAGCGCAGCAACAAAGAGAAAAAATATCCAGGCAAAACCGAAATCGTCAGGATCTCCCACATTGACGAAATCAGGGAGCATATCGCTTCAACAAATATTTTTGACAGGTAGAAAACTTGACACAAAGCGCTTTTACCAAGTTAATTCAACGGTTTTTTTAGAGGTGTGCAATGGCTGAACTTCTCGCTCCCGCAGGAAATCCCGAAAAATTAGTCTGGGCCGATATTTACGGTGCTGATGCGATATATTTCGGTGTTGACAGGTTTTCTCTCCGCTCTTTTGCAGGGAATTTCACTCTCGACGATGCCGCAAAAGCACTTGAAAGGCTTCATAAAAACGGCAAAAAAGGCTACATCACTCTGAATATCTATCCATATTCCGGCGAATACAAAGACCTTGTCGAAACAGCAGGACAGCTTGCGGAATGCAAGGCCGATGCGTTCATCGTGAGCGATTTCGGCGTCATCACGGCACTCAAAAAAGCGGGGCTCAAAGTGCCTCTCCACATTTCGACTCAGGCGAACACCGTTTCCTGGGAAACCGTGAACGCATATTACGATTACGGCGCGAAAAGGGTAAATCTTGCTCGCGAGCTTTCGTTTGAAAAAATCAAGGAAATCGCGCAGAACAAATACAAAGAAGCAGAAATCGAAGTTTTCGTCCACGGCGCGGTCTGTTTCAGCATGTCAGGCAGATGCGCGATAAGCGACTGGCTCACCGGAAGAAAGGCCAACCGCGGCGAATGCACTCATCCCTGCCGCTGGAAATACGCCGTAGTCGAAGAAAAACGCGAAGGCGAATATATGCCGGTCGGTGAGGACGGACGCGGAACCTACATCTTCAACCCGAAGGAACTTGCCCTTTTCGACTACATCTCTCCGCTCAAGGAACTCGGCGTTGATTCCTTCAAGATCGAAGGAAGAATGAAGTCAATCCACTATGTCGCTTCGGTCGTTTCGCTTTACAGAAGGCTCCTTGACGGCGAAAACATCCCGCGTGAAGAAATCGAAACGCTTCTCAACCGCGTCAAAAACAGAGGCTACTCCACCGGTTTCATGAAAGGCGGAGTCACTCCCGACGACTACCAGATTGGCGGCGACGGCTCGAATTCCGAAGCCGAATTCGTGGCAAATATCACCGAAGAAAAAGAAAACAACTGCTGCGTAGCCGAAGTCAGAAACCACATGGAAGGTGGTGAAACAGTCGAAATCTTAGAACCAAGCGGCCACACAAGAACTTACAAACTGCCGGAAATACTCACTTTCACCGACGGAACGCAGGCGAAAGCGGCAAACCACTCGAAATTCGTCCTGCTCGAAGGCGATTTCATCCCCTACTCTATTTTGAGGAGAGTTGAGGGATAATGCCGGACGGCAATCCCTGACTTTTTCCGATTTTCTTTGCATTTTCAGCAGATTTTCCTATAATATTGCGGTTTTGTTGATTCGTTTGAAGGTCAAACATGGTCGCTTCCGAAATAAATACTCTGACAAGCAACATTCTTCCGATTGCTGAAAAATACGGTGTGACGCGTATCAAGCTTTTCGGTTCAAGAGCACGCGGCGACAACAAACCTCAAAGCGACTACGATTTTCTGATAAGCAAAGGGGCTATTCAAACTTTGCTGCAGTATTCCGCTTTCGTAGCTGAACTCGAAGAGCTTCTTGGAGTTCATGTCGATGTCATTACCGACACTTCCGATGATGAATATTTGATAAACACTGCTGAAACCGAGGGAATCGAAATCTATGGAAACAAATAACCGGGATCAGCAGATTATTCATAAAATCGACATCGCAAGAATGCGGGACTATTTCGCGCACCGTTACGGCGCTATGGATTACGACATGACTTGGAACACATCTCTCTCAGATGTGCAGATGCTGAAAAGCTATCTTGAAAAAAGAGTTGAAAATGGCGTGGCATAGAGTGATAAAAATAACTCCGAAAGACAATTTCTACTTTCATTTTACGATCGAAAGCTACGAAAATCTTGGGCTTATTTCGACGATCGAGAAAAAAGACGGGATCCTGACGCTCGACTGCTTCACGACGATGGAAAGTTCGAGGGATTTCGACCGCGTGATCGAATCGGTTTTAAGAGAGATAAAGAAAAGCCATGAGTAAAAAGATTTTCGTTTTGATATTCATCGCCCTTTTTTCCGCGAACCTTCACGCAGTTCTCAACGACAGGATCTCAGATAACAAAGTGCCATCCCTTTCGCTCATGGTATCGCTTGAGGAATCGAATTTTCTCTACAATGCGCCGCTGATAAAATATCTGAACCTCGATTTCGGCCTCATGGTGAACCGTTTTCAGAATCCGGGGCTCAAATTCGGAATAGCCTGGCAGTGGATCGACAGCGAACATGTCGCAGGACTTTTGAAATTAGACGGAATTTTCCTCACGAGCCGTAAGTTCAACAGAATATTTCTGGGCGGTGAAGCGGGTGCGACGATATCGGCCGGAGTAAAACTTTCCGGATTCAAAGGCGAGATCATGACTATCGTGACAGCCGATCCGACCGAAACTTCCGATCCCAGGATCGCTTTGGAACTCAGGCTCGGCGCATACGTTTCCCCGCATGAATCTGTCAACATCTACCTTGCTCCGGCAGCCGGAAGATACTTTGTCGAAAGGAATCATTTCTACTTCAACCTTATCCTTTCGACCGAAGTTTTCCTCTGGCAATAATTTTTTTCGGAATATTTTTCATTTTTCTATTGTTTATTTCGCGTTGTTCATTTCGGGACTGATTATGGAAGAATTACTGAAAGCCAACCTCGACAAGATTTTCAACTATGCGCTTTTCATCACGGGAAACCGGGAAAAGGCGCTCGACCTCATGCAGGACACGATCGTTACTGTCCTTTCGAAAAAGCATCTTTATAAAGAAGAAGAGCATTTCAGATCGTGGATATTCAGGATCCTGAAGAACAATTACATCAACAAGATCAAACACGACGCGGTGATCGGCGAAATATCATATTCAGACCTTGTTAAAGATGATGACGATCCGGGAATAATCGACTTCCCGGACACCCGCATATCGCCTGAAGATCTGAGTGATCCGATACTTAAAGAGAGGATCCGCGAAGTTTTCGAGACTATGCCTGCCGAATACCGCGAAGTCATAGTCATGATCCACATTGACGGGCTTTCCTACGAGGAAACGGCGCAGACTCTTGCGATCCCGGTCGGAACCGTCATGAGCAGACTTCACCGAGGCAGGAACTTCCTCAAAAAAGTGCTTGGCAAAGAGGCGGAAGAATTGAATATCATTACGAAAAAGGAAAGGAAAGATGCTTAAGGAAAAGTGTGATTTCAACGAACTTTTTATTGAACAGTTCGCCGACAGAGAACTCGATTACCTCGAAAGCGCAGAGGTCGCGGCACATTTGAAAGAATGTCACGAATGCCGCAGAAAATACGAGGCGATCATCGAAACGAAGAAGATCACTTCGGCATTTGCCGAAAACGAAAAACTTTCGATCATCGAAAAAGAGGGCCTTCTGAGGCTGATAGACAAGAAATCGCAACAAAAGCCGACACTTATCGAATCAATAAAAAATCTTTTTCAAAACCGCGCTGCAACTCTCGCCTTCTCTTTCTTCTCCTTCACATGCCTTGTTTTCGCATTCGTTTTCTCGATTTCCGGTGTGGAAAAAGATAACAGCATCATCATTGACGAGATAATGACAGCACATACTCAGGCACTGCCCGACGAATTCGGAAACAGTCAGGCGGCCCAGAACGAACTGAAAGAAAAATTCAAAACGGTGACATTCTCGGAATTTACAAAAAGACCGAAAATAAGCGGCAGATTCACTTCGATCGCCGCCACTCCGACAGCAAAAATAACGTTCGATTCAAACGAAGACAACATCCGCGGGACCCTCTTTCTCTCAAAACGCAACGAGCAGCTTGAGAAGCTTTTTTCGGGAAGCGACTGCCTCATTAAAAAAGACGACATCTGCAAAGCGCGTCACCGCAGCAACGGCGGGAAAGAGATGATCTACTGGCAGAATTCGGGGAACAACTACCTCATGGTCTCCGACGAAAGCAATGCCGCCGCAAAAATGGTTAAACTCATAAACACCAGCTTTTAAAAAAACATCAAATTTATTCGGATAGAACGATCTTTTCTACCATTTTGAAAAAAACGTGCTAAAATCGCGGGCATTTTTGTAATTTTGGAGGAAAAAATGAAAAAACTGCTTGCCGTTCTGGTCGTTTTTTTAGCTTTTGCGGCTTGTTCTAAAACACACGAAGGGATCGTTTCTGAAGAAGAAATGTCAAAAACAGCCGTAAAAACCGGAATAAAGCTGAATGACGGAAAAATCGAAATGCTCGGCTACTACACCGAACCGCGCAAACCGAGGCACGGAGAGCCTTTCAAACTCATTTCTTTCTGGCGCTTCAAAGAACAGATCCCGGAAGGCTACCAGCTTTTCTTCCACTTTGAAAGCGAAGACGGCGAAGAGCGTTTCACGGCTGATCACGAGTTTTTAGACGGCAAAGTCAAAGAACTCGCTCTCGGCAAAATCATCAAAGATGTCACGACCATAGACAAACTCCCGCTGACTTTCGATACCGACACTATGTTCATCCGCGGCGGATTCTTCAAGGATAAAGAACGCTTGGTGCCGGAAGAAAAATTCAACGACGGCAAAAACAGAATAAAGATCGGCAGCATAAAAATCACGAAACCGAACATCCTGAAAAAGCAGATGGAAGTTTACGTCATCGCAGGAAATTCGCGCTCGCAGACAAAAATCGACGGCAAACTCGATGAAAGCTACTGGCTCAACTCGTCAAAAGATGACAAATTCTGGCTTTCCGACGGATCGGAGATCAGCCCTGTAAAAACTACGGTCATGTCTGTCATGGACCACAAATACCTTTACATCGGCTTCATCGCAAACGATGAGGACATATATGCCGAGCTCAAAAACAACGATGATCCGATTTACGACCACGATGATGTAGTTGAAATATTCATCGATCCGACGGGCACAGCTACTCCTTACTACGAAATTCAGGTTTCGGCGGCAGGAGTCAAATTCGACTCGAAATTCAGCGGCGGCAAACGCAAAAACAGAGATGATTCGTGGGATTCCGGCATAGTTTACGGCGTTTCTCTTAACGGCACTCTCAACGAAGCTGCCGACAAAGACCTCAACTGGACTGCTGAAATCGCGATCCCGTGGAAATCGATCGTAAAAGAACCGCCCAAAGACGGTGACAAATGGAAAGTTTTCTTCCACAGGATCAACCGCCATTCCAACAGCAAAAAAATACAGAAAGGCGATTTCTCATCGTGGACTCCGCCCTATTCCGGTGACCTTCACAACATAAAATATATGGGTGACCTCGTTTTTGTCTATGAAGAAATTCTTTAGTATTTTCTTAATCTTACTTATTCTTCCTCAGGTTCTGCTCTTCGGGGACACTCTGAAAAACAAGATAATCCGTGAACGTATGGAAAAAGAGAAGGCAGAAGTGATTTTTGCCATGAAAGTCAACGATCAGGAGCTTGAAGTCGCGCAGAAATTAGCGTCAGACTCCCTCCTGAAATACAAAAAGCTCGTCTTTCTTGAAAAATCGTCGCGGATAATGAAGGAAAACTGCCTGAGCTTCGATTCCGAATGCATAAAATTCTATGATATTTCAATAGCTTACCTTTTAGACGAGCTGCACAAGACAAAGCTCGAACTCGACGGATACGAAAAGATCCTGAGCGAAAGCATAAAAAGAAAAAAGATCCTTGATGAAAAAATGGCGATGCTCGAAAAAGGAGTAGAGACCGAGATCGCTTCGATAAAAGTGAAAACGGTCATTCCCGAACTCAAAAAATTCTATAAATGCGCCAAAAAAAGCGGCTGGAACAGCGCCCGCGGAGTCTTCATCACGCCGGAACAGGCCGCAGCTCTTCCCTTCCCTGCTCTTGTAAAAGGCATCGATCCGATGAAAAAAGAAGGATATCTGCTCACTGCTGAACACAACGGCTATCAGCTCAATTTCGCATACGTCAAATCGCTGAATGTGAAAAAAGATGAAACTGCCGAAGCTAACAGAAAACTTTTTTCAGCTGCCTCCGGTAACCCGGTGATCCAGGGCAAAGTCCTTCTTTTCATTACGAAAAACAATCAGTTTATAAACCCGGCTTTTGTCTGCGAATAGGAGTACGCTTGGAAGAATTCAGGACCGATCTCGTTAAATGGGGTTTTGACAGCTATTTCAGGGAGCTGGCGCTGAAAGAATCGGGAAACGGGCTGATCCCGGCACGTGTTATCGGTCACAACCGCCATTTTTATGACGTTGTCTGCGAAAAAGGCTTTTTTTCGGCAAAAACGAGCGGCTCTATAAGGTATAATTCAGTTCTGAAATCGGATCTTCCGGCTGTCGGCGACTGGGTAATGATCTCGCTGCGGCGCGACAAATCCTATATCTGCTCGATCCTTCCGAGAAAAAACTGCATATCGAGAAGGTGCAGCGGAAACGTCATTGACGAGCAGGTTTTGAGTTCAAATATCGACATCGTTTTCATCGTTATGTCAATGGATGAAAATTTCAACCTGAAACGCCTCCAGAGATATATTTCAGTAGCGGCCTCTTCAAAAATCAAGTCAGTGATTTTACTAACGAAATCAGACGTCTGCAACGAAAGTTCAGAACTTCTTGAAGAGGTAAAAAAAGCGGTTCCCGACAAAGAGGTCTTTGCAATCTCATCATTCGATGAATCAACGGAAAAACTCTTGAAATCGTTTGTTCAGCCTGGTATTTCGGCAGTTTTCATCGGCTCGTCGGGAGTCGGCAAATCGACTTTGATAAACACTCTTTCAGGCTCTGCGATCCGCGTTACAGGCGAAATAAGCAGTGCCGTCCGCAAAGGACGCCACACTACATCGGCAAGAGAACTCATACTTCTCGCTTCGGGCGGCATGGTCATCGACACTCCTGGAATGAGAGAAATTCAGAACTGGCAGGAGGAAGACGCTTCAGGTTTTGAAATCATCCGCGAACTTTCGCAGCAGTGCCGCTTTACCGACTGCCGCCACAAAACCGAACCGGGGTGTGCAGTGAAAGAGGCTGTCGAAAACGGAACTCTCTCAGCGGAAACGCTTGAAATGTGGTATAAGCAGCTTGAAGAATCGGAAGAACTGAAGCAGAAAAAGGCGGCTTCTCTCAAAATCCTCGAAACAAGAAGATCAAAAAGAAAGAAAAACAAAGATCAAAATATTGACTAAAGGGCTTTTTTTCCCTAAATTCCAAAGGTTTTTTAATTTTTTGGAGGAATAAATGTCAGAAAATCAGGAACAGATCAAAGGAATTCCGGAGAATGCGTTCAGGGAACTCAAGGAAGGCGAGGTTTTCGAACCGCTGATGTCTCCGAAAAAAGTTTATCCCGAAATCACCCCGTGGTCGGTTGTCTGGGGTCTTGTAATGGCTGCCGTTTTCTCGGCTGCAGCGGCTTACCTGGGCCTTAAGATCGGACAGGTTTTCGAAGCTGCGATCCCGATCGCGATCATCGCAATAGCTCTTTCTACAGTTTTCAAGAGAAAGAACGCTCTCGGCGAAAATGTCATAATCCAGTCGATAGGCGCATGCTCGGGCGTTATCGTCGCAGGTGCGATATTCACACTTCCGGCGCTTTACATCCTTCAGGCGAAATATCCCGATATCGAAGTCGATTTCATCCAGATTTTCTTCTCGTCGCTTCTCGGCGGATTTCTTGGAATCCTCTTCCTTATCCCCTTCCGCAAATACTTTGTAGCCGATATGCACGGAAAATACCCTTTCCCTGAAGCTACGGCGACGACTCAGGTCCTTGTCAGCGGCGAAAAAGGCGGCAACCAGGCAAAAGTTCTTCTCATCGCAGGTCTTGTCGGCGGTCTTTACGACTTCATAATCGCTAATTTCGGCGCATGGGCAGAGACAGTTTCGACCAGAATCGTAGGATTCGGCGAAACTCTTGCCAAAGACTACAAACTTATCTTCAAAACAAATACCGGTGCTGCTGTAATGGGTCTCGGTTATATCGTCGGCCTCAAATACGCGGCGATAATCTGTGCAGGTTCTTTCATCGGCTGGTTCGTAATAATCCCGATAATCGCCCACTTTGCTTCCGGCATGACGCAGCCTGTAGGCGCGAACATCACTCTCACGATCGCACAGATGTCGCCTGAGCAGATTTTTGCGAACTATGTCAGACCTGTCGGCATCGGCGGCATCGCTATGGCTGGAATGATCGGAATCTGGCGTTCAAAAGGAATAATTCTTCAGGCTTTCGGCCTCGCAGTCAGAGAACTCGGCGGCAAAGGCAAAGGCAAAAACACCGAAATGCTCCGCACACAGAAGGATATCTCGATGAAGATCATCGTTTTCGGTATCCTTGCACTCACCGTTCTTGTTTTCGTATTCTTCCAGTTCGGCGTTGTTCACAATCTTACCCATGCGATCGTCGGACTTGCGATAGTTATGATAATCGCATTCCTCTTCACGACTGTCGCAGCCAACGCGATCGCGATCGTCGGCTCCAACCCGGTTTCGGGCATGACGCTCATGACGCTCATCATCGCTTCATTCATCATGGTTGCGGTAGGTCTTAAAGGAACTGCCGGAATGGTAGCAGCGCTCGTTATCGGCGGCGTTGTCTGCACGGCTCTTTCGACTGCCGGCGGCTTCATCACCGACCTCAAGATCGGCTATTGGCTCGGTACATCGCCTTACAAACAGGAAACATGGAAGTTCCTCGGCGTTCTCGTTTCGGCGGCTACTGTCGGCGGCGTTATCATGGTTCTCAACAAAACCTACGGATTCACCGGCGACAACGCTCTCGTCGCTCCGCAGGCAAACGCAATGGCAGCAGTTATCGAGCCTCTCATGTCGGGTGATCCGGCTCCGTGGATGCTTTACGGCGCAGGTGCGGCTCTCGCGCTTATCCTCACCTCGATCGGCGTTCCGGCGCTTGCTTTCGCGCTCGGCATGTTCATTCCGCTTGACCTCAACGTTCCGATACTTATCGGCGGACTCATCAACGAATTCGTAATCACCCGCTCGAAAGACGAAAAACTCAACAACGCACGCCAGGAACAGGGAACACTCATCGCTTCCGGATTCATCGCAGGCGGTGCTCTGATGGGTGTCCTTGCAGCTATACTCAAATTCGTCGGACTTGACTTCTTCATGGCCGAATGGGCTGAGTCCAACGGCGCACAGTGGCTCGCGATCGTTATGTTCCTCGTTCTCTGCGCTTACATGATCTGGCACACTCTCAAAGCTAAAGTCGAAGAATAAGTTTCAACAAAAGGAGTTCAGGCTCTATGTTCCAGAAAAATAAAAAAATTCTCATTCTCTTTTTCATCATTGTCGCAGTTGCAGTATCTGCGCTGCTTTGGAAAGGAGAAGAAAAGAAAAAGATCCCTGAAAAGGATGTTGTCGTAATTTACACGAACGATATCCACACCTACATCAAAAACCGCGACACAAGCGATGAAAAGAAGGCAAAAGCCCTCTCCTACTCTGCCATTTCGGCTTTAAAAGAAGACATCGCATCTCAGGGAAAGGAAGTGATCCTCGTTGATGCAGGCGACCACATTCAGGGCACGGCTTACGGCGACATGGACAAAGGTGCGACAATAATCCAGATGATGAACGAAACAGGATACGACATTGCAACTATCGGCAACCATGAGTTCGATTACGGCATCGCGAGGATCCTTGAGCTGGTAAACAAAGCGGAATTCACTTACCTTTCATGCAATTTTTACAAAACAGATGACGCAAAACTCGTTCTTCCAGCTTACAAAATTGTTGAAAAAGGCGGGGTAAAAATCGCTTTCGTCGGAATATCGACACCCGAAAGCATTACGAAATCGACCCCTACTTTCTTCATGGATAAGGACGGAAATCTGATTTACAATTTCTATTCGGCCGAAGACGGAAGTGATCTCTACGCTTCAGTCCAAAAGGCCATTGACGAAGCAAAACCTCAGGCTGATTACGTCATCGCGCTCGGACATCTTGGCGTTGACATATCGTCGGTTCCATACACGAGCAGAGAGGTCATTCAGCATACTCACGGGTTTGACGCATTCATCGACGGGCACTCCCACACACTCATCGAGCACGAGTATGTTCAGGATTTGAACGGTAAAGATGTCCTTCTGACACAGACAGGCGCTTATTTCAAGGGCGTCGGAGTAATGACTATCGCTCAAGACGGAACGATTTCGACCGAAGTGCTGCACGAATACGGCAGACAGAACGAGTTCGTCACCGAAACCGAACAGGGCTGGATCAAGACGATAGACGAAAAATTAGGCGAAAAAATCGCAGTTTTCGACACAAAAATGTTCGTCATGGACCCGAAAAATCCGGCACAGAGAATAGTCAGATGTCAGGAAACCAATTTGGGAGACTTAACGGCAGATTCCTTCTACTACTTCTTCAACGAAAAGCTGAAACTTGACTGCGACATCGCATTTTCAAACGGCGGCGGGATCAGAAACGGCATAAATCAGGGTGATGTTTCATATTTTTCGGCAAAAACTGTATTCCCGTTCGGCAACCAGCTCTGTGTCGTCGAAGCGACCGGTCAGCAGATCTTAGACGCTCTTGAAAAAGGGGCAATGTTTGCCGGAATATACGATGAAACCAAACATGTTCCGGCTGAATCAGGCGGATTTCTTCATGTCGCAGGAATGAAATACGAAATCGATTCCACAATCGAATCCACTGTTCAGATGGATGGTAACGGGATCTGGCTCGGTGCACCGACCGGAAAATACAAAGTCGGAAACGTTCAGGTCTACAACCGCGAAACTGCCGAATACGAACCGCTGGATCTTGAAAAACATTACCGCCTGGCCGGAGCAAACTACATACTCAAGAATTTAGGCGACGGAATGGCGATGTTCAAAGGGATCGTTCCGATCCTGGACTTCGTCGGCGAGGACTACATCATTCTGGCCGACTACTTCAAATCATTCAAAAAGGGCAAAGACAAATTTCCGCACATTTCGACAAAAAACAGCCCTCTCAAAGCCTACAAAAACTATCTTCTCGACTACGAAAATCCGTTCGGTTCGGGAAGAATCGAGATCAACAAATAACAATCTGCTGCTGCACGCGAGGTTTCGATGAAAGTCTTCAGATCTTTGGAATCAGTTCCGAAAGAGGCAGGAATTTCTCTTGCAATAGGAAACTTCGACGGAGTTCATCTCGGTCACGCCGAAATAATCAGGCAGTGTCAATCCGAAAATTCGTGCAGATCGGCTATTCTGACCTTCGATATTCACCCGAGAAAGTTCCTTTATCCTGACTTTGCACCGAAATCACTGACTCTGCCGTTTGAAAAATATGCGTTTTTCGAAACCTTGGGAGTCGATTTCGTGATCGAGCTTCCGTTTGCTGAATACTATTCGATGGATGCGCTGAAATTTTTAGACACTTTGAAGACGAATCTCAACTTGAAGCAGATCACTATCGGATTCAACTTTTTCTTCGGCAAAAATCAGAAAGGAAACGCTGAGATAGCATTCTGGTGGGGACGTTCCGCCGGTGTCAAGATAAATGTCGTCCAGCCGTTCCTGAAAAACGGGACGCGCGTCAGCTCGAGTGCGATACGCGAACTGATCTTATCGGGTCACATGAAAAACGCAGCTTCGCTCTTAGTCTACCCGTTTCTCATCAGCGGAACGGTCAGACGCGGCAAACAGATAGGCAGAACGCTCAACTTCCCCACTCTCAACCTTGAAACTCCGGACAAAATCATGCCGCCCGACGGTGTCTACATAACGCAGACTGTGTTTGACGGCAAACAGTTCAATTCCCTCACAAACATCGGAACAAACCCGACGATAGACGCCGAATCGAAGCAGAAAATCATCGAAACATGGGTCGATTCCGAAGAAATCGGAGAACTTTACGACAAAAAAATTTCTGTCTATTTCCTGAAAAAAGTAAGGGAA
The DNA here is from genome assembly GCA_017963125.1 of bacterium. Taxonomy (GTDB): domain Bacteria; phylum UBP6; class UBA1177; order UBA1177; family UBA1177; genus UBA1177. The sequence continues at coordinate 115,653 of JAGCUA010000069.1, forward strand.
GAAATCAGATTTTCTTCAAAAGAAAAACTGGCAGAAACGATCTCTCACGACAAAGAAGTCTGTCGCAAGTTTATAGAATCGAATAAAATCAAAGAGTTACCGGATATTTTTCAGAATATCGACTGATTATTCGCAAGCGGGATAAGGAAGATATGCAGCACCCGCTGCAGGATCAAGCAGATCGCCGTTTGCGTTCATTGTAAGGTTGCTGCCGTCGTTTGCTATGACTTCGTAGTTTCCTACATTGGTCACAGTGCGGACACATTTGATCTCAAACTGACCACCGGTGATATTGACTGTCATGTCACCGTAGAAAGCATACATATTTGCGGCTGCCAGAGTTCCTGAACCGGCTTCAATATTCTGCGGCATGCTTATACCGAAAACCTGTTTGTTCGAAGTTCCCTGAAGATCTCCGAGACCGAAACTGTCAAGCCATACAATGACGATATTTCCGCTGTTGACCATAGTCATCGGGAAAAGATCTATACCGATGTTGATCTTACCGAAAGATATCGCCTGACCGTTGTAAACAAAATCTGCCGAACCTTCTCCGCCGCGGCTCTGCATATTTACTTCCGTATTGATCTGTCCTGTATAGCTGAGATTGAATGTGCCGATAACTTCGAATCCCGGATTTACAGGATCATTGTTCTCGTCAGGCTCCACAGGTTCCTCTGTTTCATCGGGTTCTTCAGTGACATCATCGGTCTGATTTTCGTCATTTTCCTCGACGATATCTTCATCATTTACGACTTCTGCATCTTCATCCGCAGCATTTTCATCATCAATGTCTGAAACCTCTTCGTTGTCATCAATAGTAGCCGGCTTCGGATCTTCATCTCCGCAACCTATGAACAAAAAAGCGGCAGCAAAAACCAAAATAAAAACTTTTTTCATAATTTACCTCCAAAAATCAAAAAAACCGGAGCATCATATTCCGTTTTAAAGAAAAATCCACATACTCCCGAATCGATGCCTCAGACTTTACTTTTTGCAACGAAGCCACTAATATGCGGCTGTTTTTTCGGAGGAGAAAGGTATGTTCCTGAAAAACAGCAGTAACATCGCGGTAGTCACTGAAAATTCGGAAATCACATACTCTGATCTGCTCAAAACAGTTGCGTTTTTTTCGGATATCCTCGGAAAACTCGACGGAAAAAGAGTCATCATCATAAGCGAGAACAGACCTGAATACATCTATGCGTTTTACGGCATCTGGAAATCTGACGGGATCGTCGTTCCGGTCGATTTCATGAGCACACCCGAAGAGATAGCATACATAATCAACGACTGCTCGCCGGATGTTATTTTCTTTTCGGAGAAAGTGCGCGAAAACGTTGCAAAGGCGATAGAAATTTCTGGAAAAACCGGGATCAGAAAGCTCGTTTTCGAGGAAATAAACGGTGACATTTCCAAATACGAAGCTGCCGATTTCGACGTAGAAGACAAGGAAAAAACGTCACTTATAATCTACACTTCCGGAACGACAGGCTCTCCGAAAGGAGTCATGCTTTCGTGCCGCAACATCATGGCGAATATGGATGCGCTTCAGGAATGCGGATACTACACTCAAAACGACATCGTTCTAATGATACTTCCGCTTCACCATGTCTTTCCGCTTTTAGGCACAGTCGTCGCACCGCTTCTCGGCGGCGGAAGAGCAGTGATCTGCCCGTCGCTTCAGGCTTCAGACATAGCTAAAATGATGGAAAAAAGCCACCCGACAATGATCCTTGCAGTTCCCAGATTCTACGAAATGCTTATGAAAGGGATCATGCAGAAGATAAATTCGGGATTTCTCACAAAAGCAATATTCAAGATCGCAAAAATCGCGGACAACACCGCTTTTTCAAAAATGATCTTCAAATCGGTCGCGAAAAAGTTCGGCGGAAACATGAAACACTTCATCTGCGGCGGCGCGAAACTCGATCCGGAGGTCTGGAACTGCTTCAAAGTGCTCGGTTTTTCAATAGGTGACGGCTACGGAATGACCGAAGCGAGCCCGATGATAACATTTCCCCGCCCCGGCAAAGGCAAAGCGGGATGCGTCGGGACCGAACTCTCGAAAGGAACGGTGAAGATCGTTGACGGTGAGATCGTGGCGACCGGAAAAAACATCATGAAAGGCTACTACAACCGCCCCGAAGAAACTGCCGAAGTTCTGCGCGACGGCTGGCTTTACACCGGCGATCTCGGCCATTTTGACAAAGAGGGCAACCTCTGCATCACAGGCAGGAAAAAAGAAATAATCATTCTGGGAAACGGCAAAAACGTAAATCCGACCGAAATAGAGCAGGATATCGAAAGAAGCGATGTTTTGATCAAAGAGATCGCAGTAATTGCTAAAAACGGCGTTCTCTGTGCGATCATCAGACCCGATGAAAAAGTGCTTGCAGAGAGGCAGATCCCGAATCTCGAGGAATTCATCCGCTGGGAGATCATCGACAAATACAACTCGACGGCGTCGCATCACAAAAAGATCCTCGATTTCGTCCTTACCAACCAAGCGCTGCCGAGAACAAGGCTCGACAAAATACAACGCTTCAAACTTGAGGATTTTTTAAAGCACAAAGATGAAAAACGGGCCGAAAGCGACATTCCTCAGACGAACGAATACGAAAAAATCGCCGGCTACATCAGAAAAACGACCGAAAAGGATGTTTTTCCCGATGACCACATCGAAATAGATCTCGGGCTCGACTCTCTCGACAAAATCGAGCTTGCTTCCTTCATAAATTCGGAGTTCGGCATCAAAATCAGCGAAACAGACATTCAGAATATGGCGACAGTCCGCAAAATAGCTGATTTTACGGCCGAGCGGAGCAGCAGAAAAGCGGAACATGCAAAGCAGGACTGGAAAACGGTCCTCAGAGAAAACCTCAACAGCATGGAACTCCCGAGAAGCGCGTTTTACCACAGACTGCTCAGATTTTCTCTTGTAAGCGCCGTCAGAACATTCTTCAAAGTCCGCTTTTACGGCGCGGAAAACATCCCTGGCGGCCCGGTGATCTTCGCGGCAAACCATCAGAGCGTGGTAGATGCCCTTTTCGTGCTTGCAAAAATTCCGGCAAAAGAGTTCAAACGCACTTACTGCTTCGCCAAAGGCAAGCACTTCAAGCAGTGGTGGCGCAGATATATGGCGAAACGCAACAACATCATAATCATGAGGGAAAACGAGGAGATCGTCGATTCGATAAAACGGATGGCATCTGTTCTCAAAAAAGGACGCAACATCCTGATTTTCCCGGAAGGGACACGCAGCCGAGACGGAAGTCTGAGCGAATTCAAACAGACTTTCACACTTCTCGCATGCGAGATCGGTGTCCCTGTCGTTCCGGTCGCGATCGACGGCGCTTTTGAAGCCTTTCCTCGAAACAGAAAGTTCCCCCACCCCTTCAAAAAAATCAACGTCTCCTATCTTCCTCCGATAAGCCCTGAAGGAAAAACCCGCGAAGAACTCGCAGAAGCCGTAAAAAAAGCGATCGAAGAAAAAATCAGGAAATAATTAAATTTCTGCTTTTATCCTGAATATTATTGAAGGATTTCGGAAAGAGTTCCGGAGCGCCTTTTACTTTTTGAGGATCCTCATTGCGTTGAGGACTGCTATCACGGTGACGCCGACATCACCGAAAACCGCTTCCCACATTCCGGCGATTCCCAAAGCTCCGAGAACAAGAAAAACTCCTTTTATTCCGAGAGCTAAGGCGATATTCTGGATGACGATGCTTTTTGTCGCTTTTGCAACATCTATAGCTTCGAGAAGTTTTGAAGGTTCGTCCGTCATGAGGACTACATCGGCCGCTTCTATTGCAGCGTCGGAGCCGAGACCTCCCATGGCGATACCGACATCGGCTCTTGCCAAAACAGGTGCGTCGTTTATTCCGTCGCCGACGAATGCGAGTTTGCCTTTTCCCTCACTCTTTTTCTCTAAGATCTCGATTTTTTCGACTTTTTCTCCGGGAAGAAGCTGCGCATAGTATTCATCGATCTTCAGTTTCTCTGCTACGGTCTGCGCGATTTTTTCGTCATCGCCCGTGAGCATTGCGATTTTTTTCACACCGAGTTCTTTCAGACCAGATACCGCTTTTGGGCTGTCTTCCTTGATTTCGTCGCTTATCAGAATGCAGCCGGCATAGCGTCCATCCGTTGCGACATAGACTTTTGTTCCTGTTTCGTCACACGGCTGAAAGGAGATTTTTTCATCTTTCATAAGTTCTGCATTGCCGGCGAGGACTTTTTCGCCGCTGAATACCGCACTGATGCCGCGCCCGGGGATTTCCTGATGAGCGGAAACGAGCCCGTTTCCGATTTCTTTTCCGTAAGCCGCAGAGATTGATTTTGCAATAGGATGGTTGGAAAAATATTCGGCAGCGGAGGCGTATTCAAGCATTTTTTCTTTGGTAAAGCCCTCTGCCGGAATGATTTCCGTGACATTGAAAACTCCTTTGGTGAGAGTTCCCGTTTTATCGAAAACAACGGTTTTGAGATTGTCGAGCGCTTCGAGGTAGTTGCCTCCTTTCACAAGCACGCCGTGTTTTGAAGCGGCTCCGATGCCTCCGAAAAATGTGAGCGGGATCGAAATCACAAGTGCGCAGGGACATGACACAACAAGGAAAACAAACCCTCTGTGGATCCAGTCGGTCCATTCCCCTCCCAGAAGAAGCGGAGGAAGCACAGCCAAGAGTGCTGCTAGAACAACGACCGCCGGAGTGTAGTAACCAGCGAATTTTGTTATGAAATTTTCCGTTTTTGCTTTTCTTTCCGATGCGTTTTCTACAAGCTCTATGATTTTGGAAACAGTCGATTCTCCGAAAATTTTAGTCGTTCTGATCGTCAGAGTGCCGCTCTGATTTACGCATCCCGAAAGGACTTCGTCGCCTTCGCGGACACTTTTGGGGACCGATTCTCCGGTCAGAGCCTTCGTGTCAAGCATCGAGTTTCCTTCAAGTACGATGCCGTCAAGAGGGATCTTTTCGCCCGGTTTCACGATGATCGTCTCTCCCAAAGCGACATTTTCGGGAGAAACAGTCTCTGAAATGCCGTTTCTCAGCACTGTAGCGTGGTCGGGACGGATATCCATGAGTTCTGAAATCGATTCTTTCGAGTGTTTCACTGCGAGCGACTGGAAAAATTCTCCTATCTGGTAAAAAAGCATGACCGCGACAGCCTCGGGATATTCGCCGATAACAAAAGCTCCGACAGTGGAGATCGTCATCAGAAAATTTTCATCGAAGACTTGTCCGTGAGCGATATTTTCAACTGCTTCAATGACGACATCGTAACCGAGAATGATGTATGCCGCTATCAGGAAACCCAGTTCGATGTGCAGCGGAACATCTGCCGCAAAAGCAAGAATAAGCCCTGCAAGATAGACAAGAGCTCCGATAGAGAGGCGTAAAATCAGTTTTTTGCCGCCTGAATGTTCATGCTCGTGATGATGGTCACAGGCGTGACAGCAGCGGCATCCGTGTTCACAAGATTCGTGTTCGTGATGTTCGTGTGCCATAACTGCCTCCTGATCAATGCGTTTCCCGGTAGTCCGGCATCAGTTCTTCGAGATGCTCAAAGCCGGTATCGATAATTTTTTTAACATGGTCGTCAGCAAGCGAGTAGTAGACGATCTGCGCCTCGCGCCGGAATTTCACAAGTCCAGCAAGACGCAAAGCCTTGAGCTGGTGCGAAACCGCCGATTTTGTGAGCCCTAACAGCACGGCGATGTCGCAGACACACATTTCGCTCTGTTCGAGAGCATGCAGGATCTTGACTCTCGTATAGTCGCCGAAAAGCTGCATCAGATCCGCCAGGTTCAAGTATTCATCATCTGACACCATTTTTGATCTGACATCATTCACAATGTTTTCGTGTATCACATTGCAAGTGCACAAAGACTCCGAATCTACCATTTGAGACCTCCTCGTTTATTAGTTGAACAAATGAACAACTAATCATTACTCCTTAAAAAGAGTTTTGTCAAGATGGAAATGAAGTTTTTTTGCAAAATGCGATGCTTCTTTTCCTGATTGCGGATTTAGCAAGAAAGTTAGGAATATAGCACAAAATTCCTAAGTCGCGGCAAAATAATTATCCGGCGCAATTTTTTAAGAGTTCTTACTTTGTCCAGGCGTTAAAAAGAAGAGTTCCTGTGTAAAGAAGCGAGAATGTCGGTGCGATCTGCTGGATTATGCGGTTGTAGCTGACTAGAGCCATCGTGGCGACATAAACTCTGTCGCCCGGCATCAGGCGCACCAGACCTGCCTTTCCGGTCATAATATCATCAAAGTGGAACTGAATCAAAAGATGTTTGCCGCCGTTCTGACGAATCATATAGATCCTTCCGTCAGCAGCATTAGGCTGAACAAGGCCGCCGGCATCGGCAACAAGGTCGATCATCGTGTAGTTACTGCCGGTCATTTCAAACGCACCGGGATGCTGGACTTCGCCTAAGATATAGACTCTGTTTGCCGAAGGAGCCGGAACATAAAACGTGTCACCGTCTTTCAGGTAATATTTTGAAAAGTCACGAGCACCTGTCGCGATCTCGCTCACGCTTATAGGAAGGACTGTTTCGCCGCGTTTTAAATAGACGAACTCAACCGAACTTTTTTCAGAAGTCGATACCGGGACCATTCCCGTAACAGCTTCAAGCAGGTTCGTATTGACCTTTATCGGATTTTTACCGGCATTTTTAACGTTGCCGACAACGTAGTAGAATTTGCTTTCGTATTTGACGATGTCGAACATTATGTGAGGATCTTTGATGAACTTCGAATAGCCTTCTTCAAGTTTTTCCACGATCTCCTTTCTGGTGAGCCCTGCGATTTTGACCTGCTTCAGAAGCGGGATATTGATTTCGCCGTTTTCATCGACTGCATGACCGAAGATCTCGCCCAAAGCAGTTGACTGAGTGCTGTCCTGCGGGTTTCCGTAGATCGTGATTTTTATTTCGTCGCCGACTCCGACAGTGTAGCTCATATCACTCTCGGCAAACTCCTTGAACTCCTCTTCAAAATTCATCTCCTCGATTTTGAACTCCTCTTCGGGGACATCAGCAAATTTCCTGGCTCCGGAATATGCACACGAACTTATGAGGAAAAGGATCGCGAAAAAAATCAGTGAATGTTTAAAAGCCATATCCCACCTATTATCATAAAAAGTCCGCCGAACTGAACTGCACTCAGTTTCTCCTGAAACACAAAAAGCGACCAGAGTGTCACGATTATGAGACCGCAGGAAGTCATCATCGGATAAGCTATCGAAAGGTTGAATTTTTCAAGTGCCTTCGTGTAAAAAACGAGCGCTATTCCGAAAAAAGCTATGCCTGACATCAGCTTGAAATTGGTGATGTAGCTGAGCACGAAAGGAATGATGCCGTCACTCAGCTTTACCGGTTCCGCCATGACTCCGGCTTTCATGAAAATGTTGGCTCCGGCGTTGAAAACTATCGCCAGAATAAGAAAAATCACGCTTGCACTCATAATGCCTTTATTTTTTCAACTATTGCCGGCCAGCATTCATCGGGTATCTTTGCCCCGATTTTTTCGATTACGCATGCCGCGAGTATCGTTCCTGCCATTGCGCTTTTTTCAAGAGAGAGTCCGTTGACATAACCGTAAAGGAAGCCTGATGCGTAAAGATCTCCGGCTCCGGTAGTATCAACGCGTTTTGCATCGACCGGAGGGATCGGCAACAGATCTTTGCCGCATGCGACTAAAGATCCTTTCGGACCTGTCTTGACGACTGCGATTTTGCACATTTCGGCGATTTTAAGAGCGCTTTCTTCAGCCGGAAGACCTGTGAAGGAACGCGCCTCCTCCTCGTTTGCGAAAACTATATCGACATATCTTGAAACTATCGACTGCAGGAATCCGAGATTTTCGACAACGACATTGAAACTTGCAAGATCGAGCGAAGTCGTGAGCCCGGCCTCTTTTGCAAGAACGAGCGATCTTTCGATCAGATCGTGATCCTGAACAAGGTATCCTTCGACGTGGAAAAGATCGTGTCCTTTGAAAAGATCGACACTGAGTTCATCTGCTGCAAGTTTTACCGCCGAACCGAGATAAGTCGCGAAAGTCCTCTCCGAATCAGGCGTGATGAGAGCTATCGCCCTGCCCGTCTGAGGCTCGTCGCGGAAAAGGATCGGACGGATCGAAGAAGCAAGCATATCTTTTTCAAAAATCGAACCAAATTCGTCGTCGCTTACCTTGCCGATGAAGGAAGTCTCTACTCCGAGTTTTGCAAGACCGTGGATCGTGTTTGAGGCACTGCCGCCGCTTACGAGCGAGAAATCGAGATTTTCAACAGTTTTCAGAACTCTTTCGCTGAATGCGAGATCAACAAGCTGCATACTTCCCTTCGCAAGTCCGAGTTCCGTTAAAACAGAATCGCCGGGCAAAGTTACAAGAATATCAAGCAGAGCATTTCCCATGCCGAGGATTTTTTTCATATTTGATACCTTTGAATTTTATTGAAAGAATTACTTGTTATAAATTTTTATGCGGCCGGTTTGCGTTTTTGCGAAAGTTCCCTTCGCCTTCATATAGTCGACAAGGATCGAAGAAAGAAGATAAGCCGTGTCTTTCTTTGATTTGATCTCTTTGAGCATAGCGTAGCCGTCTCCGCCGTTTGCGATAAACGAGTTGAGGGCAACTTTGTATTTTTTGCCCTTTTCGAGCGGTTTGCCTGCTACTTTGACATCAAGAGCATCACCTTTCAAAATCTTCATTTCGATACCGGAAACCTGAAGGAAGCCGCCTGCACCAATTCCTTTCTGAGCAAAGAAATCAAGAACATCCTGAATCTGAGCACCGGTAAGTTCGGCAGTGTAAACCGTATCCTGGAACGGGAAAATGCTGTAAATGTCTTTTTCGGTTACGGCACCTTTCTTGAGTGACTGTCTGATACTTCCGCCGTTAAGAAGAGCGATGTCGGCTTTTGTCTTTTCACGCATGATATCGGTGATTATGTCGCCGAGCTCGACCTCTTTCTTTCTTGCGATATCGTCTGCACCTTCGAGATCTCTGTCGATCGTTCCGATCTGTTTGGTCGAAAATTCGCATTTAAAACCGTTGAGCATATCGACCATAGCCTTGTTTTCTTTGATTTCTTCACCGACAAATTTGTAGCCTTTATCACTCTTTTCCTTGAGGTTGATCGGATAAAGTTTGTATTCGGTCTTTACGATTTTTGTTCCCTGGAAATAGAAGTCGATCCTGCCGACCCATTTGCCGAGACCTTCAGTCTGGACGATGTATGTGTCGCCGATTTTTACCGGGCTTGCAAGCTGTCTCTGGGTGTGGCCGCCGACGATAAGATCGATGCCCTGAACTGCTTTTGCGAGGTAGTTGTCACCTTCGTAGCCGTCAAAACTTTTGTCGCTGTCGTAGAAACCGAGGTGGCTGAGAACGATAATGACATCGTTTTTCTTCTTCAAAATCGGGACCCACATTTTTGCGGTTTCGATCGGATCGCTCATTGTAAGATTTCCCTTGATGCCCTGGCTCGAAATGTTTTCAGTCTCTCTTGTCGTAAGACCGAGAACTGCGACCTTGAGTCCGTCATCCATCTTCTTTTCGATGTAGTTTTTGCCGATCGACTCTTCTCCGCCTTCTTTATACATATTTGCGCTGAGGAACGGGAATTTCGCCGTTTCCTGCATTTTTTTGAAAGCGTCGAAACCGAAGTCGAATTCGTGGTTTCCTATAGTCATTGCGTCGTAACCGACAAGGTTCATACCTTCTACCATCGGGATATTTTCGCAGATATTGCTTCTCGGATCGCCGAGCGTGATGTCACCGGCACTGAGAACGAGAACGCTTCCGCCTTTGCCCTGAACTTCGGCTCTGATGTTGTCGACCAGAGTCTTCTGAGCAGCAAGACCGCCGATTCCCGGATTGTGCGGCTCGTCGAATTTCCAAGCCATACCGTGTCCGTCATTGGTAAAAATGACCGTAAGCAGACGATCTTTGTTATCTGCGCCAAAAACCGTCAGAACTGAAAGAATGCAAAAAACAGCAACGAGAAATTTTCTCATTTTAATCCCCCTGATTTATCAAATGTTAAACTTTCGATGATCCGTTTCATATCGGACGAAGAATATATTGAATCTTTTGAAGAAGTCAAATAGTTGCGCGCATATCTTGCATAATTCTGCGCCGATTTTTTCAAGCCCTCGATCTCTTCCGCCGTCACTTCGCGCTTTATTTTGGCCGGATTGCCCGCTACGAGAACGCCTTCCGGTATCTCCGTGCCGCCTAAAAGGACTGAATTTGCTGCAATTATCGAGTTTTTTCCGATCTTGCAGCCGTCAAGGACGACAGCTCCCATGCCAATGAGAACATTTTCGGCTACTATCGAACCGTGTATAACCGCGTTGTGACCGACAGTAACATCGTCGCCGATGACCGTAGGATAAAGCGCCGTCGTGACGTGGATCGTAGCGTTGTCCTGAATGTTGGTCCTTTTTCCGATCTTTATGCTGTTGACATCGCCGCGGACGACTGCGCCGAACCAGACACTGCTCTCTGCACCGAGTTCGACTTCACCGATAACGTCTGCGGTTTTGAAAACGACCGCTTCGGGATCGATATTCGGAATCTTATCAAGATAGTTTGTTATCATTTTCTTCTCCTTTTTCTTCAGGGTTTTCTTTTTCAAATTCCTCCATAACCTTGTCTGCACCGCTTTTTATGTTGGCGAACGACGAGCCTAAAAGCAGAAAGCCTATCATTCCGAGGACCGCAAAAATAGAGGGCGCGTGCTCGGCCTGGGAAAGCCTGTTCGAAGCCGCCATGCACTTGCGAGTGAACTCCTTGCTGTTTCGTCTAGTCTGCTCCTCCTGGTCAAGCTGCTTCCATGAGTTGTCATCCGTGAAGCAACCCTCTGCCTTGAGCGCTTCGAACTCGGCACGCGCATCGTCTCTCGCATAGAGCGTCCAGCAGAGCGCAACAACGCTTACCACCGAAAGAATAAGGCCGTAGAAGCCTCTTTTTGTCCCCAAAACACGTTTTTTTAGTGAGTTTTCCATGTCACCTCCTATTCAAATGCCAGGTCTGCGACCATTTTTACAAAATCTTCGCTCGGCTCTTTCAAGCTCTGGGAAAGGAAAAAGTCGATCATTCCGCGCTTCTTCTGGTGCAGATTGAGAATTTTTTCTTCGATCGTTCCCTTCGAGTAAAGCTTCGTAACGACGACCTTCTTCGTCTGACCTATTCTGTGGGCGCGCGACCATGCCTGTTCTTCGACTGCCGGATTCCACCACGGATCCACGATGATGACGTGGTCGGCTCCGGTGAGGTTGAGACCTACTCCGCCGACTTTCAGACTCAGCAGAAAGGCCTTTTTCTCGCCCTGATTGAACTTTTCTACAAGATCCATGCGCTCTTTCGTGTCACCGTCCATGTAAAAATATTCCGTTCCGTCGGCGCGGAAAGCGGTTTCGATTATTTTGAGCATCTTCACATACTGGCTGAAAATCAGCACTCTGCCGCCGCCTGAGAAGATCTCTTCGCAAAGTTCACGCAGAGCCGCTATTTTCCCCGAAAGTTCAGGTTCAAGAATGCCGTCGGATGCGAGCGAGGGATGGTCTGCAGCGAGACGGAGCTTGGAAAGCATCGCCAGGATCTCGATCTTGTTTATCAAATCTCCGCGGTCGATAAATTCTGCTTTTCCCCGCAGCATCGCCGAAAGGTAAACATCCTTCTGTTTCGGTGTCATCTCGACAGGGTATTCTTTGATTATCAGCTCGGGAAGCTCGTCAAGGATCTCGTTTTTGAGGCGGCGCAGAATGAAAGGAGCCGTTTTTTTGCGCAGAATGCCGAGTTCCTCGTTATTTCCGATCTTCTCCATTTTGTCGACATCCTTTCTGTTGCCGAGATATCCAGGCATGATGAACTGGAAAATGCTCCAAAGGTCGCTCACATGGTTTTCAAGCGGCGTACCTGTAAGGGCGAAGCGGTGTTTCGACTTGAGTGAATTGAGCACTCTGAACCGTTTTGTGTTGTTGTTTTTTATCTGCTGCGCCTCGTCTATGATTATCGTTTCGAAAAATTTGTCCTTTAAGAACGAAAAATCGTTGATTACAACTGAATACGACGTGATTATGAGTTCTTTGCCGGTACTTTTCCACTTCGCGACTCTCTCTTCGGGTTTGAGAGAATCGATCACCGTCCGCTTCATGTCAGGAAAGAACTTCTCGATCTCGCGGTCCCAGCTCCAGACGAGAGTTTTCGGACAAACGACGATGGACGGCATCTCTCCGGTTTCGGACTTTATCATGCAGAGGGACTGCAAAGTTTTACCGAGACCCATTTCATCGGCAAGGACACCGCCGAGTCCCAGCGCCTTGAGAAGCGACATCCACCTGAAACCTTCTACCTGATACTTTCTGAGCGGGATCCCTTCGATACATTTTTCGTCAGGCTTCGGAAGTTCTCCCTTCGAAAGCGAATCAAAAATAGAGATATATTTCCTTTTCGCCTCAGCCGAACCGGTGAAATTTTTGAGGATCTTTTTATTTTTCGATTTCAAAAGTCCGACGAGGTTCGCAACAGGCAGTTTTTCGCCGTCGGAATAGACAGATGCTCCTATCATGTCGGCGACTTTAGCAAGAAAATCAGAACTGTTTTCAAGAATGAGCGGTTTTCCTTCAGTATCGTTGACGACAGGTTCTTCTATGCCGCGCTCGAACTGCCGGACAGCCTCGACAAGCGACGATGACGGAATGAAATCGGACATCTGCGGCAGTTTGATGTTGAAAGAGAACCACTGCTCGTCAGAATTGACGTCAAGAACGATCTCGGAATCTTCGGCAGCAGCCTGCGGAATGTTGATTTTCTTGATCTCCTGCTCGTTTACGACCGTTCCGACCTGCGAAAGTGCACTTCCCGGCGAGATTATCCTCGAATATTCCTGCATCGGAACGACATAGGAATTTTTGAAAAGCCTGAAACCGTCGCTCGAAAGAGCCGACTTTATGTCGCGGACAAGCTGCGGATCGATAGAATAGATGCGACCGTTTACCGGATAATTCTGCTCGAGAGTCCTTTTTCTCGGCTGGAATTCGATCGACGTTCTGCCGTTTTTAAGAAAGATCTTCAGGAAGACTTTTCCTTCACGAAGCTCTGTCTTGAAAACGACACTCGTGTTTTCGTCAAGTTCTATTTTTTTGAGGTTGAAGACGCCGCTGAGCACGACTTCTGGACTCAGGCTGTCGCTGAGGTCGGAGACTGCTTTGATGAGAGCCTCCTTTTTCGAATAGCCTATCGTCTTGCCGGCGAGAGCCGAAACCGTATCTCTTATCCCGGCCGGGAAACGCCATACAGCACCTTCGTCGCAGTCGATCGCAACACCGTTTTTTTCAGAATAGAAAATGCTCTCCGGCATAGAGAAATCGATACCGTCCGCATCGACATTGTACGAAAGGATCAGCGGATGTTCTGCATGAAAAAGCTGGAGCTGTCCCAAAGCGAACTTTTCAGGACAGAGGGAAACAAGAAGCAGCGGATCATCGCCTGAAAAAAGCGAAGCAAGCCTTTTCAGCTGAAGATCTCCGCCGTTTTCGATCTTTGCGGAACAGCTTTTTCTGTCAAGAACAAGTTTGAAAGGCGCCTCGGCCTTGCGGTTATCCTTCTTCACGTTGAAACGCGAAAGCTGCTCCGAAATGTCGGTATTGTCCATCGAAAGATCGTTGAACGCTAGAGCCGTAGCGACAACGTGAGCGCAGACATCGCCGCTGTGACAGGAGCAGACTTTGTTGAAAAGATTGCCGAACTCGTCTATTTCGAGCCTTACGTCGCATCCGCCCGCAGATCCCTGCACGAACGTGATCCCGTTTTTGACAGATACCGAAAGTATCATTGTGGAATTCTGTCCGTGCAGAGCACATCCGTCGAAATACGAATCGGAAGTTACGAGATCTGCGAGACGGATAACGACTGACATTTTAAAAGATAATTACATCAGATGGAAAACAACGGTGAGACCGACCATAACGATCGAAACCATGCTCATAAGTTTGATAAGGATGTTGAGCGACGGACCCGATGTATCTTTGAAAGGATCGCCGACCGTGTCGCCGACAACTGTAGCTTTGTGGTTGTCGGAACCTTTGCCGCCGAAGTTGCCTTCTTCGATGTATTTCTTAGCGTTGTCCCAAGCGCCGCCTGCGTTAGCCATGAAAACTGCAAGAACGAAGCCGCAGGAGAGACCGCCGATAAGAAGTCCCATAACGCCTGCAACACCGAGAACGACGCCGACTACTATCGGAATAGCGATAGCGAGGATCGACGGAAGGAGCATTTCGTGCTGAGCGCCTTTTGTCGAAATTGCAACACATCTTGCATAGTCAGGTTCAGCTTTCCCTTCCATGATACCTGCGATTTCGCGGAACTGACGGCGGACTTCCTCGACCATTTTCTGAGCAGCTCTGCCGACAGCGTTCATTGTAAGACCGCAGAAAAGGAAAGCCATCATTGCGCCTACGAAAACACCTACGAGAACGACAGGATTCATAAGGTTTACGCTGTATGCATCCATGAAGTCGATGAGCGATGCTTTTGCCGGTTCAAGACCGTTCGGAAGTTTTTCGCCGATACGGATGAGGGCGATCTTGATTTCCTCAACGTAGGAAGCAAGAAGAGCGAGAGCGGTAAGAGCAGCAGAACCGATCGCGAAACCTTTACCGGTTGCAGCGGTCGTGTTGCCGAGTGCGTCGAGAGCGTCAGTTCTCTTTCTGACTTCTTCACCGAGGCCGCTCATTTCAGCGTTTCCGCCTGCGTTGTCGGCGATAGGACCGTAAGCATCTGTTGCAAGGGTGATGCCGAGAGTCGAAAGCATACCGACTGCCGCGATACCGATTCCGTAAAGACCTTCAGAGAGAGCCTTTGCCGAGAAAGCAAGCTGGAAACCGTTTGCGCAGAGGTAAGCCATAACGATCGCTACACCGACCGTGATTACAGGAATAGCAGTTGAAAGCATACCGAGACCAAGACCGGAGATGATGACTGTTGCCGGGCCGGTCGAAGAGCTTTCAGCAACTTTCTGTGTCGGCTTGTAGGACTGCGAAGTGTAGTATTCAGTAGCCTGGCCGATGATGATACCTGCAACAAGACCGCTGACTACCGAGAAGGATATTCCGAGCCAGTTTTCGAAGCCCATGACGTAAAGAATTACGAATGTAGCTATCGTGATAAGGAATGCGCTGACGTTTACGCCTCTGCCGAGAGCGCGGAGAAGCTCTTTCATCGTTGCGCCTTCTTTGGTCTTAACAAGGAAAATTCCGATAAGCGAAAGGACGACACCGATAGACGCGATAAGCATCGGAGCGATGACAGCCTTTTCCTGGAATTCTGCACTGCCTGCGAATGCCGAAGCGCCGAGAGCAGCCGTAGCAAGGATAGATCCTGCATAAGATTCGTAAAGGTCTGCACCCATACCTGCCACGTCGCCTACGTTGTCGCCTACGTTGTCAGCGATCGTAGCGGGGTTACGCGGGTCGTCTTCCGGGATCCCGGCTTCAACTTTACCGACAAGGTCAGCACCGACATCGGCTGCCTTCGTGTAGATACCGCCGCCGACTCTTGCGAAAAGAGCCTGAGTAGAAGCACCCATTCCGAAAGTAAGCATCGTCGTGGTGATGAAAATAAGTTTGTGGGCAGCATCAGCCTCTTTAACGAAAATGTTGAGGATGATGTACCAAGCCGAAATGTCGAGAAGTGCAAGTCCGACAACTGTAAGACCCATAACAGCACCTGAACGGAAAGCAACTTTGAGTCCTTTGTCGAGCGACTTCTGAGCTGCGTTAGCGGTTCTTGCCGAAGCGTAGGTCGCAGTTTTCATTCCGAAGAAACCAGCAAGTCCCGAGAAGAAACCGCCGGTAAGGAATGCGAACGGAACCCAGCTGTTCTGCAGACCGAAAACAGCCATAACTGCAAAAATGACAGCGAGAACTACAAAAACGATTCCTACGATTTTGTACTGCTGCTTAAGATAAGCCATCGCGCCTTTTCTTACGTGGAGCGCGATTTTCTTCATCGTGTCCGTTCCCTCGTCCTCTTTCATCATCTGTTTGAAGAAGAAGAAAGCGAATGCAAGTGCCAGAACGGAAGCACCTAAAACCAAGAAAACCAGATTTGACATAAAAGCCTCCTAAAATAACAAAAAAAGACCGTTCAAAAAAAATGCGCCGTATTTAACGACTTTTTTTTAAATTAAGCAAATATATTTATTATAAAGTGACGTATTTCCCTGAAAAAAGCGATCAGAGCAAGAATGAAGAAAAACAAAATGTAAAAAATGCTGTATGTGACGTGGTCAGGCAGCGGCGAAGTGAAATGAGAAAACGAAGGATGGTCAGGATTGACCGCAAACCACGAAAATCCGAGGAAGAAAAATGACGAATATGTTGAAAAAAGTGCCGTGGCAGCAGATCTCAGCACATTTCCAGAAAGCAATATCCCCAAAGCGGCGGACCCGATAAGCAGCAGCACGAGTTCCGGAAACATAGGCCAGTCGTATTCATGTACTGCAAGCAGAGTGAGCATATCGAACGCGACTTGCTTGAAAGAAGTCGGATTTATGAAGTTTAGATGCCAGTCATGATCCATCAAAACCGAATAAATTATCGGTATATAAGTCAGAAAACCGCCTGAAAACAAAACCGGCAGATTGCTGTTTTCAAGTTTGAGAATATACTTGAAACCTATCACAAAAAACATCAGAACGCAGTCGAACCAGAAAAGCTGCATGACGAAAATCGAAGGTTCAGTTCCTCCTGTTTCGATCAAGATCCTTACGGAAATCAGAAGCTGATAAAGCAGAAACGCCGCCCAAAGCGGGATCTTATTTATCTTTCCGATCAGATTTTTCATTGAACTTCTTCCTGTTTCGAACTGAAAACTTCGCCAGGCTGAGGCCTGTAACCGTTGATAAATTCAGCTGCCCGCATCGGATTTTTCCCGGCAGGCTTGAGTTCGGAGATCTTTATTCCGCCGTTCATGCAGGCGACGACTATCCCGCTTTTCGAGACTTCGGCTATCTCCCCCGGATCTCCGACGCATGACGGAACGAATTCCGCTTTTTCTATTCCCACGATATTTCCGCGAAAAAGAGCGCGAACACCCGGTTCTTTGGTCAAAGCCCTGATTTTATTAAATAAAACTTTAGCATCGCTTTCAAAATCGAGCCACATATCCGATTTTTGGATCATTTTCGTGAAAACCGGCTCTCCCTGTTGAGGAATCCTCACGACATCCCCGCTTTCGATCTTTTCCCAGTTTTTATCCAAAAGTTCGAGCGAAAGTTTTGTCAGTTTTTCAAAAAGCGTTGTCGCGTTGTCACTCTCTTCGACAGCGCATTCACCAGAAAGGATCACGTCTCCGCTGTCGAGCTCTTCATCCATAACCATGACCGAAGTTCCGCTGACCGCATCACCGTTGAGCAGAGCCGTATTCACAGGAGTCGAACCGCGGTATTTCGGAAGAAGTGAAAAATGAACATTGAGCGGATAAAGTTTCGGAATATCAAGGATACGCTTCGGCAGGATCTGACCGTAAGCCACGACAAAAAGGATGTCAGGAGCAAAATTTTTAATGATCTCAAATGCTTTTTCCGATTTAGACCAGAGCGTGTGGACCTCAAGACCGAGTTCTATAGCCCTCTTTTTCACCGGTGTCGGCTCTAATTTTTTGCCGCGGCCTCGGATCTTGTCCTTCTGCGAAAAAACGATGATCTCCGCATTCTTAGAGACGCAAAAATCCAAAAAAGGAACCGAAATTTCGGGACTTCCCATAAAAACTATCTTCATTTTTCCCTCCTTGACCCAAAAAAGAAAGTGAAAAATAAAATAAATCTTTTGTCAAGAAATGCAGACAAACACAAAACGGATCGGCAACGGCATTTCAGAAAAGTGAAAGCTGCTCGTAAGTGTGATCTGCCGCCCCTGCCCTTGTGCTCGTCGTCTTCATAGCCTCGAGAACAGTCCGCTCGGCGACGATCGTTTCCGGCATCATTTTTCCTTTGCAGGTAATGAAATAACGGGCCCTTTTGAGGACAACTCCGATTCTTTTTAGGTCGTCGAAATCGAGAGAACCGTTCCTTCTTGCCGAAACTATTCTGACTGCCGACTGCCGCCCTATTCCCGGAACGCGGAGGATCATTTCGAACGCAGCCGTATTAACTTCTATCGGAAAAAGGTGCATGTTCCGCATCGCCCATACCGCCTTCGGATCTATGTCTTCAGAGAGAAACGGATTCTCGTCAGTCACGATCTCGTCAGCCTGAAAACCGTAAAAACGCATGAGCCAGTCTGCCTGATAGAGCCTGTGTTCGCGGTCGAGCGGCGGCAGAGAAACGACCGGCAGACGATTGTCGGAATTTACCGGCACGAAAGCGGAATAATAGACCCTTTTCATGCTGAATTTTTTGTAGAAAGCCTCCGTCAGCTTAACTATTTTGCGGTCGGTTTCGGGCGTCGCGCCGACAATAAGCTGCGTTGTCTGTCCGGCCGGAGCAAAAACCGGAAGTTTTTTTGTTTTTTTCCTCTCCTCGCGGTTTTCGACAATGTCTCCGCAGATTTCACCCATAGGTTTTATGATCGACTCCCTGCTTTTTTCGGTAAGAAGTTTCAGACTTTTTTCCGAGGGAAGTTCGATATTTACAGAAACTCTGTCGGCATAGAGCCCCGCCTCTTTTATCAGAATATCGCTCGCTCCCGGAATAACTTTTAAATGAATATAGCCGTTGAAATTCTCCTCGGTCCGCAGTTTTTTCACCACCGCAATCAGCTTTTCCATCGTAAAATCGGCATTTTTTATAATTCCTGAACTCAGAAAAAGCCCTTCGATATAGTTTCTTTTGTAAAAATTCATCGTGAGCAGAACAAGTTCGTCAACAGTGAAAGTTGCCCGCTTCACGTCGTTGCTGCGCCTGTTTATGCAGTATGCACAGTCGTTTATGCAGTAGTTCGTGAAAAGCACTTTGAGCAGGCTTATGCACCTTCCGTCAGCAGACCAGCTGTGACAGATCCCGGATTTGTGCCCGCTGCCTATACCGCCAAAGGTTCCCTTGCGGTCGCTTCCGCTTGACGAGCAGCTTGCGTCAAACTTTGCCGCTGCGCCCAAAATCTCAAGTTTTTCAATAAGTTCCATAAAACAGCACCAAACAAATCAAACCTTAAAAAAACAAAGTCTTTGGCATTGTAATACCTGAAATAAAAAAGGCAAATTTTTCTTCCGTCGTCACATCGTTTCGTCGTCACGATGCCGCCGTCGAAATTTCGAATATCGAAATATCGACAAATATTCGGCGGCAATAAAAGTTGCCTTTTCCCCGCTTTTTCCTAACATTGCGCGCAATTTGTTGATTCTTTTTTATTTTTAGGAGGGAAATATGGAAAAAGTAAAACTTCTCATCATCGGCGCAGGTCCCGGCGGATACGTCGCTGCAATCAGAGCTGCTCAGCTCGGTCTTGAACCTGTCGTCATCGAACGCGGATTTCTTGGCGGGACATGCCTCAACCGCGGCTGCATCCCGACAAAAGCACTCATTTCAGCGGCTGAGACTTTCAACTCGATTCTGAGTGCAGAAGCGTTTGGGATCACTGCAAACGCTGAATTTGACTGGACAAAAGTAAACGAGCATGCGAAAAATTCGGCAGCAAAAAATAGAATGGGGATCGCATATCTCTTCAAGAAAAACAATGTCCGTCATGTCCAGGCTGAAGCAGTTTTCACTTCCCCCCACACCGTAAAAGCGGGAGAAACCGAATTCGAAGCGGAAAACATCATCATCGCAACGGGTTCTGTTGTCCGCGATTTCCCCAATTTCTCGATCGACAACAGAAAAATCATCAGCTCAGACCAGGCTCTTTTCCAGGCTAAACTGCCGAAAAGCCTCGCTATAATCGGCGGCGGCGTAATCGGAGTCGAGCTCGGATTCGTTTACCGCACTTTCGGAGTCGAAGTAACGATAATCGAAGCGATGAACACGATCATCCCGATGGAAGACGCAGATGTTTCCAAAGAGCTCACAAAAGAGTTTAAGAAGAAAAAAATCAAAATAATTACAGGCACTTCAGTTGAAAAAGCGGAAAAAACCGATGCCGGGGTAACCCTCACCCTCGCAAACGGAAACGTCGTTCAGGCCGAGCAGGTCCTTTCATGCGTCGGACGTTCTCCGAATACGGCAAAACTCAACCTCGAAGCTGCCGGTATCACTCCCGACAGACGCGGATTCATCCCTGTTGACGAATTCTGCCGCACGAACGTTCCGGGAATCTATGCAGTCGGCGACGTAATTTTCACCCCGATGCTTGCCCACACGGCGGAACACGAAGGCATCCTTGCAGTCGAGCAGATCGCCGGAATGAAAGACCTCAAACCGATAAACTACCTTTACAATCCGGCTTGCATCTACTGCACTCCGTCGATCGCATCGATGGGTCTCAAAGAGGCTCAGGCAGCAGAAAAAGGACTTAAATTCAAAGTCGGCAAATTCCCCTTCAGCGCGAACGGAAAAGCGGTCGCTTCAAACCACACTACCGGTTTCGTAAAAGTCATAATCGACGAAGAAACCCATAAAATCCTTGGTGTCCACATCATCGGAAACGGCGCAACAGACCTCATTTCGGAATTCATTCCGGCAATGAACGCAGGTCTTACCGCCGAAGAGATCGTCGAATCGATCCATCCGCACCCCACCCTTTCTGAAGCGTCGCTTGAAGCGCTGCTCGGCGCGCTCGGAAGAGCGATCCATATTTAATTCTGGCGCCGCAATTCTTGTCGAAATATCGAAGCGGCGCACAAATTTCGTAACGACGACACGGCGTGACGACGTGACGTTAATATTTTGACTTATTCCACTCGAAATCGAGAAAGATCACCCTTCTATCGCTGATATCAAGTGTTTCGAGGATCGCATAAACAGGTTTTATATCGGCTGCGGTGTTCAGCATAATGAACGGTCTGTCTATTACCGTGACAGATTCCTTCAGCATCAGGGCACGAAGCAGTTTTACTTTGAAAAGCGTCTCTGAATCGAGCTGGAATGTTTTTTTGTTTATCGAATCCGAAATTTTCAGGAGATCAAGAAGTTTCCCGATTTCAGCGCGTATGGACTCGTCTTTTTCAGTTGTCAGATAGCGCGGAACAAGCGAGATATTGTCGTACACGCTGAGATTCGAAAGAAGCGGAATGTCCGGAGAGACAAAACCGGCACGCTGTTCGTCACGGATCGCTGCTGCGCGCGCTTTGAGCCCGGTCTCGCTCACAAAGAATTCAGTAAGAATCTCGCAACTAATGATACCACCTCCACAAAAACTATCGACATGAAAACACCCATCATCCCGTGAAGGACAGAAACGGGAATGTCGGTCGGGCGATACTGGGTCTTCCAGCCGTTGTAAAGCGGAATTACCGATATAAAAAACCCGAATGCGATCGTTTTCATGTATAAAATAATTATATCAAAAACCGAGATCGATTTCGTGATCATTTCGGAAAATATTCCTGCGCTCATCTCAAAAATTATGCTGCTGAATACGAAACCGCTGAAAAGAACGATTATAGCAAAAAGCGAGGAAAGGATCGTGACACTTATCACAAAACTGATGATCCTCGGCAGAAAAAGATAGACTACCGGATCGATCCCGAAAGATTCAAGAGCATCGATTTCGCGGTTGACTTTCATTACTGCGATCTCAGAATTGACCGCTGACGAGCTCCGCAGGGCAAGGAGAACAACCGTGATAAGCGGAGAAAATTCCAGAACGACGACACCCATGACGATGTTTCCCAGATACTGGACAAGACCGAAACTTTTTACTGTCTGGAAAATGATCCCGATGAAAATACTGCCGAAAATCGCACTCAGTACGACGAAAAAGTTGAGAAGCTGATACGCCGTAAAAAATATCTGCATGACGAGAATGTCGAATGCGGCGCGGTTGAAAAACGATCCCTGAAGGAATTCTCGCAGACATTTAAGGCAGAACACGCAGAAACCCGAAACGTTTTTAAAAGTGTTCACCGCCTTGGAACCGAACTGTTCAATGAAGTCTCGCACGTAATCCCCCGAAAAACAACGCCCGATTATACACTTTTATTAGTGAAAATAAACTAAAATCTTGACTGTAAAAAGAATTTCACTATAATTGCACGGCTTTTTTTGAGAGGGTGAAATGTTCGATCAACTCACCGACAAACTCGAAGCGACCTTCAAAAAGTTGCGCGGTGTCGGCAAGCTTACTGAAGACAATATCAAAGACGGAATAAGAGAGCTCAAACTTTCTCTTTTAGAAGCCGACGTAAACTTCAAAGTCGTCAAGGAACTCGTTGAAAAAGTTAAGGAAAGAGCACTCGGCACGGAAGTCGCAAAAAGCATAAATCCGGGCCAGATGTTCATCAAAATTTTCCACGAAGAACTTATTTCGATGCTTGGAGAGGGCGATCATTCGCTCAATCTGAACGTCAGACCGCCGGCGATAATCCTCATGGCAGGTCTTCAGGGAAGCGGTAAAACCACGACTGCCGGAAAGCTCGCTTACCTTCTCAAAAACAAGATGAAAAAGAGAGTTCTGCTCGTTCCGGCCGATGTTTACAGGCCTGCCGCAATCGATCAGCTCAAGACTCTGGCTGCAAAAATCGATGTTGACGTTTATCCGTCCGAAGTCGGCATGGATCCTGTCGATATTGCTAAAAAATCGGTCGAATACGG
Source organism: bacterium (assembly GCA_017963125.1). Lineage (GTDB taxonomy): Bacteria > UBP6 > UBA1177 > UBA1177 > UBA1177 > UBA1177. The sequence continues at coordinate 138,366 of JAGCUA010000069.1, forward strand.
TAAAAACAACGTTGCAGACGTAATCATAATCGATACCGCTGGCCGTCTTCAGGTCGATGAAGATATGATGGACGAGATCACGAACATCAAAAACGCGGTCGAACCGTCAGAGATCCTTTTCGTAGCTGATGCGATGACAGGTCAGGAAGCGGTAAATGTCGCGGCTGAATTTCACAAAAGACTTTCGATCACCGGTGTCGTACTCACGAAAATGGACGGTGACGCAAGAGGCGGCGCGGCGCTTTCGATCAACGCAGCAACGGGCGCTCCGCTCAAATTTGTCGGTATGGGCGAGAAAATCGATCAGTTTGAAGTTTTCCATCCCGAAAGGATCGCAGGCAGAATCGTAGGTCTCGGCGATGTTCTTTCGCTTGTCGAAAAAGCAACTGAAAAAATCAATGCAGAAGAGGCTCTCCGTCTCCAGAAAAAAATGGGGAAAAACGAGTTTGACCTCGAGGATTTCCTTGCCCAGATGAAGATGATTAGAAACATGGGACCGATGGAAAACATGCTTGAAATGATCCCCGGAATGGGCAAAGCGATGAAGCAGATGGAAGGCAAAGTCGACTTCGAAAAAGAGCTTTCCAAAATCGAAGCCATCATCTTCTCGATGACCAAAGAAGAGCGCAAAAAACCCGAAATTCTCAACGCCTCGCGCCGCAGAAGGATCGCGAACGGCAGCGGAACGAAGGTTCAGGATATAAACCAGTTTATGAAACAATACCTTGAAATGAAAAAAATGATGAAAAGCATAAATAAGCTCGGATTGGGCGGGCTTATGAAGAAATTCAAGGGTTTAGGCAACTTAGTCAAATAATTTTTTGGAGGATTTAATGAGCGTTAGTATCAGACTGACCAGAGGCGGTTCCAAGAAAAAACCTTCTTACAGAGTTGTTGTTCTTGACAGCAGAAAGAAAAGAGACAGCGATTATCTCGAAAGACTCGGACACTACAATCCGTGCGTTGATCCCGCTGAAATCGTTATCGATGTTGAAAAGTATGACGAATGGATCAAAAAAGGTGCACAGAGCTCCGATACAGTCGCTTCTCTCGTAAAAAAAGTAAGAAAGTAAGAAAATAACCTTTTCTATTTTCGGAGGATTTTATGAAAGAACTCATTGAACAGATCGCTATGAAACTGGTTGATTATCCAGAACATGTTTCAGTAACAGAAGTAGAAAGTGAAAATTCGACAATTCTCGAACTCAGAGTAGCAAAATCAGATCTTGGCAAAGTTATCGGCAAAGAAGGCAGGATTGCGAAGGCAATGAGGGTTCTTCTCGGCGCGGCAACTTCACATGCACAGAAAAAATACACTCTCGAAATAGTCGAAGATTGAAAGGTGTCTCTTCTTTAAAAATCGTCGGAACTTTTTCAAAAGTTCTCAAAAAAGACGGTTCTCTTCTTTTTAAGCCGGAATTCAAAGACAGTGATTTCTTATTGGATTTCGGCTTTCTTTATCATTTCGAGTTCAAGACAAAGTGGCATATAGCCTCGATAACAAAGGTCGGCAAAGGCTTTATGATCAGATTTACAGAAGTTAAAACATTCAAGGAAGCTGAGTTTCTGATCGGTGAAAAGTTCGCACTTCCGGAAAGCGAGATCTTCGGCAGATCGCAGGACCTTCTGATCGGGGAGACAGTTTCCGACAAGTTGGGAAAATCATTCGGCAGAATAGTCGCATTCACCCCTACTCCGACCTACTCTCTCGCAGAAATCGAAAAAGAGGACGGATCTTCCGAATTTATTCCCTTTACCGAAAAATTTTTCAGACTTGAAAAAGGAAAAATCGTACTGATTGCAAAACCTTAGTTTGCTTTAAGAAAAGTGACTAAACTTTCAAGAGCAGTTGAATAAGTAGCAGTCCCGAGTCCGTAAACGACTTTTACGGCAACATCGCTCAAATACGATTTGCGGCGGAACTCTTCTCTTTCGAAAACATTTGAGATGTGCGCTTCGACAAAAGGAATTTTAGAGCAGAGCAAAGCGTCGCGCAGAAGAACACTTGTGTGAGTGTAAGCCCCGGGATTTATCACGATCCCGTCACATTTTGCATTTACGATGATTTTTGCGAGATTTCCTTCGCAGTAATCAGACACCGATCCGGTATCAACTCCGAGAGCCTTTGCTTTTTCGTTAAAAGCCGAGATCAGTTTTTCGCGCGTTCCCTTTCCGCCGTAAATCTCTGGCTCCCTTTCGCCGATCTTGTCAAGCAGAGGTCCTTCGATAAGCAGTATCTTCATATATCGTCCTCGTTCATTTCACGCCATTTTATTTCGGAAAAAACTGAAAGCAGCCACGCCGCTTCGACCGATTTTTCAGCCGTTTCAACCGCCGGAGCTATTCTTGCGATCTCGCTTTCTGGCTTTTTTTCGGCATATTCTTTCGCCATTTCAGCCGCAGCTTCCCAGTTTTTCTGTCTGAGAGCGATTATAATCATCGTTTCAGTAACCATTTTTCACCTCGATCATTCTATCCCGAAAGGTTTGAGAGCACGCGGGAAAACTCCGTGCAGATAGCTGATGAGAACTCCGAAATTGGTCACGGGGACTCCTTTTTCAGCAGGAATCGCCTGACGAAGAAGCATTTCGCGCCTGTTCAGAGTGCACGCGCCGCAGTGGACTATCAGTTTGTATTCGCTCAGGTTTTCGGGATAATCGCGGCCAGCCGAAGTTTCGATTATGAGCCCTCTGCCTACTTTTTCGTTAAGCCATTTCGGGATTTTGACTCGTGCGATATCGTCATCCTGCGAGTGGTGCGAGCAGCTTTCTGCAATAAGCACTTTGTCGCCAGATTTCAGAGTTTCGACCGTTTTTACAGCTTTCACCATTTCGGCAAGGTTCCCTTTCTGTCTGATCGAAAGGATCGAAAACGAGGTGAAAGGAACATCTTCCGGAACAATCGGAGCAACTTTTGAAAAAACCTGCGAATCGGTGATGACGAGGGCCGGTTTTTCTTTCAGAGAATCGAAAGTTTTCTGCAAATTCTGCGGTTCGCACGAAAGAGCGATCCCGCCGCCGTCAAGAATATCTCTCCATGCTCTCACCTGCGGCATGATCATTCTTCCTTTCGGTGCGCTTGAATCGATCGGAGTTATCATCAGAACGACATCTCCCGGCTTTATGAGATCGCGCAGGAACGGCGGTTCCCACTCATCTGGAGAAAGTTCCGTTATCTTTTTCGTGATCTTCCCGATACCTTCGTTGTTTCTGGCACTTGCAGAGATATATTCCTTCCCTTCAAGCCAATTTTTCACACTTTCGGAAAGAGGAAGTTCCGACTTGTTGAGAACTAAAATCAGCGGGATCTTCTCATTTTCGCACTCTGAAATTATGTTATCTTCAAGCTCTCCGGCAGCTCCGGCCGCATCGACAACAAGGATCACCATATCGGATTTTTTGAGATAACTTACTGATTTTTTTACTCTTTCAAGTCCCAAAGCATCTCCAGTGTCGTCAAGTCCGGCTGTGTCAATAAGCATCGCTGGGCCTGTCGGAAAAAGCTCGATCGCCTTCATGACCGGATCTGTCGTTGTTCCCGGAACATCCGAAACGATAGCCACGTTCTGCCCCGTGAAAGCGTTTATCAGAGAAGACTTTCCGGCATTTCTCCTGCCGAAAATCGAAATGCGGAGCCTGTCGCCCGTCATTACTCTTGCCATAACAACCTCACAAAATATCGGTATAATCTTTAAAATATGTAAATTTCACGTTTTCGGAAGCTAATTTTTCGGCGAGTTCGTCTGTCGCATAGATTCTGTCGGCGTATCTCGAACCGCAGAAATCGGTCTCGCCGTCACCGAAATAGATAGTCTCGAAACCTTCTTTTTTATACTTTTCAACGACTGCGCGCTTGCAGTTGGAGCAGTTTTTGGAGCAAAGCGGAGGAAGAGCGTTTCTGCACGGAACCAGCTCCCAGTTTTTATCACCTAAGTATCTGATATCGTTGATATAAGCCTCGACTTCGGTATCTCCCATGAAAAGTTCGGCAAAACACCTGAAACCGCCGCTCAAGATCACGATCTCGTCACCGTTTTCGCGGACTTTTTTCACAAAATCGAAGAAACCTTCACGCACAGGAACATTTTTCTTAATAAAATCAAAAAGTTCCCCCTTTTCAGCCTTCATAGATTCAACTTCATCGACTAAGGTCTGATGGCGCTCCTTTCTTCCGGCACGCATCTCGTTTTCAAGCTCTCTCCAGTCAACTATGCAGTATTTGTCGAACGCGACGACGAGAGTGTCTAAAGCCGTCACAGTACCGTCAAAATCAAGGATGTAGCACTTTTTTCCGTTCATCTATCTCCTAAAATCAAAAAATCGCCGATTATTACAACGCAATGCTGTTTCCGTCAAGAAAGATATAAAATCTGTCTTTTTCAGGTTTTTTAGCTATAATACTGCGTTTTTCGGTTTTTTCGGAGGTTTCGATGTTAAAAGTCATTATTTGCGACGATCCGCTTTTCTACATCAAGGAGAGAAAGGACAAAATTTCGTGGAATGCAGCTTCAAAAGAGGAGTTTTTCGCACAGATCCTTGATTTGACGAGGCAGAACAAAAATTTCAGCATCGCTTACGGCGAATACCTTTTCGACAGCGATTCCCGTGCCGTCACTCTGCTTGAAACGCTTGAAGGAAGCACTTCCGAGATCACGCTTTTCTGCCGCGAAGCCGCGCTTTCCCCTGCGATCATGCGCTACGCCGCGATAGAGACATTGAAACCCGACCTTTCGATATTTTCTGAAAAAATCAGCAGACTTCCCTTTTCGGAAAGCACGAAAAACACGATCCGCGAAAACCTGAAAGGCTTTCCTTTCTCAAGGATCGACGAACTTCTGAAAAACGCTTCGAAACTTGAAGAAACCAAGGCTGTCGAATATGTTCTTGAATCGAAACGCAGTCTCCTCATGCAGAACGAAATTCTCGAAGTCATCAATGTCGATGACGGAATTTCAGGCATCGGCGGCTACGAAGAGCTGAAACAGTGGATCATCGAAAGACGCGGCAACTTTTCCGACGAAGCCCGCAAATTCGGGATCCCGCTCCCGAAAGGAATGCTCATGCTCGGTGTTCAAGGCTGCGGAAAATCGCTCACAAGCAAAGTCATTTCGAATATCTGGAACTTCCCGCTCGTCAGGCTCGACTTCATCAACCTTTTCAGAAAAGGCCAGAGCGTCGAAGAGCTTCTGAAATCGGCGATCGCAACGATCGAAGGTTTCGCCCCTGTAGTTCTCTGGATAGACGAGATCGAAAAAGCTCTTTCGCAGGAAGGCGAAGGGGCCGAAATACGCAGAGTTTTAGGCTGGCTTATGACCTGGATGCAGGAGAAAAAGGAGCCGGTTTTCCTTGTCGCAACGGCAAACAGAGTCTCGCTTCTGCCGCCCGAACTTCTCAGAAAAGGGCGTTTCGACGAGATATTCTTCGTTGACCTTCCCTCAAAACCGGAGCGCGAGGAAATCTACAAGATCCACCTCAAAAAAAGAGGCCGCAATCCCGAAGATTTCGACACAGACAAGCTCGCATACAACTCCGAAGGCTTCAGCGGAGCCGAAATTGAGCAGGTCGTAATCGACTCTCTCATCACGGCATATTCAAGAAACTGCGAACTGACGCAGAAAATCCTCGAAGAAATCCTGCGCAGAACAGTTCCCCTTTCAAAAACCTACGAAGAAAACATCAAAGAACTCAGAATCTGGTCGAGAAACCGCGCAAGAAACGCTTCCGGCAACAGAAAAATCGAATCATTTTTCGGGAATTAGCAGAACAGATCGGCTTCATATAGAGTTGTAGTGAATCTACCGCCGCTCACTCCAAAAAACTTTGTCATCTTTTAGATAATAAGTGTTTTCCTGAGTTTCGATAACAGAAAGGCATCCTTGTTCCAAACTTTCGTAGTTGATCAGATTTGGATAAGATTGAGACGATATTATCGTTTCCCCGGTTTTTGAGCTGTAGATTTCGCGCCTTCTGTTCCTGTATTTATATCCGGTGTCTTTACAAGTTTTATAATAAACTGTTCTTTCCTCAAGATTATTGAATTTTTCGCCCATTTTTTCTTTCCAGCAAATAAAATCACAATCACTTATTCCTGGGAGTCCGAAAGGTTCTTCTTCTATTTTTTCAATTTCTTCAATATGTCTTTTTTTTCCGGTCAAATCATAAAATTCAGGTTCTCTTTCGTTATAAAAACTTACTTTGATGCTATTTTTATCCAAGTATTCAATTTTTCTTATGATATACTCACTTTCAAATCCGGCGATTTTAATTCCGTCCAGATTGTAAATAAACAGGGTTTCTTCACTTATATGAAAAAAATCTCTGCCAGCCTGAATAAAATATTCGAGAAAAGAACTGTTTTTATTTTTTTTAAGCCATACGATATCGGCTAATTTGTCTTGGCATACAGGCAGATTGTAAACACCAATATTTTTCAATGTTTTTAATACCTGACCATTTTTTACAAAAGTTATGTTTCCGTCATTTTCCAGCAATTCCGTATTTTTGCAGCTTTCGACAAGTTCATCCTTTAAAACGCTTTTAACACTGAGTTTTTGTCCGGAATAGTCGGTGTAATACCGAACAGGCTCTCCTCGTTTTCGTGTTATGAGACCACCGAAAGCAAGGGCATTTCCGCCTGTTGAGTATTCTCGGAACATCAAATAGTCGTAATGTTTCCTGAAAGTTACAACTTTTTCTGTTGGGTTTTCCGTATATCTTGTCATGTATCTTTTATTGTTTTTGTCAATATAAAATTTCTCTTCTTTGTCTCCGTGTATTTCAGCGAGAGCCAGACCTTCATGAAAAAACCACGCAAAATCGAGATAAAAATCAATCACAACCTTTCCGGACTTGTCTATAAATCCGAATTTACCATTCTTCTCAACGCGGGCAAGTCCCTCGCTAAATTCAAGCGCAGAATCGTAAACAGGTTCAATGACAACTCTGCCGCATCCATCGATAAATCCCATGTAGCCGTTTTGTTTTATCAGAAACCGCTGTTCCGTTTTTTCCTTGTTTGCGTAACAGGCATTGAGTTCGTCTTCCGTCATCCGCAAAACGACATCTTTCTGATCTTCAGCTTGAAGATGCAAAACGAAAAACAATAAAATTGCTAAAAATATCAGTTTTTTCATTCCAACAATCTTAAAAAGCACAAAAAACGTAATATTGTAAGGAGTTTGGCTGGAATGGCAAGGAAACGGATCTTTTGATCCGCACCGAGCAAATTTTGCGGACCGCAAACTTGTTTGTAAACTTCTTTACATTCAAGTTTTCAACTGTTAAGGAATCTGACATTCTTTTTTAGGTATGAATTATTTAGGATGAATCTGTGAAAAGAGACTAAAACTTATCAGTTTCAGTAATTATCTTAAAAACACTGTCGGGGAAATCATCGGGAAAGGTGGTGCCCAGGGACAGAATCGAACTGCCCACACGGGGATTTTCAGTCCCCTGCTCTACCGACTGAGCTACCTGGGCACCAACGGGCGGCATAGTATCCAAATCGGTTTTGATGTCAAGAAAAATTTTCCGAAAAATTAATTTTACGAATTTTTCTGCTATTATCAGCCGTTTTTTTGGCGGAGGAAACGATGACTTTGGATATAATTTTAGCGGTTTTTATTCTTCTTGCGATGGTTGCAGGATACCTCGGCGGCGGTTTTAAGGAGATCTTCAAACTCATAATCTTCGCCGTGATTTTTGCCGCATTTAAGATCCCTTCTCTTGAAAGCGCGGTGCAGGAACTCGCAGGGCCTAAATTCTACACGACTTTCTACATTGTCGCCTTCATTGCATCGTATTTTATCATCTACAAAGTCCTCTTTTTCGCTCTCCGCGACCTCATCAAAGAAAAGGAAGGAGCTCTCGGCGCAACAAACAAGACTCTCGGGATCATTTTCGGATTTTTCAAAGGTTTAGCCGTTATTTTCGTGATGATCTACATCTTTGATTCGCTTGTAAAACATAATATTTTCACCGAGTTGAAGCCTTACACCGAAGATTCAATACTTTATGCGGTCGTCAAGATAACTCTGGATAAAACCGGACTTTTATTCTTTCAGTAGAGGTAGTTATGCAGGAAATCGTCGTTCCGGTATCGGCTTTTGTCCGCGACCTTAAAAACGCGGTCGAAGGGGCTTTCGGGTTTGTCGCGCTGAGAGGCGAAATAAGCAATCTGACACGCGCCTATTCAGGGCACATCTACTTCACCTTGAAGGATAATGACGCCCAGATAAAGTGCGCCCTTTTCAAAAACCAGCAGAAAATGAACCGCGTCGAAATCAAAAACGACGCCGAATACGTTGTTTACGGCAGGATCTCGGTTTACGAGCCGAGGACAGAGATCACCCTTGTCGCCTCGCTCGTCGTTCCTTTCGGCGAAGGCTTAGCGGCGATGCAGCTCAAAATGCTAAAGGAAAAGCTCCAGAAAGAGGGAGTTTTCGATGCAATTCACAAAAAACCGCTTCCCGAATATCCCGCTACGATCGGCGTAGTCACGGCTGAAAGCGGAGCCGCGATACACGACATAATCAGAGTTTCAAGAAAGCGTTTTCCCGCAGCGGAAATCGTTCTATCGCCCGCATTGGTCCAGGGCAAAGAGGCTCCCTCAAGCATAATAGCGGCATTTGAAAGACTTTCAAAACTTGATGAAATCGAAGTCATAATCGTAGGTCGCGGCGGCGGTTCGAAAGAGGATCTCGAGCCATTCAACTCCGAAGAACTGGCACGTGCCGTAATAAAGTGCGAAAAACCGGTCGTAAGCGCGGTAGGACACGAAACAGATTCGACAATACTTGATCTTGCGGCAAGTTTCTCCGTCGCCACACCGAGCGCGGCGGCGGAACTCATATTCCCCGACAGCTCCGAAATAACGCAGAACATCGACCATTCGCTCAATCTCATGAAAAAACAGACCGAAAACATCCTTTTCTCGAAATTCATGCGCCTCGACAACCTCACACTGTCGCTCAAAAATCCGAAAGAGATCATAAACGATATCCTTCACCGCACCGAAAAGCTGATGTTCCGCGCCGAAACCACGCTGAAAGAACTTCTGAATAGAAAAAACGCAGAGCTTTCGGAACTCGAAAAGCAGCTTGAAATGGTGAACCCGCTCTCCCCGCTGCAAAGAGGCTTCGCCATCGTTTCGCAAAACGGAAAAACCGTCAAAAAGAGTGTTGAATTAAGCACAAAATCGCCTTTTGAAATAAGATTCGGCGACGGAAAAGTAAAAATCGACTAAAAACTCTCTTCCGGCACAGCTCTTTAAATTTAATTGAAGGAAAAAATTCATTTAAAAAATTTTCTCAATATAATCGCCTGTCACTGCTTTTTCATTTTGAGGTTGGAAAGTTGTATAACAGCAGGATCCGCGGCATCGGACTTCTTCTTGTTTTTGTTTTTCTGTTAGTTGCTGCAGTAGTAGGAATTATAGTTTATTCGGGTCAGGAAACGACCAATTTCCAGGGTTTCGCCGAGTCTAACGAAACGATGATCAACACCGAAATCCCTGTAAGCATCAAACGAGTGCTCGTAATGGAAGGCGACACTGTTTCAAAAGGGCAGAAACTCGCAGAACTTGAAAGTCAGGAACTTGCGCTCAGGATCGCAGACATACGCACGCAGATCCTTCAGCTCGAAGCGAAAAAGGGGCTGAGCAAGGCTGAAATAAAATCGAAGATCCTGCAGAACAAAGCGCAGGAACGCGCCGTTATAAGCGAACTTGATTCGCAGATAAACACTCTCGAAAACCAGCTCAGGATCAACAGGGAACTTTCGGGCGGGCTCAAAAGCGTAAAGATAAAACGCAGCGATTCGGCTAAGAACCCGATCGAGATCCAGATCGAAACACTGAAATCCGCAAAAGAAGAACGCAGAAAAGAGTTTGCCGAAACCAACAGAATGTACACCAGGATGCTTGCTGAAGGTGATGCTCCGGAAACTATAGAGACTCAGAAACTCACCGAAGAGCTTGAATCCCTTGAACAGAAAAATGCCGATATGGCGCTTTACGCTCCGTTTGAAGGGATCGTCGGCAGCGTATTCACAAAAAACGGCAACGGCGAAAGAGTCTTTCTTAAAGGCGGCGAAAAAGTTGAGGCTTACTCGCCGGTAATGTCGATAATCAACAAGGAACCCTCTTTCGTCAAAGGCTACATTCCGGAATCGCACTTCTCGGCGATAAAGATCGGCGAAACCGTCACGATAACTTCGGCAAACAACCGTAATCCGGTAACCGGCGTCGTAACGGGACTCGGCGGCAGAATAATCCCGCTTCCGATAAGACTTCTGAAAAACCACAACATACCGCTCTGGGGAAGAGAGATCGTTGTAAAAATACCGGAAAACAACGGCTTCATTCTCGGTGAAAAGGTGGATATCGCCTACGGCGGAAATGCATTGAACAATATTGCCGAAATGATGTTTTCCATCACCCATTCAAAACTCTCTGCAAAAGAAACAGATAAAAAAAAACTGAATAAATCACGGCAGAACGCGGTAGAGACGTTTCATGAAACGTCTCTACGGAATGACGGCGTGGAAAATGACCGGAATGTCACGTCAATACAGTGGGACGGCAAAGTAAAAATCGAGGCGTCTGGCGCTGTTTTTGTTCCTGAAACGGGAAAATTTCTCGTTGTTTCAGACGAAACTGAAAAGAAAACCCCGCTTCTTTTCGAAGTCGGCAAAAACGGCGAAACGAAGACGATCAGCATAAACGATTTCAATAAAATCAATGACTTGGAATCAATAGCAAAAGAAAAAGAAAACACTTACCTCATAATGTCGTCACTCAGTTACTCCAAAAAAGGAAAACTCAAACCCGAAAGAAGGATCCTTGCGAGAACAACCTTCTCAGATGGAGCTGCACATCTTGAAAAATCGGTCGATTTTTATGAAATTCTTAGAGAGTTCGCCGAAAAATCTACTTCGGAAGCAGCAATATTTCTCAAAAAAGGCATCGCTGAAAAATCAATAGATGTCGAAGGGATGTTCGTTCTCGGAGACTCGCTTTTCATTGCTTTCAAAAATCCGCTTTTCAATGAAAACGGCGTTATCTTTGAAATAAGCAGCTACGAAACCATTTTTACTGAGAAAAAAATCTCTGAAAGCCAGCTCAAAACGATATTTGTCGATGTTCCAGAGGAAAGAAGAATTTCTGATATTTACATGCTTTCCACGGATAAATTCTACTACACTGCTTCCTGCAACAGCGAAAAATGCGGCGGATTCTACCGCTTCGAAAACGGAAAAAGCGAACTTGTAAAAGACTTTCCGGAACTGAAACCAGAAGGGATCGCGGTCGATGACGGCGGAAACTTCTTCATTTTCTTCGACCTCGGGCAGCAGGAAAACTCAAAATTCATGAATTTAGGCAGAATATGAAAAGATTACTGCCGATTTTCCTCATCATCTTCCTTCCGCTTCTCTCTTTTTGTGAAGATCTCACAATCAGCGATTTTTTAGAATCGGCTGTGAACGATCCGAGGCTCAAAAACAGTAAGGAGATCCACGATGCTTTCGACAAAGGCGGCGATACTCCGGTAGTGAAAGAACTTGAATTCAGGACTGAAACGGGAAATTTCGAGATCGAGGAACAGACTTACGAACTGCGGCTTCATTTCAGGGGTTTCGGCGAGACGAAACACTCGAGAGAGTTTGTGAAAAATTCAAAAAACATTCTGAAAACACAGTCAAGACTCCTTCTTTCCGAAGTTTTTCATGAAAAATTCTCTTCGGTGCTGACTTACATCAGAAACAAAAAGGAACTCGCTCTTCTTGATTCTCTCAGAGAGATACTTGAAGACAAGATAAAAGTCCTCGGAAAGATGGGAGCTTACTCCGACAAGATCACAGATGTCGATATTCTTGAAATAGAAGACAAGATCACAGACATCGAAATGAAAAAAACAGAGCTTGAATCGGAACTCGAAGCCGTGCTGGCAGAGATAAAAGCAGTCACAGGAAAAGATGCCCAACCGGCATTCGACCGTGAAAAGATAATCTCTGTCGGTGAAATCAAAAGTTTCGCAGATTCCCTCGATCCCGAAAGCGCGAATTCGAAGGCTCTCGACGACCTTCACAGACAGAAAATGCTCATCACGCAGAGCGAGATCGCGCTCGAAGAAGCTAAAGACCGCAACTGGTTCAACTATGTTTCGCTGCAGTTCGACACGGATGACCGCAATCAGAAGCCTTCACGCGGCTTTTCGTTAGGTTTTTCGATATCGATACCGGGATTCAAGAGCAATCAGAACTCGATCCTCAAAAAACGGCTGAAATCAATAAACGACGATTCCGACTTCTATGCCGAAAAACGCCTTAACGAAACACTCGTCACAAGCAGTATCCTCATGCTCAGAAGAAAGATCAGACAGCATGAACTCATGGTCGAAAAGAGAGAAAAAGAGAAAGAAAGCGGGATCCTCGCGAAGTATTCGTCACTTGACGGTGTCAATCCGATGATAATACTCAAACTCAAGGAAAGAATGGTGAAACAGGAGATCAAAACGGCTGAACTCGAAGCCGAAATATATGCGCTTTACATCGATCTCTGCCGGCTCACCGGAGTTTTCGAGGAAGAATCGGGCAAAAATTCGCTTTACGGAACAAAATAATGGCAGCTGTAACTCAAGTCGAAATCCCAACGGTACTGCAACGCTTCGAGTACAAATATCTCATTCCTAAAGAAATGATAAAGCCTATCTCGGAGTTCGTTAAGATCTACTGCTATCTCGACAAATACTCAGAAATATCGCCGACAAAATTCTACAGGATAAACAACGTTTACTTCGACACCCCTTTTTACACTTTTCTGAACAACAGGCTCGAGAAGAAGGAAAACCGCTTCAACATGAGAATACGTTCTTACGGCGAAAATCCGGTCCCGCCCTACTTCTGGGAAGTAAAGTGCAAATTCGGTGAAAACAAGCAGAAATACAGAGTGAAAGTGAAATCAGAAGAAATCGAAAAAATTTTTTATATGACAAAAGCTTCAGTAGAGCTCGGTCTCAAGGGAAACGATGCAAAAAACATGGATCTCTTTCAGTCTTTAGCCCTTTCCTACAATGCGCAGCCGCAGATTTTGACTCAATACGACCGAATGGCGTGGATAAGCGAAACCGACGAATACGCCAGAGCTACTTTCGATGCGAATCTTCAGTGCTGCGAAGAACATTATTTCAATGTAAGACCGGCTCCTGAAAGAATGGAGAGCTATGACACCACCTCTATCTTCGGTCCGCAGGCGCAGTGCGTTCTCGAGCTTAAGGGACAGGTTTCCAATCTTCCGCTCTGGATGGTGGACCTCGTTCAGAAATTTGATTTGAAAAAAGCCGCTTTCTCAAAATTCAGATACGGCATGCTCAGAGTCCTGCGCAATCAGAAACCCGACAACAAATGGTATAATGTTTCCAACTACGGAGAGATATATGACTGATTTTTTAACTGCCAACTTAGCCTCATCCTCGATCTCGTCGCTGAGAGTGATTTTTTCGGCAGCCCTTGCCTTCATCCTCTCGGTTTCGATCGGACTCACCTACGTAAAGACCTTCCGCGGGCTTTCATACTCAAGAAATTTTGTTCAGGCGCTCATGCTTTCGTCTATAGTCACTGCGATGGTAATCCACGCAATAGGCGACAGCGTCGCAATAGGCATAGGCACGCTCGGCGCTCTTTCGATCATCCGTTTCAGGACCAACCTCAAGGATCCGCGCGACATAATCTTTCTGTTTGCAGCCCTTGCAAGCGGTATCACCTGCGGGATCGGCGCATACTTCATGGCTTTTGTCGGGATCATGCTGTTTGACATTGCCGCTTTCGTCCTCTATTTTTCGCAGGTCAGCAAAGCCTCTTACTTTGACGGGATCCTGCGCTTCAACATCGGTCCTGACGATCTCGACATTCAGAAAATGACAGAGATTTTCCAAAAATACTGCAAAGTCTTCGCCCTAATCACGCTGAAGGAAATTGCTGTCGGCGAAAGGCTGGAATATGCATACCACATCAAAATGAAACCGAAAAAGACTTCGGAAGAACTTATAACTGAACTCAAAAAAGAGATTCCTGCAATGAACAATATTTCGCTTCTTCTGCAGGAAACGACTGTCGAACTTTAGGAGGGATCATTGAATTGTCATGATTTTCTGAAAAATAAAAAACATGCGAAAATCATAGAGATCTGCCTTTTCATTTTCTTATTTTTAGTAATATTTTCAAGAGTTTTTCTTGAAACTGCTGTGTTTGCCAAAAGACCTTACTTCTCATATTTCGTAGCGACGCACCACTGCGCATGGTTCACTTTCGTATTCTTCTATTTTGCTCTCTGCGCACGCTATATCCTCGGGTTCAAACCTGACAAGATCCCCTATCTCGCAATTTTCAGTCCGGTGATATACGTTCCGCTCCTCCACGCATGGATCTCAGGCGAGAACCTCAAACTTCAGTATCTGCGCGGTGACTTCTCGAAAATGGTGACTGACATCTTCACTTTTTACTGGTTCAGCGAGCGCGACAGCTACTTTTTCTTTGAAATGATAGCACTGCTCATAATATTTACTGTTTTGAGCTATATCGTCTCACGCAGCGTTTTAAGAACGCTTCTCAACATCATCATAGGCTTTTACGGAAGCATGTTCCTTGCCGGAATACAGTTTTTTGGTGTAGCTCCGAGAACAAAGGCAGTATTTAAGATCCATACTGTCTTCAAGAATCATATTCTGCTTTCGCTTATCTATTTTACAGCCGTGATAATCACGTTTTCGATATGCTTCGCACCCGAAATAAAGGCGTTATTCAAACGCGACATGAAACCTTTGCTCATATCCTTAATATGCGGTATCTGCACGGCATTTACCGCCATTTTCGTGATCTCGATGAAGTTGAGACCGCTGCATATCGCAGATTTTATCCTGCTCACAGTGCTTTGGACAGTTCTCGTTTCCTCTGCCACAGTGTTGAAAAAAGGAACGACTCTTCCCGGAAACCGCTTTTTTCCCGCACTTTTTTCGGCTTTTTCGCTTGTTTTGATATTAGGGATAATTTTCAGAGATAAAGTTTTTGTCTAAAGACCGCTCACGATCTTCCACTTGCCGTCTTCTTTGATGAACTTCATTTTGTTGTTTTCGGAAACTTTATGGTTCGTCATTCCGTCAGGCTGGATAAAGGCATTCTCCTCCGAAGTCGGGACAGAGCTCTTCATCTTGAAACGCACCTCGTAGAAATAGATCAGCTCAGCCTTGTCCCCGGCTTCATTAAAGAAAAGATCCTTGATTATGGCTGTTATGCTGACCTTTTCCAGACTGTGATACGCATCGGAATTGAGGATCTCTATAAGTTTGTCGTAGTCGATATCGTCATCAGCTTCGTCAGTTCCGTTCGTGTCGTAGTAGTCTTTCGAAACATACTCGAGAAAGATTTCTGGATTCTGTTCCTTGAAACCTTTGAGATAATAGCCGAAAACAGTCAGGATCTCCTTTGAATCAGGCGTTTCCTCGATGTTCGTCCCCTTGATCATCTTGGGGCTGCACGCGACAGTCATAAACATCGAAAACACGATCATAAGCATCATCAGTTTTTTCATTTTATACCTCCGTAAAGTTGATTCTCATTTTTATCATCAGTTCCACCCGTCGCCGCCGTTTCCTGCGGTGCAGTTGTCAAGGACATAGCCGTCACATGTCTGGTTGCAAGCCGCGATCCCGCTGACAAACCCTGAATTCGTAGAGACGTGGCCTGACACGTCTAATTCCGTGCAATCTATCGGCGTTCCGTCGCATACTTCATCACCTTCGACTATGCCGTTTCCGCATATCGCCGGAACTTCTTCATTCGTCGAAAGTCTGATGTAGTTTCCGTCAGGTGTGTAGGTGTATCCGTTATAGGTATAGTTTTCCCTCAAGTCGCGCTTGTCGCCTGAAAGCTGTGTGAAATAAATGTATCCGTTATTTGCTTCAAAACTGTAGGTGTAGTTGTCGCAAGCAAGATAAAGTCTGCCGTTGAAGTTCTCGATTTCTACATCATAGCATGAAGTGTAGTCATACGCCGTTTCGACTAGGGTTTCAGCATTCCTGAATTGTATTCCCGAGTTCCAGAATGAGCTTCTGAACATCGCGATCTCGCCGTTTTCTATCGCGAAATCGTATACCGAGCCGCTGTTTGCGGAAAGGAGAACGGAAAGAGTCTCTTTGTCCCTGATTTTGATGCCGTTATCGTCTCCGACATAGACTTTTCCGTCGTAAAGTTCGATCTCATTCTGGCTCGTCGAGCCTGTCGAAACAAAAAGTATCTGGTCAAGCTCGTCTGGATCGCTTGCATCGAGTTTGTAAAGTCCTTTCGATGTTGCTGCAAAGAGGATATTACCTTCAATCTCAAGGTCATTCACACGGGCATTGTTTGTCGAAAATGAAGAAACTAAAACAGGCAAATTCGGATCGGAAATATCGTAAATCTTTATCGAATCATTGGTTCCGGCATAAAGCCTGTTGCCTTTTCCTGCAACGCTGTAAACAGTTGTCCCGGCTGAGAATGAGTTGTAGAAAGGATGTGTGAAGGAAACACAGGTTCCGCTTGTTTCGATACCGCCATGAATTGCTAAATCAGCTTCGTTGAGGCAGTAATAGTAATCACGGTGAAGTATTGGTTTATCCAGAGGAAGAGTTTCTTCTTCAAATATGCTATTTTCGTCAAGCCGCCATGAAACAACGCTGGTGCCTGAAATATCCTTTAGATCGGCAAGAATGATTTCATCTGCGAATTTAAATGGTTTTACGAATGAATCATAAGCCGAATCGAGGTGGGCAATTTCAACAAAACTGTTTGAACTGTCCCATGTGTAAAGTGCCGTTTTGCCTTCTGCATTCGGAGCCGTAAAGTAAAGTTTGTCATCTTTAACGAAAGTGTTGTTAAGCGAAAATACCTGTCCGAAATTGAAAGTATTCAACGTCGTCCACGAGTTGTTTTCTGAAGAGTATGCAATTACGCTTGTTGAGCCGTTTTCATTCATCATCATCGCATGAATCTGCCCGTCTGAAACAAAGAGCGTGATGTATTCAGGTGTCCACGGCAAGGAAGCAAGCTCTTCCATAACAGGTTCGCCGTTTACGAAATAAATCCTCGCAAATCGCTGGTTTCTTATCGGCTTTTCCTCAGCAGGATGCCCTTCAAACGGACTTCTGGTAAGCTGGCTCTGTGTGAGTGTCATTCCTGCCGCCATATAAATTTCAATGCCTTTCACTGCAACTGCGGCTGATCTCATTTCGAAACCGTTCTGAACTGTTTTTGCATTTCCGAAAATTCCAGTTGAATTGCTGAAAGCCAGTTTAAAAATATTGCTTTTCTGATAATAAATGCCGTTCTGGATAGCATAAGCGAAAATCTGATTGTAATTTTCAGGATATCTGACTGCTCTTATTTTCAGTTCGTCGCCGTTATATGAAACTCTTGAGAAAAGTGACGGTCGGGAAATAGTTTCGTAAGGATTTTCTTTAACGATATCCTCAAATTGCCTTGCGAACGGCAAGTCTTGCCACCACGGTTTTTCACCTATGTATTCACGCAGCATTTCCCAACACCATTTGCCGTATCCTGGAAGAATGCGGGCAACATGAATGGTTTCCTTTGTAATTATCAAATCAACATAATCTTCGCTTTTTTGTGCCAAAATTAAATTCGAATTTCCGTTTTGACCGATAAGGTGTGTCTGGTGCGATCCGCTATTGCTGAAGAATGTTTCATTTACAGAATGTTCAGATTCATCAATATAATCTGCGACATGTGTAAAAACTGCAGCATGTGCAAGTTTTATTCTCGGAATATCTTCTTCGGTGTCTCCATCGTTATATTCGTCTTCATCGTTTTCTGTTGACCGCAAATCGATATCATTGTCATGATCCGGATCTTCGTCGTTTTCATATCCTATTTGTTCCATGAGCCAATCATCTTCCCTATATTTCCAAATTTTATCAAAGTCTGTAAAACATTTTTTATCATAAGCTTTACAGTTATCTGAAAGAATCGTTCCAAACTTCTTATCTTTATAATTTCCACTTCCATAAAGCGGCATCCAGGTTGGTCTTTCTTCTTCATAATTCCAAACTATAACAGGGTGTGCATAATCCTTACCGCAATCTCCATTGTCTTCGCATTCTTCATGACTTTCATCATTTTTACCGCAATAGCAGTAATAAGAAGATATTTTAGCCTCGGCATATTTTTTATTTGTTGTATCTTCCAAATCCTGAAGATAAGAAGCTGTTCCACTTATCTGAACTAAAGAACCGACATCGCATGTCTCATACCATGTATCTATAAATTGATGAGAGTGTTGCCCTGATGGTACGCAATTTTCTCTTCCGGTTCTGCTTCCCCATGCTCCGACTAAAAAACCGTAATGATCATAGTGGTCGCCTGAAACAGGTTCTTCATCCCATCGTCCGTCGCCGTCATCGTCACAACTTCTTCTTGCTTCAAGACAGCATGAGGAAGGCGTTCTTGACCATCTGCAGCTTTCACCGTTGCATATTTTCGTGTTTTTGTAGTAGGGACAAGGATCTTTTTCGTCAGTCCAATTGTCGTCATCTATATCGTCACATGCGTCTCCGCCGTTTAGTCCGTCCAAATTCCTTTGATCTGGGTTTTCATGAAAAATACAATTGTCCTGAAAGTTTGGCACATTGTCTCCGTCAATATCCACATCACACAAATCTCCTGTTCCGTCTCCATCAAGATCGTTTTGATCTTCATTCGGAATAGTTGGGCAATTGTCGTTTAAATCAATCACTCCGTCTTTATCAAAATCCTGACATGCATCGCCTATTCCGTCATTGTTCCAGTCTTCCTGATTCGGATTCGGAACAAACGGGCAGTTGTCGTAAATATCCTTATAGTCGTCACCGTCATAGTCGCGTGTTTTATAATGATAAATAGAGTATTTTTCATTGGTGTTGTCCCAAGTATTATGTAACATCATCTGATGGACATCGTAACCCTGAACAGTTCTTACGAATATTCCCTCAAGCTCATGCGACCTGGCAGCTCCTGAATCCGGATTATATCGGATGTTTTTAAACCCGACCAAAAAAGCCTTGATATGTTGTCCGGTTTCATTAGAAAAAAGTTTTCTCTGATTCTTTTCATCCAAATAATAGACATAAATTCCAGTGTAATTAGAATCGGCATCATGGTCATCGTCATAGACAAAAAATATAAAACGACCGTTGGGCGCAAAAGCCATCCCCTGACGGGTAAAATGATCTGTCAGTGCAGTATGGTCTACGATTTCTCCGTTTTTATAGTTCAACTCGATTTCATCAATATTTTCGGACAATGAACCGTCAGACAATATTTTTCTACCGATAATAATGTTCATATTTCTATCAAATTGATAAAAAATGTGCTTGCTATATGGGTGAATCATTACCCCAAAGGGATCATCATCGATATCGTTAATTTCCCAATAGTCACTACTTTTGTTAAATTCTTCCGCATCCTGATCCCATTCGAAAATGTATATTCTTTTACCGCGCGGAACATAAAGATGATCTTCAAAAAATTCCATGTCTTTCATGCAGCCATAAAAAGGTAGGCCATAGACATCATGAGTTTGTATTTTGTTTAATGTGGAAAACGGTGGGCTGTCTGCTCCTAATTTGAACACATATAAATATCTGTTTTTGGATAGGATCCAATAATTACCATCAATGCTTGTTATTCCTTGTACTTCATTGTCTGTAGTGCAGTCCGAATCACATGGATGTGAAATTTCATCAAAATTCGGATCAAAATCTGTCCAATCGTTATCTGGAGCTTCTGTTTCATCAAAAAATATAAAGTCATAATCGTTAGGGATATCATCTGGAATCTCATTTTCCGCAAAACAAATCATGAAAAAAAGTAAAAGAAACAACATCATAACAACATTAAGTTTTCTCATTTTTTATCTCCTTTATTTTTACTGTTTGTTTTTCTCAAATTCTCCGGCTTCCACTCAAATCCCCACGGCTTTTTCGGATTTTCAGGATTTGGTGTGTAATCAATAAGCGGACACTTGTTCGGATAAAAATCGCAATAGCATTCAAGGTCTCTGATAACTAAATTCTGAACACTAAGGAAAATCAATTTGTTGTGATAAATGAACCCTTCGTTCTTATCAATTTCAAGATCAAACGGTTCATCCAGACAAATTGTTGTCTTGTCGGAAAAACGATAAAAACAGTAGTCATGAATTGATTTTTCAGAATTATCAGGATTGGGATAGCGTCTTTTTATCAATAAATATTTACCGTTATTATCAATAGCGTAAGACCCTATTGCGGCACTACCGCCTTTGTAAACTTCCGAATATTTTATATTTTTTCTGTCAGAAATATCTGCGGAAATAATGTCGTTTGCACTTCCGTCAATTTTTTGTGCGCTATAAATAATGGTATTTTTATCCTTGAAAATCGGATGTCGGCCGTATTCATCTGCTCTTGAAACCTGAACGCAGCTTGAGTCACCGACATCTAAATCGCAGACTTGGACTTGAATATCATAGTCGAAATAGGTAACAAGGTTCTCTATCATTGAAGGATAACCTGCACGGCGATTATTGCCGTAAAGAGTTTCTTTTTTATAAGTCAGTTCTTTCCATTTATCCCATTCGCCGATTTTTGTGTATAAAATACGCATATCACTTGCATCTTCGGCAAAATGTACGCTCATAAAAATGTAATCCTCATTCGCTCTGACATCCACGATGTTTGTCGGAGTCTCTGACATTTTAAAGGCTCTGCCGTAGGTATTGGTTTCTTTGTCATAATAAAGCAGATGTCTGTTCATTTTTCCGTAATAAGGGCTGTTTTTATCGTCCCTGTATATTCTGTAGTCAAATGTCGAAATAAAATAATATCGTTTGTTCTGCCAACCGTCCATATAGCCTCTGCCATATTTCTCAACTTTTCTGGTATTGATGTCATAGACAAAAGTGCCGCTGCCTTGCCATGATGTGTTGAGAGCTGTCATGTAATAAAGAATTTTGCCATCCAGTTCATTAAATTCCATAGAATTTGCTAGATCGTGAGCATACCAATATCCAGGTGTCAGCAATGCATCACACTGGAATTGTCCCGCTGTAGACTTTTTCTTGCCGGAACCGCTGCCGCCGATTATCTGCGGTTCAAACGGATAGTTTTCAGCGCAAAGGTCATAAGGTTTTGGGGTGCATTCAGTGCAGGAATCATTTTTGCATCTTTTTGACCACAAAGCTTTGACATTTTCAGGATCCTGCGACGGTGTCGGTTTATCGCCGTAATAATAGTAAGCAACATTGAAATCGGCATCTCCATAAGCTTCGTAATAAGGATCGTCGCTCATTTCAGGGATGTCGATGTCTCGCTGCCAGTCTTCATCGAACATGTCATAATCCTGATCTTCATCAGCATCCGGCGTTTCATCCGAATCATCAATAATTTCAGAATCTTGAGCGTCGGAATCATCGTCAATGGTTTCCGAATCCTGAGAATCCGCATCTGAATCAGGAAGAATGTCGGAGTCGTTTTTTGAATTTTTTGAGGAGGAGCATGAAACAACCATAAACATCGAAAACACGATCATAAGCATCATCAGTTTTTTCATTTTATACCTCCGTAAAATATTTATTCTTCCTCACCTTCTTTTTCTTCAGGAGCACCTTTCGGCTGTCCTTCATCGCTTTCGTCTTCCTGAGTTTCCCGTGCTTTCTTGGCAGCTTCCATCTCTTCACGGACTTTGCGGATCTCGTTCATGGCCTCTTCCTGAGCCGCATGGATCCGAGCCTCTTCTTCCATTCTGGTGCGCTCTTCCTGCTCTTTGCGCTCCTTTTCTTCTCTTTCGCGCTGCTCACGCTCTTCACGCATCTTTTCCTCGCGCTCTTTCGCAGCCTCTTCCTTCTGCTTGAGCTCTTCCTCTTTACGTTTGAGCTCATCTTCCTTTTTCTTCAGATCGTCATTCTGGGACGCATTTGCCGCTGCCGGAGCCGGAGGCATAGGTTTCGGAACAGCTTCTCTCTGCGGCAGACGGTCTCCCCTCTGCTGACGCTGAGGTCTTGCCGAGGGCTTTTTCTGCTGGCGTATACCTCCGTTTTTAGGTTCGAGTTCTTTCTTCGGTATCGCTTTACCCATCTGAGGTTTGTTCAGGAAACCTTTCAGGGTAAATTCAAAGCTGTTCTCCTGTCCGCTTTTGTATTCGGAAAGCTGGCTCACAAGCAGATTGAGAGCGACGTTTTCCGACAGTTTAGCCATATCGGCAACTTTCGCATGAACTTCAAGATCGAGCCTTGAAGAGGGCAAATTTCTCACGTTCAAGGTGATTTTTCCCGTTGCATCGAGTTCAAACATACCTTTTATCGAAAGGCGCTTTATTTCAGCTTTGTTATCAACGACTTCAGCCGCAAGTTCGACTTTGCCCAGCATGATCTTGCCGACATCGAAATCACCCATAGGAGTCGGTATCTTGCCGCGCAGAACGACATCTTCTCCGCTCAGATCTATATTTCCGCTGTATTTTCCGTCTTTGGAACAGAGATCGCCGCCGCCGCTTATCGAACCTGTCAGCACGATCTCCGCAAGGAACGGCTTTAAAATCGAAAGCGGGATCTCAGAAGCGTCAAGCGAATAACACGGATTTTCGGTAGTATCAAACGTAGCGTCAAGACCTCCGCCCTGCGAATTTATATCTTCGACATGAACTTTTCCCGCCGGATGACCGCCCAAAGTGGGAAAAATCGACGGTGAAAATACGAGTTCCGAAAAAGTCAGGACTTTGTTTCCCTTCTGCATCAAAGTGCCTTCTTCAAACGAGACATTTCCGAAGAGCGAAACATCGACATCCTCACTGAGAAGCGCCATATCCCTGACGAAAAGCTGTTCGTTGATTTTGGAAATGACGAAATCGTCAGGAAAAAATATTTTGATACCGAGCCAGAGGCCGATAAAAAACGCGGCATTCACGAACAAAACGCCCTTGATAAGCGCCTGAACTTTGCCGGGGATCGGCAGATTCTTTATTTTGTTGATTATTTCCGGAAATTTATTCCCCATTTGCGCTCTCCTTCTTCATAGCCGCAACGACTAAAGAAACATCGTAATTCTGTTTATTGAAACGCTTTTTTATAGTTATCGAATCGACAAAAACATATCTTCCTTTGTTTTCAAGCCCGTAAAGGAACGTAAGCGTCTGGTCGAGCGGAACTTCACGCAGGCTGAGTTCGATCCTTTCGATGTTGATATCTCCCTTTTTGCGCGGTTTTATCTCTTTGATCGAACTTATCGGGATACCGACGCTTTCCTTGACTGCGGATATGTCGGAGTTGAGGTTCACATTGCTCGAATCGATGCTGTCCTGCATTTTAGTAGCCTGAGCCTGAGCCTTTTTGAAGATTTCCTTCTTCGAGATCATCTCCTGAAGCATCTTTTCCTGCTCGACTATCGTGTCTTTTCGGTCGTCTATCGCAGAACTCATGAAAAACCATATCGCGACAAAAATGAAAATCATGACGAACGTTAGAAAAGCCACGAGGATCGTACGTTCGCGCTCGCTGAAATTGCCTATAGCCTCTATCAGTTTTTCTTTCATGCTGCTCTCCTAATCGTTGTTTTCCTTTCCTTTTTTCTTACCTTTCTTCGCCTTTGGATCCTCTTTTTTCTGTCCGGCGTAGTTGAAGGAGATATTGAACGAACTCTTGTCGCCCCTTGTATTTATCTGCCCTCTGTTGATCTCGTCAATCAAGGGATCCTGCTCCAGAAGATCGGTAAATTTGTTGATGTCGTCAAGAGTGCTGCTTGTGCCTACGACACGGATCTTTCCCTCTTCCTTTATCGAGATTTCAGAGACTTCGATCGTGCTGTTCTCAAACGTGAAATATGGAAAAATGTTTTCCATGATGTAGAGCGCGCTGTACGGATAGACAGCTTTTTTATCGGCCACACTCGCCTCGCCCTTTATCGACTTGTCCATTATCGAAAGCGCCTGACGAAGAGAGGGCATCTCCTTTCCGATGACCTCTTTCATAAGCTGCTTTGTCCTCTCTTCACCCGCTGAGATCCTTTCATCCAGATATTTTATTCTCATTTCCATGCCTGCAACGAGCATGATCATCGCCGCCAGATAAAGGATGAATGCGATTATCGCGCGCTTTTTGAGAAAAGCGAACCCCCCTTTGTAGGCAAAATCGCCTGTCGCAAAATTCACGGTGCTGTCGTTGTCGACTGATTCGGAAA
This sequence comes from bacterium, assembly GCA_017963125.1. GTDB lineage: Bacteria > UBP6 > UBA1177 > UBA1177 > UBA1177 > UBA1177. Next base: position 162,601 of record JAGCUA010000069.1, read on the forward strand.
TCATTTCAAGCTGCTTTGCAAAGCCGAAAACCGTAAACTGCGAATCAGAAAAAACCGAAGAATCCATTTCCGTGACTATCTTTTCTGCACCTTCAGGAAGCACGCCGCCGATAAAAACCGCCGTCTCACCGGCATCTCCGGCAAAAGGAGCGAAAAAGTCAAAGACTTTCTCAAAGAAGGAAATTATCGTTTTGCGGATCCTGACTTCGATGTCGCTGAGTCCGTCAGGCTCACTGAGATCTCCGGCTACGCTGAGCCATGAATCAAGTTCGGCCTGCGGATCCTCTCCGCTGAAAATGGCAAGCATATCGCTTCTGAGCTCGTTCAGACCGCCGTTTCTCACTATCTGTCCGTCAGCAAAAACCATCAGCGAATAGTCTTCGTTCACGAATATCGCCTTTTTAAGCGGAGTTTCCGTTTTAAAGAAGAGGATCTCTTCCGGAACGATACTTCGGACTTTCTCACGCGCCGAATCGTCGAAATCAAGCAGAGCCTTGCGGATGACATCCTTTCCGGCTGCAAAAACGTTCATGTCGCCGCTTCCCTTCTGGAAATTCTTTACTTCGATCATCAGATCATCTTCCTTGAACGGAGTCTCGGATTCAATGTCCTGTGCAACGATCTTTCTGAGATAGGAGTGCTTTACCGGCGGATAGTTCCTTGCATAGTAGAGCATCTCCCTGCCGGAGCAGACGAAATCTATGTAGTCGAAGTTCTTAAAAAGATCTGCGGCATTCTCTTTTGCGGCGAATTCGCTCTTTTCGAAGGTCGTCTTGTTGTATTCCTTCGAAAAAGTGTCTATTAAAAATCCGTCTCGCACCGCCCTGCATGAAGCAAATTTCATTTTTTACCTCAACATATTGATTTTACCAAGTTATCCTTCTCTGTAATAGTAAATGTTCCCTTCACGGTCAACTATCATTTCGACCCAGCTTTCAATCCCTTCCTTTATTCCGACAGCCTTGATCCGGTAGACGTTTCCGGTCGTATCGGCGATCTCGGATATCGACTTGTCGAGATTCACACCTTCGTCGGCACATGCCTGAATGAAGTCCTCGAGCTTCGAAAAACCGTACTGTGCCCTCTTGGCAAGGATCTTTCCCAGAAGTTCGCGCATCGCGTCTTCGTTGTAGAAAACAGTCAGCGCCTTGTCTACCGCATAAGCTCTGATCAGCCCTTCCATCATCTCATGCCCGGCCTTGTTCACGTTGACTTTGCCGGTCGAATATATCGTGACGTAAGGCTCGAGGATCTTGAAAACAAGGTCATCGACGCCGTAAACCATCATAAGTTCCTGCACTGTATCGAATTTCGCGTTTTTAACTTTATACTGCGGATCGAAATCGTCATAGTTCGACTGCTCATCGCCGCCCGTCATATACTTTCCGCCGTCGGTGTATTTGTCATCGCCCATATCGACCCAGTCGACAATGTTCTGAATAAGTTCCTCGCGATCCACATATTCTCTCCGGGAAGTGTTTTCAAGGAATATGAAATCGTAGAACTCAGGTTCTATCAGGGCTTCGAGCATTTTTATGACAGCTCCTTTCGTGCCGTAATAAAGCTGGTTCAGATTGATCTTAGTGTCTTCGCCCTTGAATTCGACCTTGAAATCGCCAGGGAACTGGAATATCGGGTCGCCCGTTTCCGTGTATGTGTGTTCACCTTCCTCGTCATTCGTCGCCGCGCCGACAGGCTTGTCGACCTCGGTTTTCGAAACCACATCCTCAATATCGACGAAAGGACCGGCATCGGTAAAAGTGCGCAAAAGCGCAGTATCCATCGGGATAATGTCCCATATCTCTATCTGATTCGAAAGATTGAACTGCTTGAGCAGACTTTCGACCTGCTTCTGGAGATCAAAAATGACAACTGAGAAATTGACCGCGCTTGCAGCCAAAGCCTGCGCCTCAGCCTTGTGTTTATAGTTCATAGCGAGGTCGAATTCGGTCTTGGCTTCGTAGTTCATATCGCTGACTATCGGAAGCATGACTGCAATCATGACAAGGACAAGAACAAGGGCAAACCCGCGCTTTTTTCCTTTCAGCTCACTTTCGGAGCGCTCGATCAAGCGCAGACTTGACTTTATTTTGCCCAATAATTTAAACATGTTAAAAACTAAACGGTTTAGTCATCTTAAGGTTTACAACTGTTTCTATCTTATAATCTTCCTCGCCGAATTCACCCTCTTTGGCGATCATCGTGATCTTCACTTTCGGCGGAAGAGAGTTGACGTTGTCGAGGCTTTCAGTGTTCCAGTGATCGACCCACTCTTTCGTCGTCGTGTGCCAGTATTCGAATTTTATGCTTTTGAAACCTTTCAGAACGGGATAAACGTTGCCGCCGCGCTCGGGATCTTCATCGACCCAGAGACTTTCTCTCCGCATAAGGACGTTCTCTCCGTCGATATTCTCGCCGTAGTATTCGATTTCAGTCTGGTCGCACTGCTTGACCGAGGCAGCCATTTTCACATGGTTTATGGTGGTAAAAGTCAAATGGCTCACAGGATCGTCATCCTCGCTTTTGAAAATGGTCTTGTGCGTCTCTTCCGGAGCCCCTTTGTTTACCGTGAGATAGGCGTTTTTCAAATCGCGGCGGATAAGTTCTAGCGTGAAATAAATCCCCCTCTCCCTCTCTGTCGCAGCCTTGATTTTTGCTCTACCGCTGAGAAGGTTGGAGAATGAAAAGTAAACTGAAGTGACAAGTATCGCAGTAATACTCATCGCAAGCAGCACTTCTATGAGAGTAAACCCTTTTTTCATCATTTCACCTTGTTCGCACCGCCGTTGAACATATTGTTCGGCTGCGGACTTCCGCCTTTGTTCATGCCTTCGAACCTGTTTTTCGGCGCATCACCGCCTTTACCTTTGCCGCCTTTACCCCCTTTTCCGTTGTTGCCGTTGTTTCCGCCGCTATACTGCTGGAACGTCTTGACAGTCCCGTCTGTCGTAAGGAACATGGTAAAGACCACTTTTTCCGACTCTTTGACACCTTCTCCCCAGAAAACCGAAACGGTGAGTTTGCGGATCCTGTCCTTGAAAAAATCCTCGATATTTCCTTTCGCAAGAGAGAGCATCGATGCACTCTGGTCAAGGTATGAACCGTCATCCGCATTTGTCGAAAAATCCGGAAGAGGTATAAAAACACGCTTGATCGAGTATTTCCAGCGGAAACCTTCATACTCCCTGTCGTCAAAATCACCCTCCTCCTCAGTTTCATCGTCAGGAAGACCGTCTTCCCGGATGATTTCTTCGACATCATGGAGTTTGAGGCGGCAGAGTTCCGTTCCGAGGTAGATGTTGTGCACTTTCGAAGCATAAATGTAACTGGAGGATATTATCCGCGAAGCCGCAAAAAGCACGCCTGAAAGGATAGTTATCGCCGCAAGGACCTCGATAAGCGAAAAACCTCTTGAATGCGCCGTCATTCTGAGCGAAGCGAAGAATCCTTGAGATGTTTCACATTCGTTCAACATGACGGGGGAATCAAAACCGAGCGAAGCGAATAATCTCATCACGATTTTCCCTCCGCGTCCTCATCTTTCAGCAGATCCTTCATATCTTCGATCTCGTCTTCAAAACTGCCTGATTCGATCTTAACGTTGAGAAACATATCGGATTTGATATAGACAAAACTTTCGTCGCCGTCATTGGTCTCTTCGCCGATCGAAAGGTAGAAAGGTTCGATCCTTCCTTCCGGGAAAATGTAGATGAAGACTTTCGGCTCCTTTCCTTTTTTGTCTGAATCGAGAAAGTCGTTCCGCTTCACTGTTTCCGGAGTGTGATAGGCAAAAAAACCGGTCACGATCAGCCCTTTCGAGAACTTTTTTTCGTCGGAATTTTTCGTGAACTGCGGTTTCAGGATCTCTTTCAGTGAACGTCTGTCGGGAATAAAATTTTCGTAGTTGTAGTAATCCGAATTTTCCAGATCCTCCTGAGAAGAGAGAAGTTTCGCCTTTTCGAGAAGGTTTTCGGCACCGAGCGCAGAACCCTTTCCTTCAAAAGGATCGCTTCCCTTGCCGTTTTCCATCCTCTCGATAAGTTTTTCGTTTTCCTCCTCTTTCGCAGCAGCGGCTTCGCCCGTGAAAAGATAGAACGGAGTTTCGCTTTTTTCAGTCCAGTAACTCCCCTTTTCCAAGTCTACGACAAGGCGGACATACTCTTTGTTGCGGATCGCCTGCATGAAGCTGTAACGCAGAAAAGAGTTGAAACCGCCCATGTCTGCCTGAGCCTGATAACGCCCGAAGCGGTTCACGCCGGCAACTGAAAAACCGGCGATAATCACCGCTAAAGCCGCTACGGCCAGCATTTCGACCATGGAAAATCCGGATCTTTTCATAATTAGTCGTCTTCCCAGTTCGTTATATCGTCGTTTCCGCCCTCTTTACCGTCGGGACCGAAAGAGTAAAGGTCAAAACTGTCCTCATTGTTCGAACCCGGATAAATGTAGACATATTCATTTCCCCACGGATCCTGAGGGACCTTCTTTTCTTTGAGGATCTTCTCTTCGACAAGTCTTGAAAGGCCGTCGTCACTGTCGGGATAGCGTCCGAACTCGGTTTTATAAAGGTCGAGAGCGTTTGAGATCGTGCCGATGTCGATCTTCGCCTGTTTTATCTTCGATTTGTCGAGATAACCCATAACACCGACACCTACAGCACCCATGATCATCGTCATGATCGTGATCGTTACCATGATCTCAAGAAGCGAAAAGCCTTTTGACGCCTCTTTTGCATTCTCTCTGATAAGAGCCTTGAAAAAATTCTTAAACATAAAAACCTCCTGAAAAAAAACGTAAAAAACTAAAACCTATAAATTAAGCAACTCGAGTGCCACAAAATTTGAATAACAATTTCAATATGTTACATCAACAAAAGCAATGTCAATTCGGCAATTTGACAATTTGTCAAAGACGCTGCCGGAGATATTTCAGAAAACCTCTCTACCTTGACCGGATAAGGATAAAGAGGAAGAACGGACCCCCGACAAGCGAAGTAACTACTCCGACAGGGATTTCGGAAGGTGCAATGACCGTTCTCGAAACGGCGTCCGAAAGCATGAGTATGCATCCTCCGGTAAAGAGTGATGCGAAAGCCAGAGCAACGTGTTTTCTGCCTATCATCCGGCATGCGATATGAGGAGCCATCATGCCGATAAAGCCGATCGGCCCGACCTGCGAAACAACGGCTGCCACGACCAAAGAAACCGTAAAAAGAAGGATATTGCCGACTGCGCTCATATTCACGCCTCGGGTCACCGCAATATCAGAATCTATCCGCATCAGGTCGAGTTCCCTGTGAAAAAAAAGCGAAACGAATACCATCACAAGAAATGCCGGCAGGATTTTCATGACCGTTGAAAAGCCCGTAAAATCAAGGCTTCCCATCATCCAGTGGATCATCCTCGAGCTTTCGCTGCCGCTTGCGATATACTGGATGAAAAGTATGAGTCCGCTGCAGATAAAGTTGACGGCGACTCCGGCAAGAAGCAGGAATCCGGTATCGAATCTCTTTTTTAGTCTGCCTGCCGAATAGATGAAAACAACGGTCAGAAAGGCGCACAAAAAGCTCGTTATCTGCGTAACAGGAATGACGGAAGCAACTCCGGAAAAGAATTTTATCGCAAGAACTGCTCCCATTGCAGCACCGCTGCTGACTCCGAGCGTGTAAGGCGTTGCCAGATCGTTTTTGAACATAGACTGGAACACCATTCCGCAGAGTGCAAGAGTGGCTCCGCATACGAAAGCACCCGAAGTGCGCGGGACTCTTATGCTCCAGAATATGTTCGCAGCAGCACTGTCGCCGAAAATTTCACTCAGCGGCATTTCGACATACCCGAAAAAAGGAAGGGATACCAAAAGAAGCAGCGACAATGCCGCAAGGACAAGGATCTTAACGATATTCAGATTTTTCGACATCATTTTACTTTTGAAGCGGCGATCGAATCAAGCAGGGACTTTGCTATAGTTTCGAGATATTCATCCTTCTGGAAAAGTTCCCGCTCCGTCTTGTTCGTTATGTAGCCTATCTCGAAAAGCAGAGACGGCATTCTTGCTCCAACAAGAACGTAAAAAAGTGCGCCCTTATTATAACCCCTTATTTTAACTCCGTATTTTTTAAGATCTTTTTTCAAGCCCTTCCCTATTCCGGCAGCATAGTCGAGGCTGTCGCCGACGTAGTAGCTCATCGTCATATCGACTAAAATCGTATCAAGGAGAGTAACGTTTTCCGAAATTTTGTTCTCGACTCTCGCAAGTTTCGACGTGTATTCGTCACGCGTGTTGTCAAGGTGGTAAATCTCCATTCCGCCGACATTTTTGTCTTTGAAAGAATTTGCGTGAAGCGAAATAAAAAGATCTCCGTTCATTGTGTTTGCAATAGCCGCACGTTCTTCAAGCGGAAGGAAAATATCTTTGTTGCGTGTCAGCTTCACTTCGATTCCTTCGTAGTTTTTCGAAAGTTTTTCTATTTTTTTCGCCAGTCTGAAAACGACATCCTTTTCGTAGAGCTTGCCAGAAACTGCTCCCGGGTCCTTGCCGCCGTGCCCCGGATCTATGACTATGATTTTTTTCTTTTTCGCCTTAGTTTCCGTTTTGACGACCTGCTTTTCTCCGGTCTTTTTCTTTGTTTCGGTTTTTTTCGGCTTCGGTTCAGCCTTGACTTTGGCTTTTTCCGGCGCCTTTTCCGGAGCCTTTACCGCGGCTTTTTCGGGAATTTTCTCGCCGTAATAGTCGATCACTATTCTCCACGGTTCTTCCATTTCGACAACGTTGTAACTTTCGACTTTTCCCGTTTCGATAACGATCCTGATGCTGTTCTCGCGCTTTCCGAGCCTCAGCTTTTTCAAAAACGAGCTCGGTTCGACAGCCGGCAGAGTGAAGCCCGACGCGTCAACACCGATAAGATCTATGTAGATCCTGTTCGTTGCACCGTCTGGCAGCAGATTATACTTGTAAGAAACCTTTTCACTCGGATAAATTGCGACTCTTACCGAGCTTTTTCCTGGCCAGACCTTGATGTCGTTGAGTTTTTTCGCACTTTTTTCAGCATTTATCAGATCCTCGATGAGCTGATCGAGCGATTCTCTGTCGGCGTCACTCAAAGAAGTCTGGGCAAAAACAGGGAAAAACAGAAAAATAAGGATGAGAAAAATACGAAACTTCATCGTTTAGAATCTGACTCCTGCGAATCCGCCTATCGAGAAGCAGTTAAAATAGCTGTATGAACCGGCATAATCTCTCTCTTCGACGAGATACCATTTTGAAGCGGCACGGAAACCGACATTGAAATACTTGTTGATGTAGTATGTTATCGAACCGCTGTAATAAGGTTTTTTGTGTAGCGTTCCTGGCTGCTCCAGAGACTGGAAAGTCATGACGAAATCGATCGCCAGAGAATCGAAAAGGAAAGCGTTCGTGAAAATGTTCACCTGGTAATTGTTGTATTTTTTCGCTTCATAGTTGTAGAGCTTGTTGTGTTCGAACGAACCGCCTATCGAAAAAGTTCCGGTTATGTCGAAAACAAGGTCCAGATAGTATCCTCCGGTCCAGCTTTTGCCTCTTCCGGCATAGTTCGCAAGATACTGCGACTTTGTCGTATCAGTCCACGGACTGTAATATTCCCTTTCGATATCGTAGAAAGTGTTGAAATACGACGGAATGTAGTCCGATTCCATAGCCCTTGCCTCCCAGCGGCTCAGGATCTGTATGTCGGTGCTTCCTGGAAACATAAGTTTGTGCTTTGCCCCGAAGTGCATACCGAAGCCGGCGTCAACGATTTTGTTCATGTCGGTGTAAAGAGTGAGCTGGTAATACTTCATCGAGAGAAGGCGAAACGAAAGGTCGAAACCGAAAATCTGGAATTTCGAATCGGAGATCTCGCGCCCGTAGCCGTTGAAACTCTTTCCAGTGATCATGTCGGGAGCAAAAATATCGGCAAAATACGACGCGCCGATTTCAAGGTTGTTTCCGTAGTTTTCCTTGCTGAAAAAGCTTATCGGCTTCAGGTAGAATCTGCCTCCGATGATATTCGGCGGCGTAACGTCGTCCATGAAAAAATCTATGCCGGCATAGTCGGTGTTCACTTCAAGATTGACTCCGCGCTGCGGATGGTAGAGCCTGAGGTCGCCGTAGTAAGCACCTACGATCGAGCCGTTTCCGACATAGCGGTTTCTCTGCTCGCCGAAATAGAAGTAGAACATATCGCCCGAATGGCCGTAGTGAAAATAATTGAGAATAGAGACCCAGTCCCTCGCGTCATCCCAGTCTTCCTTCGGGAAAATTTCAGCGGTCGTCGGAATGTCATCGCCGTTTTTGAGGATGAACCTGACAGGAAGACCTACACCGAAACCGAGCATTGAAAACTCGAAAGAACCGTATAGATCGAGTTCAAGAAGAAGCGATTTGCTCTGGTAAGTCGGATAAAGCGCGCCTCCGACACTTATCCCCTTCTTGAACCTGCCGTAAGCCTCGTCAGGATCGAAATCGACCGCGATCGCAGCGGAAAAAGATGCGAGAATCAGACAAAATAAAAAAATTCTGCGCAGGTTTTTCATAATATTCTCCAATATAATCAACATACTATCAAATTTCGAACTCTGAAAAGTTGTCCGGTTCGATCTTTTCAAAAGTGTAAAAACCGTTTATCGCGGCGAATTCGCTGCTGACGAGCATACTGCCGATATCCTCCTGCGTTGACGGAAGATTTTCGCCGGGAACGACAAAAGTCGCCATATCGCGCCCGTTATCCTTCGAATTGTAGAGAGCCATATCTGCCAGCGTTATAACGTTTTCAAACGTCAGGAGCTTCGGCGCACCTACAAAGAACGGAAGGAAAACAACGCCCATGGAAACCGTTATCCAGATAGTCGTACCGCTCTGCGTTGCAAAAGGATGCTGTTCTATCGCCTTTCTTATCTTTTTTACAACTTCAAACATCTTTCCAAGCGGAATATTTTTCAGAACAATAAGGAACTCCTCTCCGCCCCAGCGGATCAGGATATCGTCGGCACGTACGGATTCCTGCATGACTTCGGCGACACCTTTGAGCACCATATCGCCGGCATCGTGGCCGTAAATATCGTTGACCCGCTTGAAGTGGTCGATATCCATCATGATCACACCGTAGACAATGTCGTTCTTTTCGATCATATTGCGGTTGTCCATAAGGTGGACCTTACGGTCGCGCGACTCGATGAAACGTCTGATCTTGCGCTCTTCGACATCGAACATATAACGTCTGTTCATAAGTCCGGTCAGAGGATCCTTCATGACCGCTTCCTTGAGCGTGTTGTTTTTCATCTGAAGCTCAGCAGTCTTCTCGTCAATAAGACGTTTGATCTCGGCTTCTCTTATATTTTTCAGACGTCTGTTCAGGAAAATGATCGCGGAAACAATGAGCAGAACAAGAAGCGGAAGTGTTACCATGAACCCGATTTTTCTGTAGAATACCTGCTTGACATTGAAAGTGAACTTCTTTTCGCTGAATTTCGACGGATCACCTGCACGGTAGGCACGGACTGAAAATTCGTGCAGACCTCCCTGAATATTCGAAAAAGCAACTTTTCTTTCAGTCGTTCCCTTCACCTGCTCTTTGTCCAAAGAATAGTCGAAAAGCAATGGGCCCGCACCGGAAAACAACGGAGCCGAATAGGAAATCAAAAGATTATCGACAGTGTAAGGAAGAAGGATCCTGTTCTGATCGTTCAGATAATAGTTCTGGTCCTCATCCGGAGAATAAATGCGTTCGATCCTTACTTCCGGGACCAAACCGCCGTCATCTTTGAAATCCGTATCGAAAACAGCAACACCTTTCATCATCGGCACATAAATATCTCCACCGTATACCGCTGCGTCCGAAGCCCTTCCTTCGGCACATTCAACTGAAGGCATACCGTCCTTTTTCCCGTAAACGACAAGCGGAACATCCGAGCACTGGCCGCTCATAAAGCAGTCGGCATCCTCACCTTTCACCTCACCCACACCGGCATTCGTCATGATCCAGAAATCGCCGTTTTTATCCTCGGAAATCGAATAGACCGCAGCTTTTTCTCTGATACCGGTTGCCGGAAAAGCCACAGCGTCTTTTTCGATGTTAATGAAAATCTCGTCCGAAAGAGTGATTATCCAGATGCGCTGCTTCGAATCTACGAAAACCCTTTTTACAAAGATCTCGTTTGTCCAAAGGGCTACCGGAGCGAAACTGCCGTTCTCTTCAAGGCCGAATACGCCGCTTCTTTTCGTAACGGCAAAAAGTTTGCCGCCGTGCTCGATGATATCGACTATCTCCGCATCCGCATCAGGAAGCATGGATCTTTCTGCGGTCCTGTCGTTTCTGAAAATAAACAGCGCACCGTTCATGGAAAGGTCGTTCACCCAGACATTCCCTTCGGCATCGCTGAAAAACACATCTGACGAAGAGGGAAAAAGATCGTCTTCACTCGTGTAGATCTCTTTTACAGGCTTGAAAGTTCTGTCAGGCTGCATGATGTAAAGCCCGGACGACTTCGAAGAAGCCCAGAGATTATTTATTTTATCGACAAAAATAGTGTCGAAAACCGAATTGCTTACAAGTTTTTCTCCAAGCTCTCCAAGTTCTCCGAATCCGAAGATCCCGTTTTTCGTATTGACAAAAACATCGTCCGAAGCCGCAACAACGGAAACGTTCTCATCTTCAAAAAACATCCCTTTGAAAGCACTTTTTTTGCCAATGCAGAAACCGCCTGCCGAAGTTCCGAACCAGACTTCGCCGTCATTGCCGCGTATCGAAGCGGTGAGCGCTCCGCCGAACTTCAAAGAGTGGTTTTCGTCAGGGAAAAGACCAGCATTTCTGGTTCCTACCCAAACCCGGCCTGAATCACTTGTTTCCAGCACTGTCACATCCGGCCACGGCACTTTTTCACCGGCAAAAACAGAAACTTCGCCGTTTTCGATCAGATAGTAACCCTTTCTGCCGCCGGCATAAATACTGTTTTCAGCCTCTTCAGCAAAAGCGGAAACCGAATCATCGAGGTAGTCGAGCTGAACGAATCTTTCGCTCCCGTCTTTCATGTAGTAGACACCGCTATCCGTTCCGAGCCACACTGTTCCGTTACTGCCGACAAAAACTTTATTGACGTTTTTCGTACCGAGACGCGAATTTTCGGGATTGAACCACTCGATAAAACCTTTTGCCGAAGCCACAAAAACCCCTTTTCCCGGTACCGCTCCGTAGACAAGAGCTTTGTTTTTATCATAAGCTATTGATTTCACTGAAACATCACCGACCTTATCCAATTTGGTCAGCGAAAGAGATTCGAATTTGTTCAAATTGACAGTCCAAAGCCCGAGATCCGTCGCAACATAGCCGGTTCCGCCGTCATCAGAGACGAAATCGTTTATAGTACTCGTCGGGATCCCTTCAAGCCGGCCGCCTTTAGGAACAACAAATTCGCTGCCGTCAAACCTCGCAAGAAAATTTCTCCCTGCGACGAACATATATCCTGAAGCGTCTTTCGAGAACGCAACAACATGATTTTGCGGAAGACCGCTTGAAGAATCGTAACAGTCGAAGCAGTAACCGCCGGCGCAGGGCATCTTTTCAGCATAGACAGAAGCAAAAAGACCAAAAACAAATAAAAACCAAGCAATTTTTTTCATTATCGAAGTTCCAAAATCACACCGTTTAAACAGCGAAACGTAAAAGACGGTGCAAAATAGCACACAACACCGATTCAAACAAGAAAAAATCACAAAAAATTGAATAAAAAAACAAATAAAGAAAAGGAAAAACAAGGGAAAAAGAAGATTGGTAGCGGGAGAGTGATTCGAACACTCGACCTGCGGGATATGAGTCCGCTGCTCTAGCCACCTGAGCTATCCCGCCACACAGGACGGCGGGTAGTTTAGGAAAAAAAATTTGAAAGTCAAGTTTTTTTCGACGCCGCCTGATTCTTTGTCGATATTTCGTAATTTCGATATTTCGACATTTCGAGGCGGCGAACCGATAAAACGTGACGACGAAACGATGTGACGACGTAACGAAATTATTTGATGTTTTCTGAAATTTTAACAGCGACGGCCGATGCAAGTGCGATGTCTTCGAGAGCGACCCACTCTTTCTGTGAATGGAAGTTTACGCCGCCTGCGAAAATGTTCGGGCACGGAAGACCCATGAAGGAAAGTCTTGCGCCGTCGGTCCCGCCGCGGATGGGTTCTACTTCAGGTGTAGCACCGAGATCTTCGATCGCCTTCCTGACATATTCGTAAACGACCATGTTGTTTTTCATGACTTCGTACATGTTGAGGTAGCTTTCGGTGAAAACCGGAGTTACCTGCAGACGCGGTTCCTCAGCCTTGAGAACTTCGATGATGTTGAGGATTATCTTCTCTTCGCGCTCGATATCTTCCGGAACGAAGCTTCTCAGGATCATGCTGACCGTAACTTCCTCGCTGCCGCCGCTGATGCCGACAATGTGGATGAAAGGCTCTCTGCCGCAGGTCCTCTCAGGTGACATCGTCTTCGGAAGCATATCGATGAATTTTCCTGCGTATCTGATCGCATTGACCATTTTGTCTTTTGCGTATCCGGGGTGGATCGAAACACCGCGAAGTGTGACTTTCGCCGAGAAAGCGTTGAAATTCTCGTAGTTTACTTCATACGGAGCACCGCCGTCGAAAGTGTATGCGAAATCAGCGTCGACTTTCTGAAGGTTGATCTTGTCGACACCGCGTCCAATCTCTTCGTCAGGAGTGAAGCAGATCCTGATTTCAGGGTGTTTGATTTCGGGATGTTTGCCGAGATATTCGACCATCGACATGATCGCAGCTACTCCTGCTTTGTCGTCAGCGCCGAGAAGCGTAGTTCCGTCGGAAGTGATGATCGTGTCTCCGATGCAGTCCGAAAGGTGCATCGTGTCAGCAGGATCGATTACCGTTCCGCCTTTAAGATTCAGAACCGATCCGTCGTATTTTTCGTGGATGACCGGACATACGCCTTCGCCTTTGCAGTCAAGAGCGACATCCATGTGAGCGATAAAAGCGACCTTCTTCGTGATACCGCAGTTCGTAGCCATTTTCGCGTAAACATAGCCGTTTTCATCCATTTCGGCGTTTGCAAGACCGAGCGATTTAAGCTCTTCCACAAGCTTTCTGCCGAGATTTTTCTCTTTCGGCGAAGAAGGACAGGTCTCGCTCTCCTCAACAGACTGCGTATCTTCCTTAACGTAGTCGAGGAAACGATTCAACAGATTGGTTTCACTAAGGATTTTGGTTACCAGCTGATCTCTTTTCATAACGGACTCCTATAAAAGTTAGTAAAAAAATTAAGCAGTTTTTTCAGTTTCAGGCGCAGGTGCGGCAGCGGGTTTCGCTTCTGCCGGTTTTTCCGCGACTTTGATCTCGAATGTCGCCTTTATTGCATGTGTCGGACATGCAGCGGCGCATTTTCCGCAGGCGATGCACTTCGCCGGATCGATGTATGCAAGGAAATTTTCTACTGTGATAGCCTGAACTTTTTCAGGACACTCTTTCGCGCACTTTCCGCAGCCGATACAAGCCGCTTTGCAGACGCTCATTGCAGCCGGAGCCTTGTCGGTATTGCGGCAGCCGACATAAACACGCCTGTTGTTGCGCCCTTTCGGACGGATCTCGATGATTTTTCTCGGACATTTTTTCGCGCAGACACCGCAGGAAGTGCATTTTGCCTCGTCAACGACCGGAAGTCCCGTGGTTTTATCCATCGAAAGTGCGCCGAAAGCACATGCCGAAACGCAGTCGCCGAGACCGAGACAGCCGAACTGGCAGCCCTTTTCGCCGACAAAGAGAGAAGCTGCGACAGCACAGTTTGCAGGACCGTCGTAATCGCTCTTTTTCGTCGTTTTTTCGCAAGTTCCTCCGCAGCGGACAACTGCTACTTTGGGAACACTTTCCTGCATTGCAAGACCTATTACTTCGCCTATTTTTTTGCGTTTTTCAGCGTCGCATCCGGGACAGCACGGAATATCCGAAGAACCTGCGTTAGCGGCTTTGATTATGCCTTCCGCAAGTCCGCGGCAGCCCGGGAAACCGCATCCGCCGCAGTTCGCACCGGGAAGAAATTCGAGAACTTCATCGATCCTCGGATCTTCTTCGACCTTGAATTTTTTTGCGACGACAAAAAGAACGACCGCGGAAACGACCGCGATAATGCCAAGAGTTACAAGCGAATAAAGGATAGCTCCGTCCATAAAGACCTCCATTTAAATTTTCCGGCACACAAACACGAACTGTTTCGCGAAATAAGGCTTCAGAAACGCAAGCAGCACGTAGTAAGGCGCTAAAACCAACAATGAAAAGAGCGCCGCAAGGCTTTCTGAAACGAAATTCGCCGAAACAAAAAGTGTTGAAGCCATAAGAACAAAAGGTATGAAAAAAACATAAAAAACTGCTTTCAGGCCGAACTTTTCCTCCATTTCGACGACCACGCTGTCGCCGACGGAGAGGCTTTCAGACGGAAGAGCTTCGATCACCTTCTCGGAAAGTTCCGAAACCGAGCACATACTTTTGGCGTGGCACGCACTGCACGCGCTTTTCACCTCGATTTTTACCGAAACTTTTCCGTCAGCCACGTTTATCACCGTGCCTTCGTGTGAAACTCTCGCATTCGCCATGTTCTGAACCTAAAAAAACCGCGATTTTTTATACTTTCCGCGATTTTTGTCAATTTTTAGTTTAAGAACTCTGCACCTTATCCCGGCGCCCCTAAAATTTAGTGTTTTTACCGCTTATTGCCTCCCCTGACGTAGGAGAGGTGTCACACAGTGACGGAGAGGTCGGAGCTGACGCGAAGCGGCTGAGGGGTCACACCCCGTACACTACGATTCCCAGAACTGCGCTGACTATGATGAGCGTTATCGGCGAAATCTTCTTTTTATGAAAAACAGGCGGCAGAAACGCCACGGCTGCAAGTAAAACCGTGATCAAAAGCGCCTTCGGATCAAAGCCGCCCTCACCTTTCAGATCGAAAAAGGCTTCAGCGGTCATAAAAATTCCGACTGCAAGAATAAGCCCGACCACGCACGGTTTCAAAGTATTTATGACCGAATTGAAGCAGCGGTTTTTCATAAGTGAATTGAAAACGAACATGCAGAGAAGCATGATGAGAAAAGCAGGAAAAACGACTGCGAAAGTTGCGACGAATGCACCGAAAAATCCTGCCTGACTGCGCCCGACATAAGTTGCAAGGTTCACCATGATCGGCCCCGGGGTCATTTCGCTCACCGCAATCATGTAGGTCAGAGTTTCATCCGTCACCCAGCCGTATGAAAGCACGACGTCGCGGATAAGCGGGATCGCGGCGTAGGCCCCGCCGAAAGCAAAGCAGCCGACTTTGAGAAAACCTAAAAACAAGTCAAGGTAGATCATGCGCGCCGCTCCTTAATCCTCTTCACCGCAAACACCGAAAGTCCGAGCAGAGCCGCGAAAACAATGATCGTGATCGCCGAAAATCCGAATGAAAAGAGATCGGTTGCAAGCATCGCAAGTGCTGACAAAACCATTACGGCAATCGGAAACGTCTTTTTCTTCATTTTTTTTATCATCGTGACGGCGGCGCTCACGATAAGGATTCCGACGGCGCACTTGATTCCGCGGAAAGCGTTTTTCACTACTTCTATTTCAAGGAAATTGTCGAGAAAGCCTGAAATGATGAGAATAACGGCAAAAGACGGCAGTACGATTCCGACTGTCGCCGCGATCGAACCGAGAATTCCAGCCTGTCTGTAACCGATGAAGGTAGCGCAGTTTATGGCGATAGGTCCCGGCGTTGATTCGGCGATTACAGTGACGTTCATCATGTCGTCATGTGTTATCCACTTTTTCTTTTCGACGCAGTTGTCCTCGATGACGCTTAGCATGGCGTAACCGCCGCCGAAAGTGAAAAATCCGATTTTCATGAATGTGAAAAGCAGATCAAAAATCGTACGCATAAAAAACCTGCAAAAATACACATCGAGACTTAATACATGAATTTGAATTGAAAAGCTATTTTAAGGGATTGATTAAAAGGATTTTCGTCTTATTCAGCGTCTTCGTAAACAACAGTGAAGTTGTCAAAAGCTGCCCATGAGTTAGCTGAGGCTTTGTATCTGATTATCAATTTGCATGTACCTGTTGTAACATCACTGTCAAGTTTGACAGATGTCTGATGCAATTGATTGTTGTCACCGAAATTTATTGAAACAAATTGGGATTTTGATGCCGAAAAATAGTTGTGTTCTTCAGCCGAATCCCAGCCATACCATTTCGTGGAAGCGCACTTAATTCCTATCTTTGGCTGTATAGCCTGATCTGTAGCCATATCGAATGTGATTTCCGTGGCTTTTTTGCCGTCAGGAACTACAAATTCACCGGAAGTAAAAACATCCGTTGCACTGCTGAGAGCACTGGTAGCTGTTACTTTGGCAGCATAATTATTTTCGCCGCGGTCCCACTTAGAAACAGCTATATTATTATTTTCTACAGTCCAAACTTGCGTAGTTGTATCGTTTGGCCAATATTTGAAATCAGCATTGGCAATCTGACCTGCTTCAGGTGCAAGGATTTTTGCATAACCGAGTCCTGTGTGACCTTCATTATCCTCGAAATCAGTTGTTTTTGTCCAAGTTTGACCGTTGTCGGCACTGAATCTGAACATATACTCAAAATCTCCGGCAGTTGGGAATGTGTAGGTCAGTTTGTATTCGTCGTTGTTGCCGAAATCATTGTTTTCCACAATATTGACTTTTGCATCTTTCCAATCTTCTTCTGCAATAACAGTATCCGAATTTTTAGCTCTGACACCGAACTGAGCTTTAACTCCCATCAAAAATTCCGATTTGTTGACGGTTTGATCAGTAAGTCCATCAATTTTTACTCTGCCGTAGAATGTGTCTGACATTCCTGCGTAACCTTCCACACTTTTCGGCCACTGCACGTGAGCCCAGCTGACAGTATAGGATTGAACATTGTTGCATTCGCCGCCGTAGTAAACAAATTCAAAATCTTTGACAGAAATATCATAATCATAAGTAACATTGGTGTTGTTGTCTTTGTTTCCGAATTTAATCTGAAGAGTTAAAGTTTTTCCACTATGCCAAAAATCTGCAGTGATTTCATCTCCGAAAATGATGTATGTTTCGGAAAGAGTATTACCCAAATTAACAAGATAATATTGGTTACCGTTTGCCTTCACAAAAACTTTACTGTCAGCATCCCAATTGTATGCGTAATATTTTGAATTATTGCCTTCTTTCCAGCCGATGTTGATAGAAACCACAGACGGAGAGTTTACAGCCATTTTGAATTTGATTCCGGCAGGAACTTCAGCATCAGATGCCGGTTTGAACTCAGGAGAATAAGCTGCGTAACCGTTTGAACTGTCATTGGTACGGGTAATACGCAGAGCACCGTTTTCATCTTTGGCGAAAGTAACTTTACTCAGCTGACCATTGTCTTTCGTCCAACCTTCCGGCGTTCCGTCAGTCCAAGTGCCGCTGAAATCGCCGTTCGGAATCTGTACACAAGTCTGTGGTTCAGGGTCGGTCGGATCTGTGGTCGGATCTGTGGTCGGATCTGTGGTCGGATCCGTGGTCGGATCTGTAGTTGGATCCGTGGTCGGGTCTGTGGTCGGATCTGTAGTTGGATCGGTCGTCGGATCTGTAGTTGGATCGGTCGTCGGATCTGTAGTTGGATCGGTCGTCGGATCTGTAGTTGGATCGGTCGTCGGATCTGTCGTCGGATCTGTCGGATCCGGTGTATCTTCACCGATGCAGTCTTCCGTTGCGGTGTGGAAAACAAAGTTGTCAACTGTTATGTCGTTATCAACGTTTTTGCCGTATTTGAACTCTATACGGCAGTTGTGACCGCGCCAGAAGCCTTCATTTTTAAGTTCATCACCAAGTTCAACCGTTACTTCATGGAAATCGTTGTCACCGAGGTTTATATCTCTATCAATAAATTCATTTTGAGTTTCATTAACAAAAAGTTTGTTTTCCGTATCCCAATTATATGCTTTGTATGTATCATCAAGCGGATTTTCGTTTTCTCCGCATCTGATATTTATTGAGATTCTTGATGTTGAAGAAGCTTTGAGATCAAACGTAAGTTTCGTCGGGAAAGCGGCATCATCCGCAGGAACAAACGGCGGAAGTTCGAATGCATAATTGTTTTTCTTTGCATCAGTAGCAGAAATATAAGCTCTGAGAGCATAATCTCCTTCGCCGCGATCGATTTGTTCATAAGCGATAAGGTTTTTCTTGTCACCTGACGGAACGTATCTGTTTACCCAGTCAGTCGGGAAATTATCCGTCCAGTTCGAAACGAAAGCGTTCGTAATGTAGGTGCAGGAACCGGTTTCTTCCGGATCTGTCGGATTCGTAGGATCTGTCGGATTCGTCGGATCTGTCGGGTTCGTCGGATCTGTCGGATTCGTCGGATCAGTCGGGTTCGTCGGATCTGTCGGGTTTGTCGGATCATCCGTCGGGTTTGTCGGTTCGTCCGTCGGATTCGTCGGTTCGTCCGTCGGATTCGTCGGTTCGTCCGTCGGATTCGTCGGCTCATCCGTAGGTTCATCTGTCGGATTTGTCGTAGGTTCTTCCGTAGGTTCGTCCGTAGGTTCAACGATATCCTCGTCCGTTACCTCTTCATCGGGAAGTGTTTCATCTGTTTTGCTGTCGCTGCCGCATGATGTCACAAATGCCATGAACAAAAGTGCGAGCAGTAAAGTCATAAAATTTTTCATTTTTTCCTCCAAAACTAAAAAAAGCGCCAAAATAAACGGCGCATGATAGTCTTATTTCTTATTAAAGCAATGAAAAAGTTTCTTCCTTAGTGTTGCAAAAAAAATAAAAAGTGGTAAATAGGGCGGTTTTAATTGTTTCATGGAGAACAAAATGCAGAAAATCATCAAACCTTATGCGGGACTTGTTCCGGTAGTCGTTGAAAAAGAAGGCGGCGGCGAAAGAGCTTACGACATTTATTCGCGTCTTCTCAAAGACCGCATCATCTTCATCGGCGAAGAGATCACTGACGATCTCGCAAACGCAGTTATAGCGCAGCTTCTGCTTCTCGAAGGGCAGGACAGCGAACAGGATATTTACATTTACGTCAACAGCCCGGGCGGATCTGTCACTGCAGGACTCGCGATCTACGACACGATCCAGTACATCAAACCCGACGTTTCGACGATCTGCGTCGGTCAGGCTGCAAGCATGGCTGCGGTACTCATGGCTTCCGGTGCGCACGGGAAAAGATTCTCTCTCCCCAATTCGCGCATTATGATCCACCAGCCGCTCGGCGGGTTCAGCGGTCAGGCTACCGATTTCGAAATACACGCCAAAGAGATACTTTTCATCAAAGACCGCCTGACGCAGATACTGTATTCGCATACAGGAAAAGATATGGAAACTTTGAAACGCGATATGGAACGCGACTTCTTCATGTCAGCTGAAGAAGCAGTTCAATACGGTCTTATCGACAGCGTGGTAACAAAAAGATAGGTAAAAATGGTACAGAGAAACAGACAGGATATTCACTGCTCGTTCTGCGGAAGACCGCAGACGGAAGTCGGAAGGTTAATCTACGGCAGAAACGCTTACATCTGCAACGAATGCATAGAAATGTGTGCAGAACTTCTGAGTGAAAATGCGCCGGAGACAGACAAGAGAAAGCATGAACACAGAAAAGCAGAAGAAAATCTTACGACTCCGATACAGATAAAGTCTCACCTGGATCAGTTCGTGATCGGACAGGATTATGCTAAAAAAGTCCTTTCGGTCGCGGTTTACAACCACTACAAGCGGGTCCGCTCACAGAAAAAATCGAGCATTCAGAAGAGCAACATCCTTCTTCTCGGGCCGACAGGTTCGGGAAAAACGCTCCTGGCACGGACTTTGGCGACATTCCTCAACGTTCCCTTCAGCATTGCAGACGCAACGACTCTTACAGAAGCCGGATATGTCGGTGAAGATGTAGAAAACGTCCTTCTCTCGCTGATTCAGGCGGCCAATTACGATATTGAAAAAGCAGAGCACGGCATAATTTATATTGATGAAATCGATAAAATCGCGCGTAAATCCGAAAACACCTCGATCACCCGCGATGTCAGCGGCGAAGGCGTCCAGCAGGCACTGCTCAAAATCATCGAAGGAACGATCGCGAACGTTCCGCCGACAGGCGGAAGAAAGCATCCGCAGCAGGAGTACATCAAAATCGATACATCCAACATTCTGTTCATTGTCGGCGGCGCATTTGAAGGGATCGAAAAGATAATCGCCCGCAGGATCGGCAGAAAGAAAGTCGGCTTCGGCTCGGAACTCGGCAAAAAAACCGAAGAAAAGCACATTCTTTCGGAGATCCAGCCGGAAGATCTTCTCCGCTTCGGACTCATTCCGGAACTTATCGGCAGACTTCCGATGACAGCTTACCTCGAAGAACTCACATCTGCAGAGCTCAGACGGGTACTCACAGAGCCGAAAGACGCGCTCGTATCGCAGTACAAAGAGCTTTTTGCTCTCGACGGGATCGAACTGACCTTTACCGATGCGGCTTTAGACGAAATCGTTAAGAAGACCGAACAACTCAAAACCGGAGCAAGAGGCTTAAGAAGGATCCTCGAAACGGCTATGCTTGATATAATGTATGCCGCTCCCGAAGAAAAGGATAAACTTAAAGAAATCGTCATAACACCGGAAGTCATCACATCCGGCAAAGAACCTCTGAAAAATTACACGATCGGACAATCCAAGAACAGAAATACCGCAAAAGGAGCTTAGCTTAAATGACTTCCACAAATACTTTTCCCTTATTCTTATACAACGATATCGTTGTGTTTCCGTTTTATTCGTTCACGATCTCCGTTGAAGATTTAAATGAATACGAAGTTTTCAACAAAGCCTTCAATAAAGAAGAACCTGTAGTAGTGGCGGCGTTTAAGAAACTTCCCGACGATCCTGAAAAAAGCATTTTTCTTCCGGTTGCGACATTGTGCGACGTTCTTCATATCGAAGAAGTTGAACCCGGCAAATCAAAAGTCGTTCTCGCCGGAGCAAAGCGCGTTATTTTCCATTCATACGAAAGGAACCCGAAGACCTCTCTTTTTACGGTAAAAGTCAAAGATTTCAAAACGGTATACCCGAAAGAAAAAGAGCGTATAGTAATTATAAGAAGAGTTCTCGAAGACTCAATCCAGAGATACTTCGATCTGGCAGGATTCCCGCCGGAAAAGGCGAAACAGATGATTGAGGAAGAGAATCTCGAGGATTTTGCGGACTGCTGCGCCGCTTCTCTTGACCAGTCGATGGATCGTGAAGGTTTCCGCGAAGTACTAGAAGAAGCGAATATTGAAAAAAGGATACTCCGTCTGGTGAACATCATTTCAACAGAGACGAATGTCGTAACGATCGAAAACGAAATCGATGACGAGGTTCACGACCGCTTTGAAAGAAGCCAGCGCGAGCAGTTTTTAAGAGAGAAGATCCGCGTCCTCAACGAAGAACTGAACGGCAGCGATGTTCAGTATACTCCGGATACAGATCAGAACATAGGTAACATCAACTTCGACATAAATTCGTTCCATGCTCCGGAATATGTCAAAGAGCGCCTGAAAACCGAGCTTACGAAGGCGGCCCGCATACCTCAGTTTACTCCCGAGCAGGAAGTCATCAGAAATTACATCGAAACGATCCGCTCTCTTCCTTGGGAAGAGTCGACAGAATGCGAGATCGATATCGAACGCGCAAGAAAGCAGCTTGATAATGACCATTACGGTCTTTCCGAAGTCAAGGACAGGATCCTGGAATATCTCGCAGTCCTCAAACTTTCCGGCAATCTCAAAGCTCCGATAATCTGTCTTGCAGGCCCTCCCGGAGTCGGCAAAACAAGTATCGCCTCTTCTCTTGCGGCTGCAACGGGAAGAAAGTTCATCCGTCAGTCTTTAGGCGGTCTCAGGGATGAAGCGGAGATCCGCGGTCACAGACGTACCTATTTAGCTGCAATGCCGGGGAAGATCATCCTTTCGCTTCAAAAGGCAAAAGTCAACAACCCCTTGTTTTTATTAGATGAAATCGATAAACTCGGCGCAGATTACAAAGGAGATCCTTCTTCAGCTCTTCTCGAAGTTTTAGATCCCGAGCAGAACAAAACCTTCACAGATCATTTTCTTGATCTTGAATTTGACCTCAGCAATGTCCTTTTCGTTGCTACAGCCAACGATAAAAACAAAATCCCGGTCGCACTGAAAGACAGAATGGAAGTGATCGACATCGACGGCTACACCGCTTTCGAAAAGAAAAACATCGCGAAAAACCACCTTATTCCGAAAGAAAAAAGACTCAACGGAATCGAAGACGTCGATCTTGAATTTACAGAGTCTGCTCTTGATTTAATAATAAAATCATACACTTGTGAATCTGGTGTCAGAGAGCTTCAAAGAAAGATTGCTTCTGTTTGCAGGAAAATCGCTCTTGCAAAAGCTGAAGGAAAATCTGTCGATGAAACGATCACGGAAGAAAACATTAAAAACTATCTCGGAGTAGAAAAATATTCCGAAGACACGATCGGAAAAAAACCCGAAATAGGCGTCGTCAACGGTCTTGCGTGGACCCCCTACGGCGGAACAGTACTGAAAATCGAAGCGATAAAGTATGCCGGAAAAGGCGGCATCGAAGTTACCGGCAGTTTAGGCGATGTAATGAAAGAATCTGTAAAGATTGCAGGCAGTTACATTCGTGCACTCTTCTCAAAAAATAAAATTGTTGAAGATGAAATCTGGGACAAATCGATCCTTCACATCCACTTCCCTGACGGCGCTACTCCGAAAGACGGTCCTTCGGCGGGCGGCGCGATATCGTTGGCGATAGCGTCACTAATGTCGGGAATAGCTGTAAGCCACGAAGTCGCAATGACGGGCGAAGTATCGCTCAAAGGAAAAATCCTGAAGATCGGCGGACTAAAGGCAAAAGTCCTTGCAGCAAAACAGGCCGGGATCAAAAAACTTTTCATACCAGAAGAGAACCGCGGCGACTTCAGCGAAATACCGGATGAAATCAAGAAAGGTCTCGACGTTCAGTTCGTTACCGACTGTGCCGAGATCCTTAAAAACTGCCTTCCCGGCATAAAATTAGATCAGACTTCTTTGTGAGAAAAAACTTTTTCCAGAAATTCATTTGTTTTTGCAGGATCTTTCAGGTCTTCTTCCGTCATGACCGGAACATTCGGAAAAAGTTTCATGACTTGAACGGCAAAAAAGCCGCTTGCATCAGTAGAAATAAGTTCGTCGCTTTTTCCGCGGTAGAGTTTCGTGTTTCCGACGCCGCAGCTCGGGCTTTTCGCCTTCAAAAAGAATCCGTCGACATCTTTCAATGTTTTCAAGTAGTTATTGGAAGCTTCGATCATTTTTTCAGTGAAGAACTTTCCCGTTTCCGGCTGAAAAAGAAGATTCTTTCCGTCAATTTTCACGATTCTGATTTTTTCACGCGGACATCCTAAACCGATAGCCGTTTCAGGGCACCAGTGAACGATCTCGGCCTGTTGTTTGAGCTTTTCGGCAAACTCGCAGAAAAAATCCTTTCCGTCGTATCTGCATTTGTCAAAACCGAAGCATCTGCTCATGTAAATCAAAGGTCTGCCGCTCATTTTGCCTCTCAAAAAAACAAGTTTTCTTACTCCTTTTCAGCAAAAAATCCATCAAGATCCTTCAGGTCTTAAAGTCCTTGGGACATTAAAGCCTTATAGAGTTTTTAACTGGTGAAAATTTGACTCTTTTCGAAAGAAGACTACTATTTTCGAGCCTGCCCGGTGCGTGAGCTTGGGGCGTTAGAAGTTTTTTCCTATTTAAATTTTGGGGTTTGTACTTACTACCGTGAATGATGATCGGTTCGGCTTTCCCCACCTGTGAGCACAGGATAAAGCTTGCTTTGGGCCACGGCTGCGGCGGGTTTCTTGTTTTTTTTCTGAAAATCCGGGATTTCCGGTTATTACTTTTTTGAGCCTTTTTTCTGGTTCACAAGGTGCGTGTAGAGCGTTCTTCTTATCTTTTTTGTCGATGTTTTCTGGAATTCTTCGGGATGTATCCTGATTTCTGAAATTTTTGCATAAGCTGGAAGAGTTTCATTCAGTTCGGCACGGTTCTGCTGCATGATTTCCGCAACCTGCTCTTCTGTGATATTTTCAGCCTTCATCTTGTCATAATCGGGATAGACAAACGCTATCAGCCGCCCTTTGCCGCCGTCAAGAACGAGCGACTCCGAAACAAACGGCATATAATTTATCTTGAGTTCGATCTCTTCCGGATAGATGTTCTGGCCGGACGAAGAAAGGATCATGTTTTTCAGTCTGCCGCATATAAACAGGAATCCGTCTTTGTCGATCCTGCCAAGGTCGCCGGTGTGGAGCCATCCTTCGCTGTCGAGAACTTCGGCGGTCTCCTTCTCCATTTTGTAGTATCCGCTCATTATGTTTTCGCCTTTGACACAGATCTCGCCTACTCCTTTTTTGTCGGGATTATCGATTTTTGCAGTTAAGTAAGTCATGATTTTTCCGCAGCTGCCGATCTTGCGGTTATCGGCATAGTCGGTGTATGCAATAAGCGGTGCGCACTCGGTCATTCCGTAACCGGTAGTGAATCTGACACCTGATTTGAGAAGGAACGATTCGATTTTCGGGTTGAAAGCTGCGCCGCCGGAGATGACTTCGTAGCATTTTCCGCCGAAGAAAGCGCTTATCCCCTTCCCTATTTTCTTCATTATTATCTGTCTGATGCCGGGGATCGCCATAAGTATTTTCATTTTTTTGGTGTCAAGCAGCGGACGGATCTTGGAAGTATATATTTTTTCAAGGATAAGCGGCACCGAAATGACTAAAAACGGCTTGGCTTCGCTGAAAGCCTTGATGAGTATTTTCGGTGTCGGTGTTTTGCTCATGAAAATGATGTGAAGTCCTCTTGCGACCTGAAGAAGGAAGTCGAAAGCGCAACCGAAGCAGTGAGCTAAAGGGAGAAACGAAACCATAGCCTCACCGCCTTTCGGAAGTGAATCAATGGCATACTGGATGTTCGCCATAAGACAGTTGTGCGAAATCATTACACCTTTTGAAAAACCGGTCGTTCCCGATGTGTAGACTATCGTTGCGAGGTCAGTCTTTGCAGGAATTTCAAAAGCGAGCGTTTCTTTCGTAACAGCTTGTGTTTTAACGAAATCATCAATAATTCCGGCAACTTTTTCATTAAGATTTTCTTCCTTTGAAAACGCCGCCGACATATCTTCGAGTTTGAAAACGGCCTCTATTTCCGGAAGCTGCGCGAAATCGAGTTTTTCTATTATGAGTTCCGAAACAAAAAAGAGCTTTGAATCGGAGTGGTTGACAAGATGATGGATCTCTTCAGCCGTAAAATCGTTGAGAAGCGGAACGATTACGGCACCGTAAGTCACGGCTGCAAGGTAAGTTACCGCCCAGTTCGTCGAATTTTTGCCGCAGAGAGCGATTTTGTCGCCTTTTTTTATACCGAGAGCTTTGAATATTTCATGTAACTCTTTTATTTTATTTGCAGTTTCTCCGAAAGTAAGAGGCTCAGAGCCGTAATCGCTGAAACACGGTTTATCCCAATTCAGTTTAAAGGAATCTTCAAAAACTTTTACGAGATCTTCTTTCAACATTTTCCCCTCCGGAAGCAAACGACCTGCGAAAAATAGCGTTTTTAAGGTTATGTGTCAACAATAGAACCGCTATTTATTGTTTTAAACTGGACAAAAGAGCCTCTTCCTATATTATGCCGCGTTTTATTAAGTTTTTTGGTCAAAACGACATGAAAAAGATTGTTTTTTCAGTTTTAGCACTGATTTTACTGGTATTTTTGGTTTCTTGCGAAGATTCCACCCTTCCGGATCTGCCTGATATGGACGAGTCTATGGATGTTGACGCTTTCGAGATCGGCGACGAAGAAACGAACGATGACAGCGATCAAAATCCCGAAAACGACAGCAGTGAGCCGGCCGATGACAACGGTGAGACGAATATTCCCGATAACGATCCGACGGAAAATCCTGATCCGGAGACTCCGGACGAAACTCCCGACGAAGAAATTTCTGAACCGGAAATCGCCGCTTCCCACCTCATTGTGGCGACAGTCGGCGGATATGACGTTCCGATGAGCGGTCATGTTTACTATGCAAAAGATGGAAACCTTGCCAATTTCAAAGAGATCCCGGTCGCTGGCGGCATGGGCAGTTCCGACGGCGCGGATCTTAACGTAGCTGCATGGGAAAACGGTTTCGCGGTTGTCGGAAGACACGATTCCTCTTCTCTTTACTTTTTTACGCCCGATTTTGAGTTTGAAAGCGAAATTCAAATAAAACCGGATACTTACATAAATATGCAGGACATGGTTTACAACCCGTTCAAAGACGAATTCATCGTTTCTGCCCTCAATTTCGATACACCTTCATCAAAACAGCAGTATTCGAACA
Organism: bacterium; assembly: GCA_017963125.1. Taxonomy (GTDB): domain Bacteria; phylum UBP6; class UBA1177; order UBA1177; family UBA1177; genus UBA1177. The sequence continues at coordinate 189,054 of JAGCUA010000069.1, forward strand.
GGATTTTTGTTCTTAAAAAAGGAACTGAAAACAAGATTTCGGAACTTGAAATAAGTGACAATGAGTCGGCAAGTCCTGCCAAAATGAAGGTCGTCGGCAAAAAACTTTTTGTCGCTCTGCAGAATCTTGACAGCCACAACACTTCGGCAAAAGGAGAGATCGCGGTCGTTGACCTTGAGGATTATTCAGTTGAAAGAATCGCTCTACCGACAACGAATCCGACTGGAAAGATAGAGTATAACGCAAAAGTCGATAAAAACCACATCTATCTTACGACAACAGGCAACTGGAAACAGGGTGACGGTGCACTTTTGCAAGTAAATATAAACACTTACGATGTCAAAAAAGTCTTAAGCGAATCCGAGGAGGAAAACAACATTCTTGACGGCGATTTCGTTGATCTATCCATTGCCGACAGCGGAGATTTTTTCATAATTTTTTCAAACAATATCCTTTACAACGACAACAGCCTTCTTCTCTACAAACCGAAAGAAGGCAAGATTTCCAAGATAGATTCAGGTCTCAACGCATTTGCGGCGAATCCGATAGATTACAGTTCCGTCAACGGAAAAATTTACTATTTTGTAGATAAAAAATCGGACACATATCTGAAGGCTCTTGACAGCGAAACATTCGATGAGACCGAACTGCTCCTTGAATACGGCCCGGCCGCTTTGAGAGTGAAATACGACTACAAGTGAGGGATAAATGAAAATTGTAAACGGAAACAATTTAACGATCGAAGATGTATGCGATGTCGCATACAAAAATGAACAAGTCGCCCTTCCCGAAGATAAAAAATTCTGGGAAACTCTCGAAAAATCGCGGAAATTCCTGGAAGATTACGTAAAAACCGGCGTTCCGGTATATGGCGTTACGACCGATTTCGGCGACAGCTGCGACAACCAGATAAGCATTGACAAGGCTGGAGAGCTCCAGCGGACGATCTGCACTTACCACGGCATCGGCTTAGGCCCGAAATTCAGTCGCGTTACAGGTAGAGCGGTAGTTCTTGCGCGCCTCAACAGCAACGTGAAAGGCGGTCACTCGGCAATTCGCCCTGAACTTGCGAAAATGATGCTCACGCTTCTCAACAAAGACATAATTCCGGTGATCCCTCAGCTAGGTTCGGTCGGCGCTTCGGGAGATCTCACGCCTCTCAGCTACCTTGCGGCTGTCATCATGGGCGAACGCGACGTTTATTACAAAGGAAAAATCGTTCCTGCGGCGGAGGCTTTCAAAGCGGAAGGGATAAAACCGCTTCCGATCGAGGCAAAAGAAGGTCTGGCCCTTATGAACGGAACGAGCGTGATGAGCGCGGTTGCGGCTCTTGCATGGAAAAAAGCGGAAAGATTAGCCAGAATTTCGGACTTTTTAACCGCTGTAACATCTGAGATCACACAGGGAAAGGACACTCCTTTCGCCGAAAAAGTAAGCGAAATCAAAAATCACCGCGGACAGTGCGATTCCGCGGCTTACATACGCGAAATCATTAGAGATTCCAAACGAGTTTTCAGATACGAGGATTTCCTTAAGAATAAAATCGATTCGATCGAAAACAAAGGCTTCATCAAGCAGCAGAACAAGATCCAGGACAGATACTCGATCCGCTGTGCGCCGCAGATAACGGGTGTTTACCGTGACACTCTGCGCTTTGCCCGCGACCTCATAACCGAAGAACTCAATTCAGCCAACGACAATCCGCTTGTCGATATCGAAAGCGGCAGACTTTTCAACACCGGAAACTTCTACGGCGGCCACATCTGCGCTGCATGCGACTACCTGCGGACGGCTTTGGCGAATATTGCCGACCTTTCCGACAAACAGGCCGAAGTCATAATCGACGGCAAATTCAACGGACTCACCGAAAACCTTATTCCCTTCACGCCGGAAGACCATCCGAGAGCGGGCTTAAGGCTCGGTTTCAAGGCAGTCCAGATAACGATAAGCGCGATCCGCGGCGAAATCATGACCTATTCCTTCCCCGTCAGCATCACAAGCGCTCCGACAGAGGCTTTGAATCAGGACAAAGTCTCGATGGGAACGATTTCCGCACGCAAACTTGCCGAGCAGATCGACCTCGTATTTCTGCAGTTCGCAGCCCACATCCTCGCAGCGATGCAGGCGGTAGACCTTGCAGGAAAAGAGGAATTTTCCTCTTTCACGCGCAGAGTCCACGACGAGATCCGCAGGATCAGCGCATTCGTTGAAGACGACAGAGCTTTGGACAAAGAAGCCGAACTTACGGCAGAATGGCTCAAGACGACTGAGATCTTCGGGTAAAATCACTCAATATCAGTAGTGTTCTATCGTTTTATTTTATTTCCCAGACAACCGTTACAGTATCCGTGACATCAATATCATCCGCCTCAATGTCAACATCTAAAGAGCAGCAGTCGTAGCTGATTCTTTTGCTGGCACGCAGGCTCACAGGTTCAGATTCTATTTTGAGTTCTCCCCAGGAATAGTTTATGGAAACAATTTCACCGAGTCTGACTCCGGCAGCTTTGGAAAGGACTTCGGCTTTGATTTTGGAATCTTCAACAGCTTTGGTGAGAAGTTTGTTTTTGACTTTTTCAATATCTTTCACCGTGTGGTGTATTGAAAATTCCACTTCGAGTCCGCAGACGGAAAGTTCGTAAAGAGTTCTGCCAAGCAGTTTGTTGTCATTCTGGAATTCTATATATGTGTTATGCTCGAATTTATACCCGATAAATTTTCTTTTGTAGTTGTCGTTTTTGTCATACCAGGTTTTATATTCGGAATCGATATTGAAATTTGTGGTTTTCAAATCTTTAGGGTTAAGTCCCGCTTTTTCAAAAACTTTTCTCAAAATTTCGGTTTCTGCGGCTGATTTTTTGAGGGTCTCTTCGTAAGTTTTGTAAATTCCTTCCGCCGTAATGTTGAGCCTGATAAGATCAGGTGCTACAGAGATTTTTCCTTTTCCTGTCACGCGGATCTGTCTTTCCATAATTTTCCTCCTTAAATAAAACAAAACACTAGAAAATAAAAGTGGCGTATTGCGGCAAAACTCAAATAAAACAAAGATGTTTGCCGAAAACAGCCAAACTTAAAACTTAATTTTCTAAAAACGCAGTCATTTTATGTTCAAGAAGGAATATGTCAAATAAAAAATCTCTGAAAAATGGAAAAAGTTGATTTTACTGACACTTTTTTGTCAGCCAAGTTCCACAAAGCTTGTTCCACATTTCGAACACATACCATAAATAGTTGATATATTTCCGTAAACCGGCTATTCTACTGCGTTTTGGAGGTGTGATTAAAAGAATGGAATAAACACAACCGATACGGAGGCACAAATGAGCAAAAATTTGGTTATCTATTTCTCGGCAGGCGGTCACACGAAGCTGAAGGCGCTTCAGCTTGCAGATGCGATCGGAGCCGATCTTTTCGAGATCGAGCCGGTGAAGAAGTACACGAAGGCCGATCTTCTGTGGATGAATCCGCTTTCACGCAGTTTCCGCGAAGTCGCGACGAGAAAGAGCAAACGCCCTGAGATCGTCGATAAAAATCTCGATTTAACGGGCTATGACAAGATCTTTCTCGGCTTTCCGATCTGGGGCTGGGCAGCACCTTCAATCGTCAACGCTTTTTTGGAAAAGCACGATTTTTCTGGCAAAACCATCGTCGTTTTCGCAACAAGCGGCGGCACGACGAATCTTGACGGCAGTTTAAAATCGCTGAAACAGTCAGTTTCGGAGACAACTGTTCTGCAGGAAGGCAGAGTTCTCAACGGAGAATGGACAAAAGAAGAACTCGCCGACTGGGCAAAAGGCAGATAACTTCAAAACGAACGCAACAAAAACCGGAGACCGATATGCTTTTGTTTTCAACAACGCTTGAAATAAACAAGAATCTTACCAAATACGCTTTCGTGAGTTTGGTAATAAAATGGAATCAGACCAGCCCGTACGAAGAAAATATAATCAAGGGAATCAAATGGAACGAAGAGTACAATATCCGATACGGCAATGATAAACTATGGCTAGATATTCAGGAATACCGCAGGGAAAACATCGTTGCCGTACGTTACGAAAAGACAGATAAAGACGGGATCATCTGGACAAGCGACTATGTCGCGAATTTCAACGAAATGAAAATGTCTATCCGGCTTGAGAGAAGTTTTCTTGATACTGCGATAAATATCGACAAGGCCTTTTCCACCCCCTATTTCATCACGATGCTGATAAAAAAAGGTTTTCTGAAAGAAGACAGTTTTCTTGAGATTTCTGACAAGCCGTTTTTTGCTGATGAAAAACACCTTGAAATTATCGCAAATGTTATAAACGGAAAGTCGGGGTACTCTCTCCCTGTGGTCTATGTTTCAAAAACAAGTCTCGATGAATATCCGGTCGATGTACACGGACTTGCCGAAAGATTGAAAGGGGTAGCTCACGTAGTTGTGCAGAAAAGCATCTGCACGAACATGAAACTCAAGGAGATGACTTCCAACAAAAACGAAACTCTCGGCAGCATAGGGATTTATTTTCCCAACAATACACTTGAACAACACAGAAGATTCTTCTACCGCAAAGCTTCGGGCGCAGACACACTGCTTTCAGAAAAAGTCATTCCTATAGTTATACTATATTGCAATTCGCGTATGACTGAAACGCTTTATACATGGCATGGTGTAAACAACGCACTGCTCAAAGACAGACTTGACAAAAAACGGGAAGAAAGACTTTCAATAGAAAATGCTCTGAGAGACGCCGAGGAGAAAAACGCCGAGATTCTTAATTCTTTGAGTGAAAAAGAGCGTGAAATCACAGAACGGGCATATGCCGAGGTAATGACTGAAGCAAACAAAATGATTGAATCGTTTGACGATGAGCAGCAGCGCTTTAAAAAACAGATCGAAGAACTTATGCTCGCAAACGAAAAACTGCAGAATGAGAACCAGAGACTGAAAAACAAACTTGATGCCCAAGATTCCCTGCCGCTACTTTTTATGGGCGACGAAAATGATTTTTACCCAGGTGAAGTGAAAGATATCATTCTTACTGTCCTGAATGACGCATTAGCAGGTTTGACACCTGATTCAAGGCGGTCTGACATCGTAAACGATATAATCCGGAATAATAATTTTCAGAAATTTACAGACCAGAAAGCGAATGAAATCAAACATCTGCTGAAAGACTACCGGAAAATGACTAACGCTATTCAAAAAGCCCTTACAGATCTCGGATTCGTAATAACCGACGAGGGAAAGCACTACAAAGTCACTTACTTTGCAGACGGCCGTTATCACACTATTTTTTCAAAAACTGCGAGTGACTGGCGTGCCGGGAAAGAATCTGCCGCAGACACGATAAAAATGGCGTTCTGAAAATTTGAACACAAAAATCCAACAAACAGAAAAATTCTGAAATATTACAATAAAATAAAAATGTTACTTAAGTAAAGCTAGAGAACAACAGATTCTTTGTGAACACCGAAAACTTCTTCAAGGGTTCCCGCGATTTCACCGAGTGTCGCATACTGTTTTACGGCATCGAGGATCTTCGGCATAAGGTTGTCGCTGGTCTGAGCCGTAGCCTTGATGATCGCGAGGTGTCTCTTGACCGCGTCGTTGTCACGTGCTTCCTTGACAGCCTTGATTTTAGCGATCTGAGCGACCTGGATCGACGGATCGACTTTGAGAAGATTTGCCGGAGCGGGTTCCTTGATCTGGAACTTGTTGACGCCGACAACGACCTGTTCGCCGCTTTCGACTTCAAGCTGATAATGGTATGCGCTGTCCTGGATTTCCTGCTGGACGAAACCTTTTTCAATAGCTTCGACCATTCCGCCGAGTTCGTCGATTCTTGCGATGTATCCTTTAGCCTTTTCATAAATGCTGTCGGTAAGAGCTTCGATGTAGTAGCTTCCTGCGAGCGGGTCGATCGTGTCTGCAACACCGCTTTCGTAAGCGACGATCTGCTGTGTTCTGAGTGCGATCCTGACGCTGTCTTCGGTCGGAAGTGCAAGCGCCTCGTCACGGCTGTTGGTGTGGAGCGACTGAGTTCCGCCCAAAACTGCCGCGAGAGTCTGGATCGCAACACGGACGATGTTGTTGTCGGGCTGCTGCGCGGTGAGAGTGCATCCTGCAGTCTGAGTGTGGAAACGGAGCATCTGCGATTTCGCGCTCTTCGAGTTGAAGCGGAACTTCATGATCTCGGCCCAAAGCCTTCTTGCAGCACGGAATTTAGCGACTTCCTCAAGAAGGTTGTTGTTCGCGTTGAAGAAGAAGGAAAGACGCGGTGCGAAGACATCGACGTCAAGACCTGCCTTGATAGCGGCTTCGACGTAAGCGATACCGTCAGCAAGGGTGAAAGCGACTTCCTGGACCGCGTTCGAACCTGCTTCGCGGATGTGGTAACCAGAGATCGAAATCGTGTTCCACTTCGGAACGTTCTGCGCGCAGAAAGCGAAAATATCGGTGATAAGTCTCATCGAAGGCTTCGGCGGGAAGCGGTAAGTGCCTCTCGCGATGTATTCCTTGAGAATATCGTTCTGAATCGTTCCGGTGAGTTTGTCAGCCGAGAAACCCTGCTTTTCAGCAACTGCGATATACATCGAAAGAAGGACAGAAGCGGTTCCGTTGATGGTCATTGATGTCGAAACATCGCCAAGCGGAATACCGTCGAAAAGGATCTCCATATCTTTGAGAGAATCGATCGCAACGCCGACTTTTCCTACTTCGCCGTCACTCATCGGATGATCGGAGTCGTAACCGATCTGTGTCGGAAGGTCGAAAGCGACCGAAAGACCGGTCTGACCGTTGCCGAGAAGATATTTGTAACGTTTGTTCGATTCTTCAGCCGTTCCAAAACCTGCATACTGACGCATCGTCCAGAATCTGCCGCGGTACATTGTCGGCTGGACGCCTCTGGTAAACGGATATTCACCGGGCATGCCGCGTGTTTCCAAATATTTCTGATCTTCTTCAGCCGGAATGTAGAGCGGTTCTACCGTTTCACCGAACGATGTTTTGAAACGCTGCTTCCTTTCGGGAAACTTAGCGACTGCCTTGCCGTAACTTCCGGCTTTCCAATTCTCGAATGTCTCTTTTACTGTCATTTTTAACTCCTAAATTAAGTGAAAAAACTCGAAATCGCGCGATTTTATTTAGCGCGCGGGAAAATGCAAAGAAAACCGTTATTTTTGCGATTTAATTGTTATTAAGCGGCTTTTCTGTAAAATAGCCGCGTTGATTTTTTGATGTTTGGAAGTGATCATGCGTAGATTTTCAGTAATATTTTTTATGTTTGCACTGATTTTTTCTGTTTCGTGCGAGAACAAAGTTTCAATTCCATCACAAGAAATTTCTGATGATGACAGCGATATTGTTTCGGACAACGACACTGCGGAACTTCCTGATGATGATTCCGACGCTGTTCAAGGACCTCTTTTCAATCTGAAAGTTGAGAAAAACGAAAAAAACGTTCTTTCGTGCAGACTGACATTCTCGACAAAAGACGAGAGAAAAACTTTCGTAAAATATTATTCCCCCACTCATTCCGGCTATAAAATTAGTGAAGATTCGGCCAAAAACGAGCACTATTTTTTCCTTTGGGGAATGCGCGAAAATCGTAATTACACTATCGAGATCTATTCCGATGAAGAAACGCCGGAACTTCTTGCAACAACTGATTTTTATTCCGGAAATGTGCCTGAATCCGTATACCCGGTCTATCTTGTGACTAATGAAAAAGAAAGGGTGATGCGAGGTTTTGTTTTGTTTTCGCAAGTCTCAGACAACAGTTTGGAACCCGCTTCAATCGTAATGATAGACAACGACGGATTTCCTGTCTGGTATTACGAACACGACACTCCGGGATTTGCGGATTTGGAAGATCCTGAATTTATTAAAGAAACCAATCATATTTTTGTAGGGGTCCACAAATATCCGAGTATGGCCGAAATTCCTGTCGAAGACGGAATAGAAATAGATCTTGAAGGTAATATCATTTGGAAATCTCCTGAAATTGCCGGTTCTTATTACAGCGAAACAAGCTGGCATCACGATTACAAACTTCTCGATGACGGAACTATTCTTTTCCTTCAGGCAATCTATGACAATAACGTTATAACTGACAGAATAGTGAATGTCGACAGAGACTACAACGAACTTTGGAATTGGGGATATCCAGATTCTCCAGACTATTTCAATACTATAACATGTGTCGATCCTGAGGCGGAATGGTGCGACTGGACACACTCGAATACCGCTTTTCCGGATAAAGACAAGCGCTTTATTTATTTTAACGCACGCCGTCTCGGCTTTTACAAAATGGATATGGCAACAAAAGAAATTGTATGGAAGTTCGGTAAAGACGGCAGTTTCACCATGCTTTCAGATAATATATATCCATGGCCAGATTATCCTCACGACCCAAAAATACGCGAAGACGGAAAAGCTCTGCTTTTTTACGACAATGCTTGGGAAGAACGCACATACTCGAGAGTTATCGAATATATTTTTGACGAAGATTCCATGACTGCTGAAATTTCTTTCGAGTTTGACGGATTCAGTTCGGGTCGAGGCTGGCTCGCACCGGCATGGGGAGATGCCGATTACCTTGAAAACGGCAATATTTTCGTAACAAAAGGAATGGTAAGCAGACCTGAAAATTCTTCTCTTTTCGAGCTTACGCGAGACGGTCAGGTCGTATGGGAACTTTATACCGAAATGAATGACGATTTTATGGTGGAAATTTACAACGCGGATAAATTTGTTCCTCCGCTGGAGTTTTTAGATGAATAAACTATTTACAATCTCTTTGGTTTTGCTGGTGTTGTTATGCGTTTCATGCGAAAATAAAGTTTCCGTTCCGACTCAAGAGATCGCAGATGAAGACAGTGACGTGATTCCGGACGACGATGCCGATTCCGGAAATGAACTGATTTCGGACCTTAAAATCGAGGAAAACAAAGAAAATTCCCTTTCGTGCAGACTTACTTTTTCAACAACGGATGAGCGTAAAACTTTTGTGAAGTACTATTCAGACACACACAAAGGCTATAAAATTGCTGAAAAAGAGGGAAAAAACGACCATTATTTTTTCCTTTGGGGGATGAGAGAAAATCTCGACTACACTATTGAAATCTATTCCGATGAAGAAGAACCTGAACTTCTTGCAACAACTGAATTTCATTCCGGAAAAGCGCCGAGTTATCTTCCATTGATGTCTTTGACGGAGCATGTTGCAGAAAAGACCTCCGAGGGTTTTGTCCTTTTCCAGTATGCCGCAACGACTTTCGAGCACATTTTTCCGGTCGCGGTAATGGTCGATACCGACGGATATGTCGTATGGTATTACGAATACGATCCGTGGTATGCGAGTTCTTTCGGCGATGTCGCATGGAACCCTGAAAACCAGACGATCCTCATAGCTCTTACGAAAGATTCTTCGGCGGCGGATTCTTTAGCGGAAGAAGCTATAAAAATCGATCTTGAAGGGAATATTCTTTGGGAAGCACCTGGAATAAAGAGCTACTACTACGGACCGGGAAGCTGGAATCACGCATACTACATGATGAATGACGGTTCCGTCACCTTCCCGCAGGTGATCTACGACGGCTGCATCGTAACAGACCGCGTCGTCAACCTCGATGCCGACACCTACGGCGAGATCTGGAGCTGGGATTACAGGGATTACTTCGAAAAACCCGACTGCTCAGAAAACACCAGCGGCGATGTCTGGCTTGACTGGACTCACACGAACAGCGTCACGATGTATAAGGAAGAAGGGATCGTTTACATCAATTCGCGCAACTTTTCGACTCTTTTCAAGATAGACATGAGCTCTGGAGCGATAATCTGGCGCCTCGGAAAAGACGGAGATTTCATGTTCATCGGCGACAACGAATATCCATGGTTCGAAGTTTCGCACGATCCAGAAATCAACGGCGTGAACGGAAACAAAGTCATTTTTTACGATAACGGTTCTCTTGAACGCGGTTTCACAAGGATCGTCGAATACACGATCGACGAATCTAACATGACCGCCGAAATTTCCTTCGAATTCGACGGCTCACAGCTCGACAAACGCTGGTGGAGCGAATACTGGGGCGATGCAGACCGCCTTGAAAATGACAATATTTTCGTAACAGCCGGATTTTACGATATGCAGCAGATTTCAAGATTCTTTGAAGTCACGCCTGATGGCGAGATCGTCTGGGAACTTCTCTTTGAAAAAACCGATGACTGGCAGGTTTCCCTTTACAAAGCGGACAAATTCGTGCCGCCTTTGGAATTCATTAAATAGATAATGGACGCCCCTGATGCAGGAGAGCTGTCAGCTCTGCTGACTGAGGGGTCGTTCATCTGTTTTTGCAACGGCTTTTAAGTATAAGATTCTGATTTTTCTGGATTTTTTCTATCTCGACCGCTCTTTTGCACTCCCATTCGTCAACGGGATCGGATTTATCCCATGCTTCGAGCATTTTGCGGTTTCTGTCATTAACGATCCCGAAACCAGGATATGCTGAATCCATGTAAAAATAAGTGCGGGCAATGTCTCCGCGAATAGATTCTTTAGGTTCGGCAGTGTTGTTTTTTATTTCGAAATCACAGTTGCCGTATTTTCTTTCCTCGCCAGAAATTATGCCGTAATCAAAGTTGGAGCGGTCTGCATTGACCTTTCCGATCGCAGGAACGAGGTTGTACATATCGGCCTGCATGAACTGGAACTGCTTATTCATTTTTGAAGCGCAGTTGCGCCCTTTGAAACGCTTGCCTTTGCTGTCAATGCACTGCGGATCACCGTCCTTCCACTCTTTCAGCTTTCCGCCGAAAGCAGCCGCCGGAACGATGTGCTCCCACTCCACCCTTTTGCTGCGCGAATGGTTCTTTGCATCGAAATAGCTGCAATTCTCGGCGATCACCTTTTGCTTTCCGTCGTAGGAACAGCCGCAGTAAAAGGTTTTCCGCACTTTTGCATCGCCGTAGATCACCTTGTCGAGAAATTTTTTCGACTTTGAAAATGAATTTATTTCGGTATTTCCCTTCTGCTGCTCAGCCGCAAAGACAAAAACAGCTGCTACTACCGAAAAAATCATAAAAATCAGGATTTTTTTCATAATTATGTTCCTCAGCCAGCCAAAAACAGCACATTATAACAGTTTTTTTCAATAAAAACCGAAAAAAATCGCAAAAAAGTGAAAAAAAATTACAGTTGGGCATTATACGCCCAACCTCGCCGGTATGATGCGGCCGTTTTTTTGATTAAGGAGCTTGGAATGTCAAATCTTGAAAGGATCGTTTACATCAATCACGTGATCAAGACGAAAGGTTTTGTCACGAGAAAAGAGGTCTCAGACCGCTTTGAAGTCCACATCGACACAGTCAAGCGCGATATCGAATATATGCGCGATTTCCTTTCCGCGCCGATAAAATACAAGCAGAGTGCCGGCGGATACGTCTATGAAACGCCGTTCGACATGCTTTTCGATTCGCTTGAAGATGCAGTGCTTTACTACATTTTCGTAAAACGGATCAGCGAATCGCTAAAACTTGACGGTCTCCCATACATTCCGGTGATTTCAGAAGAGATCCTCAAGAATATTTCGGGTTATATTCCGCCCGATTTCGACGAAATAATGGATCATATTTCCTACGATTCCTCAGATATCGACCTGATGGACATGAAGGATTTCAGAAATATCCTCGGTTCTTTCATGACGAAAAGGTGCGTCCTGATAACCTACATGAATGCCGACGGGGAAAAGAGCGAACGTCTCATAGAACCGCTGAAACTCATGAACTATCTCGGCAAATGGTATGTCATCGCCTTCTGCCGCAAAAGAAACGCTCTCCGCGTTTTTCTCCTATCGCGCATCCTTTCAAGCGAGATAAGCAGCGAACATTTTGAATATCCGGTCACAAAACGTGACCTTGACGAATACATCGACGGCTCTTTCGGAATGTTCAAGTCGGAAACAAGCTCAGAAGCGGTGATCCGCGTTTTCGAACCGGCCTACTACTATGTCAGGAACCAGATCTGGCACAAAAACCAGAAAGTGAACGACTGCGTCATCGACGGGAAGAAATGCCTCGAGATAACGCTTCCCGTCGGCGACAGGGACAAAGAAATCCTGGCAAGAGTCCTTTCCTACTCTCCCGACAGCGAGATCGTTTCTCCGCCGGCTCTGCGCGAAAAGTGGCTTGAAAGGATCAGAACGCTCTACGAAAAGTTCTGCAAGAAATAAGGAGTTCTCTGTGGCTGAAAGCAAAATCCCGACAAATGAAGAGATCATAGCGATGATCCCGTCAAAGGCGGTGCGCGGATATTTAGTGAAAATAAACTGGCAGTTTGACGAGCACGAGCGCGATATCCTGCGCCGCTACCTCAAGCCGAAGAATAAAGATGAGGCCGACAGCGTCTATGCCGAACAAAACTATGTCACCCTGCCGCATCCTTTCAGAAAGGGCGATATCGTCACCGTCTGCGACAAAAGATTCAAAAACAGAAAACCTGAAATCGGAATAATGTGGTCTCCCAAAGATGACGAAGAATTCTGGAATTTTGACAAACGGGCAAAAACCGACCTCAAAAGTTTTGTAGATTTCACCGATGTCGCGACAACTGTCGATTTTCTCTCGCCCGAAGACGGCTTTTTCAGGCACGGACATCCGAACCCTCTCTGGATCGAATACGCCGAACTTGACGAAGATTCAGCCGAAGCACGCTTTCTCAGAAGTGCGGTAAAACTCCAGAACGGAAACGGCTCTCTCGAAGAAACCGATGAGCTCCGCAGTGAATATGTGGCAAGCCGGAAGATCTGAAAATTTTCCGTTAGGATCAGAGATACTTTATGAAAATGTAGATCGTGCTGATGACGATGACCATGATCGCAGCAGGTGCGCTGAGTTTGCAGTATCTCCCCCAGCCTACACGGTGTCCGGCCTTTGCCGCGACAGAGGTGCCGACTACGTTCGCGCTTGCTCCGATCGGGGTTCCGCTGCCTCCGATGTCGGTTCCCATCGAAAGCGCCCAGGCCATTGTTTCAAGCGAAACTCCGGTGGATGCGGAAAGCGATTTGATGATCGGGATCATTGTCGCGGCAAAAGGAATGTTGTCGATGAAGGCACTCGCGACTGCCGAAACCCAGATGATTATTGCAATCATAATGTAGGCGTTGCCTTTTGATACTTTTCCGATGAAATCGGCAATGAGTTTGAGTATTCCGGTCTGCTCCAGACCGCCTACGACAAAGAAAAGTCCGATGAAAAAGAGCAGTGTTTTATAGTCAACATGCTGCAAAATTCTGGTAGCATACCTCGGAGCTGCAAAAAGCGTTAGAAGCGCGATCCCAAGGCCTATTGTCGCAACAGTGAGCCCGGTTTCGGCGTGGGTTACAAGCAGAACAACCGCAATCGAGAAGATTATGCAGCTGTTGCTGAAACCGATTCTGCTGACTATTGCCGATTTTGGCGTCGGAATTGTTGAAATATCAATATCTTTTCCGGCACTTACATATTCCTTACGGCACATCATAATGAAGTAAAGGAGCGTAAAAACAAGGCCGATAAACGCTATTTTTCCGGTATGCTCGAAGAAATCACCGAAAGAATAACCGAGACTTGTTCCTATTATGATGTTGGGCGGATCACCGCACATTGTCGCAGAGCCGCCTAAGTTCGCGCAGAAAATTTCGGCAAGAATCATGCTCACCGGATTGAATTTGAGAAGGCGCGAAAGTTCAACCGTTACCGCCGCAAGGAAAAGAATGACCGTGATGCTGTCAATGAACATCGAAAGGGCGAAGGAAATCAGCATGAACGCCACAAAAATGTAGATAACGCGGTAGTGAACAAGCTTCGCGAGCCTCATGCAGAGCCAGCGGAAGAAGCCTGAAGCCGCCATTCCTTCGACCATTACCATCATTCCGGCAATAAAAAATATCGTCGCCCAGTTGATTCCGGTCGAGTTTTCGGGAACGTCGCCCGCGCTGTACCAGAAACTTTTCGTGAGAATTATTTTTACGTTCAGCGTCTCCATGATCGCATCGAAACTGTGCATCCCGAGCCCGAAAACAAGAATCGCCGTAAGAACCGCACAGCCGAGCGTCACAAGATGTCGTTCGATTTTTTCAGTCACCATGAGAATGAACATTGCAAGAAAAATCACGACTGAAAGTATTTGTGCCAGAAGCATGACCGCACCTCATTTATTTAAAGGCTGAACTTTTTGCAAAGCGTCAGCTCGAAAAAAACCCGTTCTTATAGCGCGAACGATTTTTTTTGCAATACTGGAATGCCCTGCGTATATTCCCGAAGTTGCGGTTTGGTTGAGTTTTTCAGGGTATCGTTTTGGCAAAACTTCTTTTCATAAACCCGTTTGTCGAAGATTTCACGGCATACAACCTCTGGGCGGCTCCGCTCGGGCTTTTCAGGATCATAGAACACCACGAAAATATCGGTGACAGCGTGACTTATCTCGATTTTCTGGACGGAAGTTTTGTCGGCGACGATGCGGCGACTCCGCCGGTTTACCGCTCATGGGAACGCCACACCTACTGGAAGCGCGAAATCGAAAAACCTGAGTGTTTAAAGATGATTCCGCGCAAATACTACCGTTTTGGAGCGAACGACGACACTGTGCGGAAAGCGCTTTTGGAAATTGAAAAACCCGATATCGTCTATATTTCGACCGGAATGACCTACTGGTACAAATGCGTTCTGAAAATGATCGCTTTTGTCCGGGAAATTTTCGGCGAAGTTGAAATAAATGTCGGCGGAATCTCGGCGATCCTGATGCCTGAATTTTTTGAGGGAAAAAATGTCACCGTAAACACAGGTAAAGCGCAAATCCCTGAAAATATTACTGGAACAGGCATGCGTTATCTTAAAAACATGCACTTTTTTCCGGCAAATCTTATCGAAGGATGCCCCAATCGCTGTCCTTACTGCTCAAGCGTCATTTTCAACCCGAAAGTTTCCTACAAAGATGTTGCAGTTCTTGCCGAAAACCTTGAAAAATGGCACACCGAAACCGGGCACTGCGATGTCGCGTTCTACGATGACGCCCTGCTTCTGCGAAACGGAGGGATCCTCCGCGATTTCCTCGACAGACTTCCTTCAAATGTTTACCGATTTCACACCCCGAACGGCCTTCATCTGCGTGAAATCAATGAAGATCTGTGCAAATATCTTGAAAAATACGACTTTCCTCAGCTCCGTTTCGGCTTCGAAACCGCCTTTTCGCGCTACGAAGACAAAACCTCGCTGAACCAGCTGAAATCTGTTGTCAAAATGCTGAAGGAACACGGTTTTACAAGTGAAAGAATCGGTGTTTACCTTCTCTGCGGGCTTCCGGGACAGACCGTCGATGAAGTCGATAAAACCATTGAAATCGTTTCTGAAATTGGCGCAAGGCCTTATCTCAACGAATATTCGCCGGTTCCGAAAACAACTCTTTTTGAGGAACATTTCAAGGAAAGCAGACTCGATTTCAAACGCGAGCCGCTTTACCAGAACAATTCCGTTTCAGCGTGGAGAAGCCCTGTTTTTACTCCGGAAGTCGTGAAAAAACTCAAGGACAAACTTACGAAAATTTATTCGGGACCTGCCTAACTGCAGGTTCTGCTGCCTCAAAATCGAACAGATCTTTTAACGGAAGTTCCAAAGCGAAAGAAATTTTTTCGATTGCATCGATTGAAATATTGCGTTTTCCGCATTCTACCGTGCTGATGTATTCGCGCCCGAGACCCGATTTGAAAGCAAGGTCGTTCTGAGTCATTCCCTGCTGTTTCCGAAGAAACAAAATGCGTTTTCCAAGCTGTTCCCGCGCGTTCATGGAAAGCAAAAAACTATTTTTTCTCCTCAATTTTTTTCTTTTCATGCTCCTTTTCGATCTGTTTCACGCTTTTTTCAGGTGTAGGCAGATCTTCAGGCATCGTGCCGCCAAGTTCAGAGATCGTCTGACGGACTTTTTTGCCGACTTCAAAGTGGGTTTTGTTTGCTTCTTCTTTGCCTTGAATGTGCTCTCTGCGGAGTTTTTCCTCTGCTTGAGTAGCTCGAAAAAGATTCGCTGCAAGTTCAGTGCTGCCCATATAATCAAGGATATTCTGATTCTTGCCGAGTCCTTTGCGTTCTCTGATGTCCTGAGCTTTCAAACCGCCGTATAAGCCCATATAGCCGCAGTTCTGGAAAATCGCATAGTCAAGCGGCTTGTCAATTCCTGCGTTGTGTGCAGCATCCGCCAAAGCCGTGTTATGACGCTTCATCTCGTTTCTGATGGCGATGCGTTTCTGCTCTTCCGTAAGCCGTTCGTAATCGTCAATAAGTTCCTGCTGACGCGTCTTTACTGCGAAATAGGTTTGCCCAAGAGCGATGACTTCCTTGCGAGGATCGCCGTTCATTACGATAAGGTAGCAGGCATAACGCGAAAGCATAAAATCTTCGATGATGCGAGTTCCACCATTCGGCATTTCCGATGATTTGTTGAGGTCAACAAAACATTCGTCAACAGACTGTCCGGCTCCATTGCAGGCCTCTTTCGCACGATCAATAACCTTTGTGAAATTCCTCCATTCGGTATATTCAAGAACTTTCTGCAGCTCCCTTGCATACCAGAATTCCTGCCCGAATTCGTTGATGTGTTTGATGTTTTCAAACAAATTTTCGTCGTACTTCACAAGATCCATTTTTTCTCTCCATTTTGTTAAGACAACAAGCATTTCTTAATCTTAGAATCGAATACTTTAAAATAAAATAAACAAAAAACTTTACAACAATAACTATTTCAAGAATATTAGTCAATAAAAAGTTGATATATATCAAAAATTAACAAAATATTATTTGACTTTTCATTCCTTTAGCATATATTTATGTCGGCTGTTTGATAAAATTGGAGGGAAAATGAGAAAATTAGCGAGTGTTCAGCGGGTCTGGAAGATTGAACCGATTGAAGGAGCCGATAAAATCGAGCTTGCACACGTTCTCGGCTGGCAGTGCGTCGTGAACAAAGGGCAGTTCCAGCCGATGGATACAGGTGTTTACTTTGAAATTGACTGCTTTCTTCCGGTTACTCCGCGCTTTGAGTTCATGCGGGCAACGAGCTACAAGAAAAGTGACATCATGGGAGAAGGTTTCAAGCTGAGAACTATGCGCTTCCGCGGTGAAATTTCGCAGGGTCTCCTACTTCCGCTGTCGCAGTTTCCTGAAATTCCTGCCGATACAGAAATAGGAACCGATGTCACCGAACTTTTAGGCATCAGAAAATGGGAAATTGAGGAGCGCGCAACTACCGGCGGAACAGTTATAGGCAATCTGCCGCATGACATTCCGCATACCGATGAGACCCGTGTACAGGAAATGCCGGAGCTGATCCAGGCTTTCGCCGGACTTGAATACTATATTTCAACCAAAATGGACGGTTCTTCGCATTCCATCGGCATTGATGAGGATGGTTTTCACGTCACCGGCCACAATTTTGAGTACAAGGATGACGGTACAAGTTCATTTTACGAGCTGGTAAAAGCGCGCGGATACCGCGAAAAGATCGAAAACTTTGCAAAAGAGCATAATCTGACAACATTCACGATTCAGGGCGAGCTCTGTGCACCGGGAATTCAGCGCAACAGGCTGCGTCTCGCAAGACCGGAGTGGTATGTCTTCACGATCCGTGAAAACGGCAAAAGAGTCGGATTGAAGCGGATGCTCGAAATCTGCGACTCTCTCGGAATGGATCATGTTCCTATTGAAGAAGTCGGCATGGATCTACCGTCAAAATATCCGACAGTCGAAGCACTTCTTATCCGCGCAGACGGTGATTATCCGAAAGGCGGCAAAAAGGAAGGAATTGTCGTCCGTCCGACAGACCCGGTATTTTCGCCGCTTATCAGCGCGAGTCTTTCAATGAAAATTGTCAGCAACAAGTATCTGCTGAAGAATGAGGAATAGGACAGCAAAATGATGTTGACATCTTGTTACTCCGGCTATAATATTAACAGTTTTTGCTATTGTGAGAACTTTTAGTATGGAGCCGACAATGAGAGATGTGGATGATTTCGCGAAATTTTTCATTAAAAACGGAGCTGATTCCGTGCCGAACACCTATGACGGCAATATGAAGCTACAAAAATTGCTGGTACTCTCAAATCTGGCAAGTATCTCAGAATTCGGCGAGCCATTGTTCAACAATGAAATCCTGATTTTCGAGAACGGCTGTGTTATCGAAAAGGTAAGGTTGCGTTATAAAAATGATTATTCAGGCTTCAAACGGGACAGTATGGATTTCCAGCCTGATTTTTCGGAGCATGAAACCTATATTCTTAATTTGATTATGAATATCTTCGGAACAGCTTCTGCAAGAGAACTTTCGGAAATAAACCACACTTTTGATTTTTGGAAAAAAGCGCTGAACAACGGCACGAATAATTACGGCTTTCATGACAAAAACTCATCTGTGGTAGACATGATGTCGCAAAATGAAGACATCAAAAGAATGAAGGAAGTTATTTCTGCATATAAAGAATCTTCCGCAGATGATTTCAAAAAAGAGATAATAAACGGCGTTACTTATTATTTTGGCAAGGATTTTGAAATTACAGATGAAATTCTCTCAAAGCTGGAAAAGTTTGCTTTATCCGCCGAAGACAATTCCTATACTGTTTATTTTGATAACGGAAATCTGGTTATTTACTAATGGATTTTGCTGCAGGACAAGGAATTTTAGGGAGAATCCGTTTCGCAGACGGAAACATGCCAGAGTACGACCGAACCTATCTGATTACAGCAGCCACCGATGATTATCTTGAAGTTTTGAACGTCTCAAGCATAAAAGGAAAAGAACGAAAATTGTTTTTTCCTTCAAATGAAAGGCTGAAAATTTACCATCCGCCTTTTGCAAAACCTTCTTTCGTAAAACTGGATTCGTTGACTAAAGTTTACAAAACTGACTGGAATCAGTTGAAAATCCTTTGTGGCGGAAGAACCTTAGACAAGAACGAGTTTGCAAGAATCCTGAATTTGTTGCAACAATAATTTACTCTGAATCAGTTTTCAGCACAGAAACAAATGTATAAGGAGCTTGTTTCACCTTGGATATTACGCCATATAGACGTCTGTTATCATTATCGGTTCTACTGGAACATCATCGTAGATTTTTACAGACTGGGTCGCTACTTCTGAAATAGCGTCAACGACATCCATTCCTTCGATTACTTTTCCGAAAGCGGCATACTGGCCGTCAAGGAAGTCGCAGTCTGTGTTGCAGATGAAGAACTGGCTTGATGCACTGTTGGGATCGGAAGTTCTTGCCATCGAAATGACATATTTTTTGTGAAGGACTTCGGAGCTTCTTTCGAGTTTGATCGGATCGAGCAGGGCCGCTTTTTCCATCATGAACTTGTTCATTCCGCCGCCCTGGATCATGAAATCCTTGATGACTCTGTGGAAAATAAGTTTGTTGTAGTATTTCGCTTCGATGTGTTTGATGAAATTTGCGACGGTTATCGGCATTTCGTTGCCGTAAAGTTCGATGACCATCTTTCCTTTTGTCGTTTCGATGACTGCCTTGTTCGTTGCTTCCATTTTTTCCTCCAATAAAAAAGAATAAAACCGGAAGATATTATTAAATGCGGGATCTTTTTCAAGTTTGAATTTACATTCTTGCAGGATTGTATAATATACCCCGCTTTTGGTTTTTCGGTTTATTCACAGACTGGAATGAAACTATGACAGACAAAACTGAAAAAAAAGAAATAAAGTGGTACGACCTGAAAGCACAGGTTCTGAATATCTGGAAAAATCTGATCCATCTCAATGCCGATCCGCACGATATCGCGTTCGGTCTCGCGCTCGGGATTTTTGTCGGATTTCTCCCGATAATGGGAATTCAGATGGTGGTTGCCGGACTTGTGTGCCTTCCTTTCAAGCACGCGAACAAACCTGCTGCTGTTGCAGGCGTCTGGATCACTAACCCGCTGACAGTTATTCCGATTTACGCTTTCATCTACTGGGTTGGAACTTTTTTCTATCCGGCGGATCACGTCGTAACCCCGTCAACGATCATGTCGAAAATGACAGCAGTCCTCAAACTTGACGGTTTTATCGAGCAGACGAAAGGTTTTCTCGCACTCGGCGCCGATATTTTTCTTCCGATGTGCATCGGCGGCGCAGTCGTCGGACTTATCGCGATGATCCCGACTTACTTCATCACAAAAAAATCGATCATCGCCTACCGGAACAAAAAAAAGGCGGGCAAAAATGCAGAATAGAAACGTTACTATTTTTGACCTTGAGGCCACAGGCCTTTCCACGAGCTGCGGAGACAGAATTACTGAAATCGGTGCTGTAAAACTATGCGGAAACAAACTTTGCGGCATCTTCCAGACTCTAGTGAATCCCGGAAGAAAAATCCCCGAAAAAATCGTCGAAATAACAGGGATCACCAACGAAATGGTCGCGGACAAGCCGGTGATATCGCAGGTCCTGCCTCTTTTTCTTGATTTTGTCAAAGACGATCTGATCGTTGCGCACAATGCAAAATTTGATATGTCTTTCCTGCACTATGAGCTGAAAGAATGCGGAATGGACAGGGATTTCGAGACTTTCTGCACACTTCTCGCATCGCGTAAAGTAGTGAAATCATCAGCGAATTTCAGGCTTTCGACCCTGAAGAACCATTTCAGCCTGAAACCGATGGGCAATATGCACCGCGCCCTTTCTGATGCATATGTCACAGCACAGCTCTACCTGAAACTCACGAAAAACTGGGGAACAGACACTATGAGCCAGTTTGAAAAAGAGGTGGATGTTCTCATGAATTCAATGGATGATGACGATATTTACCTTATCGATCCGAAAATCAGCTGATTACAGAATATCGTAGTAAGAATTTGATATTTCCGCCAAAAATCTGCTCGGAAGCGCGGTAGAATTGAGTTTCCCGTACATCAGTTTTATCTGCGGATAAGTAAGGAAGAGACGTGATTTGGCGCGTGAGCATGCGACATAGAAAAGTCTGCGCTCTTCTTCGAGGTCATCGATCTTCGTGACCGCTTTTTCGCTCGGGAAGCTCCCTTCGTTGAGACTTATAACGAAAACAGTGTCCCACTCGAGCCCTTTCGCGCTGTGGATCGTTGAAAGAACAACTTTGTCGCGGTTTTCCGATGCGTCAGCCGTGACTTTCGAAGAACTGAGCTTTGAATCTGGCGGGTCAAGCGCGAAATCAGTGAGAAAATTTTCAAGGACGCGGTAGTTCGATGCGAGCTGGATAAGAACCGGAAAATCCTTGAGCCTTTCGTCTGAATCGTCTTCAAGATCTTCGAGAACAGGTTTATAAAATTCTATAATTATTTCAAGCACTTTTATTATTTTAAGTTCATCGTTCGAAGCAGTTTCAAGCATTTCGCAAAGACGCCTGAGTTCGCCGTAATATTTCTTTTTAGCGTGAGATTCTATCGCAATAGGTCCTTTTTCGGCGAAACTTTCGGCAAGACGCGCGGCGGTCGCGGCTCCTATTCCCGGAACGAGCTTGAAAATGCGGTTGAGAGAAACCGAATCCTTTGAATTCTGGATCACTTTGGCATAACTCAAAACGTCCTTTATATGACGCCTTTCGACGAATTTTATCCCGCCGTAGACTGCGAAATCGATCCCACGGCGAAGAAGGGACGCCTGAACGAAATTGGCATGAAAACTCGAACGGTAAAGAACAGCGATCTCCTCAGGTTTCATGCCGCTTTCAAGCAGTTTTTCGATTTCGGAAGCGACGAATTCCCCCTCGTCCTCGGCCGAAAGAAAGCGTTTCACGACCGGACGCCCCTTCACTCTTTCGATGTTGGAAACGAGCGCTTTTTCGTAGGAAACGTAAAAGTTCCTGATTATCTCGTTCGTGTAGTCGAGAAGAGCCCTTTCGGAGCGGTAGTTTCTGAAAAGCTTGATCAGACGGGCGTCTTCCCACTTCTGCGGAAAGCGGAGAATGTTCTCAAAATTGGCGCCTCTGAAAGCGTAGATGCTCTGCGAATCGTCACCTACGACCATGATGTTGCGGCTTTTTGCGGCGATAAGATCGGCGATCTTGCCCTGGAAAATGTTGGTATCCTGATACTCATCGACCATGATGTATTCGTAGCGGTTCTGTATCCTTTCAAGTGCCTCCGGCGACTTCTCAAGAAGTTCGAGAAACTTTTCGAGAAGGTCGTCGTAGTCGAGCATGTTGCGCTCCGCCTTGTATTTTTCGTAACCTTCCGCAATTTTCGTTATCACATCGGAAAACTCGCTGTATTTTGAATAGTAGCCGTCAATAACATCGGCGATCGGCTTTGCATGGTTGCGCGAACGGCTTATGATCTCGGCGATAGTCCCTTTTTTCGGCATCGCCTTGCCGGTTTTCTTGATATCGAGAGTGTTTTTTATGAGGTCGATCATATCGGCCGAATCGACTTGGTCGCATATCGTGAAATTGGGCATGATCCCGATGAAACGACCGTATTTCCTGAGCTGGATATTTGCGAAACTGTGGAAAGTCCCCGCAGTTATCCTGTCCGCAGTCTCAGAACCTATGAGCTGGTTCACGCGCTGAGTCATCTCGCCCGCCGCGCGCCTTGTGAAAGT
Organism: bacterium; assembly: GCA_017963125.1. Lineage (GTDB taxonomy): Bacteria > UBP6 > UBA1177 > UBA1177 > UBA1177 > UBA1177. The sequence goes on from JAGCUA010000069.1 coordinate 211,627, forward strand.
GAGAAGAAGTATCGACTCCGGCTTTATCCCCTTCTGAAGCATGTATGCCGTGCGGTAGACGATCGTTCTCGTCTTTCCGCTACCCGCTCCTGCAATGACGAGAACTGGTCCTGTCAGAGCGAAAACCGCGGCACACTGAGCCGAATTGAGCTCGTTTTCATAAAATTTTTCGATCTCCCCTTTTTTCAAAGCCGGAGCATCCGAAACACGTTCTTCTATACCTTTGATAACCGTTCTGAGCTCGCTGTAACGGGCACGTTCAGCACTGTCGAGTTCCGGAAACTCGTACTCTGCCGTATCGGATATCGACTGAACTTCCTCCAGCAGCTCTCCGTCGTCGGAAACAATATATCTCGCCATTTTTCTTCCCGAAAAAATCAAACCGCGCAATATTACGGTTTTTAAAAAATCTGGCAACAGAAAATATATTCGCTTTTTTATTTGACAAGCCCCTTTTGAACCGTATCATGCGGTGTCTGAGATGCTGATAGTCGGCATCAAAGTTTTTTTTATTAACTTATCCAAAAGAGGTGTCTGATGGAAAAGAGAGTCGGATCGGTTCTGATCGTTGTTACAGAAAAAGAAAATGTTTCTAAATTAAACACAGTCCTTTCACAGCACGGTGATATCATCGTCGGCAGAATGGGCCTCAATCTCGGGCTTCCCGGAGCTCAGGTTATCTCGCTTGTCGTCCACGGCACAACAGACAGGATCTCCTCGCTTACCGGAAAGGTCGGCAAACTCAAAGGCTTCGAAGTCAAATCTGTTTTAAGCAAATACGCTGAAGAAGACGGAGTTGAAGATGAAGTCGCTGAACACTGAAAAAATTTTTATCGATCGCGAGAAACTCTACGGTCTTATCGACCAGAAAGTAACGGACAGCCAGGTTGACGAAGTCCTCAACCGCGCAATGCAGCTCAAAGGTCTTGACCTTAAAGACGCCGCTATTCTTCTCAACATCAAGGACGAAAAACAGCGCAACAAGGTTTTCGAAGCAGCGGGAAAAGCAAAAGAGATAATTTACGGCAAAAGAATAGTCCTCTTTGCGCCGCTTTATCTCGGCAACGTCTGCACGAACAACTGCGTTTACTGCTCGTTCAGAAAGGACAACACCGCACTCAAACGTGCAATACTCACCGACGAGCAGATCCAGGACGAGACGAGACTGCTCCTCAAAATGGGACACAAAAGACTTCTCGTCATCGGCGGCGAAGCAAGAGCGACAGATGTCGAATACTACGCTCACTCGATCAGAAAAGTCTATGAGACGAACTGGAACGGCAACACCGTCCGCAGGATCAATGTCGAGATCGCGCCTCAGAGCGAGGACAACTTCAGACTTCTGAAAAAAGAGAAGATCGGAACATACATCTGCTTCCAGGAAACCTACGATGAAAAACTCTATCCGGAGTTCCATCCGAGCGGCCTCAAAGCTGACTACGGCTGGAGACTCCTCGTTATGGACAGAGCTCTCCGCGCAGGACTTAATGATGTCGGTATCGGCGCACTTTTCGGGCTTACCGACTACCGTTTCGAAACTCTCGCACTCCTTGAGCACGCTAACCATCTTGACAAAACCTACGGGATCGGACCGCACACGGTCAGCGTTCCGAGGATCGAACCGGCAGAGGGCGCACCGCTTTCATACAACATTCCGCATCCGGTAAGCGATGACGAATTCATGCTTTTAGTAGCTGTAATCAGACTTTCGCTTCCCTACACCGGAATCATCCTTTCGACCCGTGAAAACGACAAAATCAGAACACGCCTTCTCCACTACGGCGTCAGCCAGGTCAGCGCGGCAAGCAGAACCAATCCGGGCGGATACGAAGAAGACGAAGCTGGTGCTCAGTTCTCGCTTGGCGACCACAGATCTGTTGACGAAGTCGTCTCCTCGCTCATCGACGGCGGCTACATTCCTTCATTCTGCACAGGCTGCTACCGCAGAGGCCGCGTAGGTGCTGACTTCATGGATCTCGCAAAACCTGGACTCATCCACGAATTCTGCCTTCCGAACGGAATGCTCACCTTCAAAGAATATCTTGAAGATTTCGCTTCCCCTGAAACCAAGGCAAAAGGCGAAAAACTTCTCGTCAAACTTATGGAAGATATCGAAAATCCTGAAAGAAGAGCGAAAACTCAGGAACTTCTCGGCGAAATCGAAAAAGGCAAAAGAGACCTTTACTTCTAAACCGCAATTTAGAGACAAGCCTTCAATAGTATGCGGGCGATTTTATTCGCCCGCATTTTTTTATTCAGGCACAGCGACATCGTGCCGATTAACGGAATATCGAGCGGCGCAATAATAAACCGCGTCAGCACCAAAACTTGATAAAATTCCGGTTTTCTTTAAAATTTTCCGTTTTTGATTTTTATCAGGTGAAAGATGAAAAAAATCTCTCTGATATTGTTTTTCCCATTGCTTATCGTCCTTTTTGCATCGTGCGAAAGACCCGACTACGACGATGAGATCTGGAACACATACAGAGAAGCCGACAGACAAAGAACTTCCGGCGTTATCATTGACGGCAATATGTGGTCTGCGAGATCACTGGACAGTCTTGAGTGGGAAAACGCTGTTTCTTACTGTAAAAATCTGACCGAACTCGGATATTCAGACTGGCGGCTGCCGACTGTTAACGAACTTAGAACATTGATCCAGAATTGTTCATATACGGAAACAGGAGGTTCATGCGAAATAACTGATGAATGTCTGGCTGAAGAAATGGAGAACTGGGACAAATACGCGGATCAATACTCCGGATATTATCTCCCCGATACTATTCACTGTGCATCCCAGTGTAACTGTAGATACTCATACGATAGTATATCGGACGTTTCTTTCAACAAAATAGATGACAAAGATAACCGCCTCTGGTCTTCCATACTGTCTTGGGATCCAGAACAGGCATGGCTGGTATCATTTTATGATGCAAGTATCTTCATCTGCGATATAGAATCTTTTGCCGGAGTTCGTTGCATTAGGAAAAACCTACAAACTATTGGAGAATAAAATGAAAAAAATCTGCCTGTTTTTCATAATTTTCGCTTTTTCGTTTCAGCTTTTCGCTGAAGAAAGCACTGTCGAAACATATCACCCTCATCTGAAAGCGGGAATATCGCTCATCATTGTCGGAGCCGCCGTTACAGCGGGCGGAATCGCCGGTTTTCACATCGCTTCCGACAAAGAGTTCGACAAATACAAAAAAATGAAAGATTATGACAACGCTTTCGAGGCTGTAACTCAAGGTGAAAAGGAATCTGAATACCTCAACAGAGCAAAGAATTACCGCAAGAAAGCCAACACCTACCGTTCTCTTGAAATAGCAGCAGGTGTAATCGGCGGCGAGCTTTTTCTGACAGGAATCATACTGGCCGCGATAAAAGAGAAGAAAACTGAAAAGGATGTCACTCTCACAAATATTTCGGCCGCTCCGTCAAGAGACGGTTTCTATGCCTCGGTCGGATTTGAATTTTAGGAAAAAAATAATGAAAAAATTCGGCTCGGCGATATGTTTCTTTCTGATATTCATCTTTGCATCATCCTGCGAAAGACCTGACTATACGGATGAAATAAAAAATGCATACAAGTCGGCCAACCACGGTCAAGTAATTGCTGGCAATATGTGGTCTGCCGTATCTCAGGACGTGCTGGAATGGCTCGAAGCTGTTTCATACTGTAACAATCTTTATGAACTTGGATATTCCGACTGGCGGCTTCCGACGGTTGATGAACTAAGGACGCTTATCAAAGACTGCCCCAAGACAGAGAGCGGTGGTTCGTGCGGTCTCACCGACAAATGTATAACCGAAGAAGAGTCTGTCTATAATTGCTTTGAACCACAAAGCTGCAATTGCCAAAGGTTCTATCAAGAAGATGGCATCAGCTACAGCAAACTTGGTGACTGGGAGCCCCTATGGTCCTCCATCCCGAATGACTGCCGGAATGACGAGGATGCATGGTATGTTGATTTCCGCGACGGCGGCATACACCAGCCCACAGCGTCCGCCAATGTTGCCTGCGAACATCACTCCCCTCCTAAAACTTATGTCCGCTGCGTGAGACAGGTTCAGGATCATTCCCAATTATAGAAAATCGTGAGATATGTTCCGCCGAATTTTTTGATTTTCGAGTTCCAGCCTGCCTTTTGCCAGGTAGTTTCAGAGTTTCCCTCGACAACGATGACGCAAACTTCTCCGACGATGCCTGAATCTACGATTTTATCCAAAAGGACCGGCATTTTATCGCCCAAAGCGTAAGGGGGATCGAGAAAAACCGTGTTGAATTTTTCGTTGAGAGACAAAAAATTTAAAGAGAAAGCGTCAGCATTTACAACACTCACCTGATTTTTGATGCCGAGTTCATCCGCGCTTTTTCTTATGCCTGAAGCCGCCTTAGGGTTTGATTCGACAGAAAAAGACCTTGTAAATCCGCGGCTTATCGCCTCGAAAGCCAAGATTCCGCTGCCAGAAAAAATATCGAGGAAATTTCTGTTCTCGAATTCGATCATCGAAAAAAGAGTGTTGAAAAAAGCGCTTCGGACCTTTTCCTCAGTCGGTCTTAAATCGGTATCGGGAACTTTGATATAGCGTCCTCTCAAAACGCCGGAAGAAATTCTGAGATTCATAATTTATTTGAAAAAGAAAAAGAAGGCCGCTGCAGCCGCCATAACGAGAAGCAGCAACAAAGCTACGACTAACGGAGTTTTGCTTTTCCTGCGAATCTCACGGGTCTTTTTTTCAGATCTTTCGGCAGGCTTTCCCTGCTGCTGAATCAAACCTTCCGTCAGAGTGACGCGCTGAGTAGGACCTGCAGATGCTTTAAAATTCTGCGTTTTCGCATTTTCATCTTCATTTTCTTCAGCATCGGCAGGAAATTTTGACGCTTCAGCCGCAGAAGAGACATTTGAACTGCCGCACATCGGGCAGGCAGACATCTGCTCGGGAATATCAGCCGTAAATCCGCAGTTGTTGCAAACAAACTTCATTAAACACCTAATTTACGGGTTTTGCCTTGACCACCGGTTTTCCGTCCTTTTCTTCGACGGAGAACTGAACATCTGAACATTTATATTTAGCCATAATCGAAGCCTTGTTCGTTCTGACTTTGCCTATAAACGCCGTTTTTTCCTTGTCGCTGACAGATTCACCGTGTTTGCGTTTTATTCTGCAGTAATCTTCCCACAGAGCATCAAACGGATTAGCCTGAGCAGACGGAGAAACCGTTGCCGCGATCTGGGTTTTTTCATTGTCTTCGTCATCGTCATCATCGGCCTGGACCTGACTGAAATCGGGTTTTACTGTTTCGTGCTTTACCTCATGCTGCGGAGGTTCAGGGATCCTTGTTTCCGGCGTTTTGGTGTGAGAAACAGCAGTTCTTTCAACTTTTTCTGCCTTGATCTCTTCAACTGCTTCGGTAGCGAACGGATCTGGAACAGCCGCATCGAAATCATCGACTCCTTTGCTTTTTTCAGCTCTTACAAGCGGAGAAGAAGTGATTCCGCCGACGTCTTCGTTAAGCTCGAGATACTTCTGGATGAGCTTGTTCATAGCCGAAACAACGATATCTGCACCGTTCGAATATCTCTTGAGAACGAGCTTTTCGCCGACTCTCATTCTTGAAATATCGGATGCAAGGTTCTTGAGGATCTTGTCGATTTCGTGCGTAACTATGAATGTGAAGAAAAGAGCTACAAGTACCGCAACAACCGCATAGACAATAGTCATATAAAGAACATTGTTATAACTTTCCCAGCCCGGGATCAGAGAAGTCATCGTAACGATCGTGATTTTGTCTCCGCCGGCAAGATCGTAGGGCATTGCGAAAGCCGAAACTCTTGTCCACGCGTTGAGTTCTTTCTGACCGCCGTTCGTGACAAGTGCTGCCAGATCAGCATCAAGGGCAGCCTTTCCGTATGATTTCTCAACTGACTCCCATCTATCAGTGCCTTTCTCGGCAATTGATTCTGAACCTTTGAAAGCCTTTACAGGCATCGGAAATATCGAAAGAAGATCGTTGCCGAACCTTTCAAAAGTGACTGCTGCGAAAACCTTACCCTCAGCCATAACAGGAGCCGCGCCGATGAGATAAAGATCGCTGCCAGCCGAGAACATACCGTCGGAAGCAACTCCGTCCTTCAAAGCTCTCTCTACAGCAGGAATTCCAGCATAAGAATTCATAACATTGAAGTTTCCGTCAATAACGGCACCGTTGCCCGAAACTACGGCATAATCTTTCTGGGAATTTACTTTCGAAACGACTTTGCCTTTTTCGATCTTAAGTTCTCTTGCGATCTCGAAAGAATTGCCGATCAGAGAATAGTTTTTGCTCTTGAGCTCGGACTCAGCCAGTTTGGCGATGTTTTTAGCTCCGTCCTGAACATCGATTTTTGCGAGAAAATCTTTGAAAAGAAGAAAATTCGCGGCAGAAAGGGCCGTGATAACAACTGCCATCAGGAAAAAAACCTTTAATTTCAAACCTAAATTCGTCATATATAGTCTCCTTTAACTTAATCCATCGATGTCGAAAAAGAATTGAGATTTACAACTCTGCCCTTGTCGATTTTGTAGATAAAACTCTGGGCAGCATTCTGAACGACCATAAAATCTTCAGTATATATCGAAACAGTACCGTAATAAATCTTCAGAGAATAGCTTCCCGGAGCAATGTCTGGAATGTCCTTATTGTTGCTTCCTTCCTTCAATCTCCAGACATATGTGGTGTCAAGGACCTTGACAGAAGATGTGTTCCACGGAAACGATTCGTCGGCGATTTTGTAGTCGCCGGCTTCAGTAAAAAGATGCTCAACTGAAGACTGCGGCTGGATCTCGATCGAAACAGGCTCTCCGCCGCCTTCACGGGTTATCACGATCTTTCTCGGGAAATTCTCTTTGTTTTCAACGATAAGAGTGCCGTTTTTCGGGAAAAGAATCTTTTTGCGGCTGAACTCAGCGCCGGAAAGCTCGATTTTTTCCTTTTTTGACTCGGCAGCAGGTTTATATCCTTCAATAACTACCGAATATTGTTCTTTTTCTTTATCTTTAGGAATGTTGAGTATCGGAAAATTCCAATAACCGTCACGGATATCGACCCTGTACTGATCGCCTCTCTCTTCGCCGCGATTGTAGTTTATCGTGAGTTTTATCATCGTTGCAGAGACTGAAAAAGGGATCAGAAAGAAAAATGAACATATAAAAAACAATGCAAAAAATCTTTTCACCTTACTCTCCTTTTTTCTCAGGAATAGCAGCCTTAATCTCTTTCAGGAAAACTGAATTCGGGAAACTTTCGACAAGTTCTTCGAGAAGCTGGGTGGCACTTACGAAATCTTCGATAGAGATGTAGAACTCCAACTCGTCAAGTCTTTCCTGCGGCGGCTCGGAAGATTCGTCGAAAACAGCCTTGTCCTCTGATTTTGATTCTTCCGGCACCTTTTCCTCGGCTTCCCCGCTGACTTCTTCCGCTGAAACGGCCTGTTCGACGTCGGCTTCTTCAAGATTAGGAATACCGCTGAAAACTCCGCCTTCGACTCCAGATTCAGGATCAGTGAAATCGTTCTCCTGTTCGGCAAGCTGCTGCTTTCGTGCGGTGATTCTGACATCATCGCTTCCGAGCATATCTTCAGCATCCGACATCAGATCGCGTGCCTCACCGAGTTTTCCCTCCGAAACCTTGAGATCGATAAGAGCCAGAAGCAGTTCGCCTGCATCTTCGACTTTCCCCTGCTCGATATTTGCCTCGATGAGAACATCGTATGCATCATCGGAAGTTTCCCAGCCTTCAGCCGATTTTATTTTGTCGATCGCCTTGTCGAACAGCTTGTAGGAAAGGAACGAACGAGCCTCTTTAACGGCCGAACGGACTGTCACTTTATGCGGTTTTTCAGCATTTCCGGCATTCGGATCGATGTCGATGACGAAATCGTCCTTCCCGCCTTCGCGGCGCAGATCACCAGTTGTATCCTTGATCTTATCGGAAATGATATCGCGCAGTTTGGCATTTTCATTGAGGATGAAAAGAGCCTCCCTGTCGTTCGGATCAAGTTCAAGTATCCTGCGGTACATTTCGTCGCGTTCAGCGTAATTTTTATGTTTCGAGTGGACAACCGCGATCTGTTTGTAAATAGCGATCAGCTTTTGAGTTTCGCCCAGTTTGTCGAAAACGAAAGCGAGTTTTTCAAGGAATTCGATCGTGTCGGGATTGTCAACCACAAGTTTCTGAAGAACGATCAGCGCATTGGAGTAACTTCCCTTCTTGAGATAGAAGTTTACGAGCGTTTTTCCGATCTCGGCATCATTGCCGGTCGCAGTGTAGAGAAGTTTCAGGACTGAAACATATTCGTTGACCTTGTCCGTATTTTTCAGCGATTCCGCGAGCGGAACAAGCAGCTTTTCGGCATCATGGTTCATCCCTTCCGAAATAAGCATATTTGCAAGTTTTACGGAAAGATTGATGTTGCCCGGGTAAAGTTCCAGCATTTTGCGGAGAATGTTTATCGCCGCGATTTTGTTGCCGGCTTTCACATAGTAGTTGACAGCTGTGTTGTAGCGCATCGCCGCATCTTTGACAAGACCGCTCTGTTTGTCGTAATCGGCAAGCAGGACATTGATCTTTCCGTGCTCGGGGCTCAGAAGAAGCGCCTGCTTCAGAACGGCCTTTGCCTTGTTGAGAAAGCCTTTTTTTTCAAAAATGACCGCAACTTTTTCATAAGTTTCGATCGCTTTCGTCTCTCTTCCTGCTCTGGCATAAAGTTCGGCCAAACGGACATAGGCTCTGTCGTCCTCGGGGTTTCTCCTGATCAGTTCCTCGAACTGCTCTATTTCCGAAACAGCCTTTTTGCCTTTGAGAAAGAATTTGCTGTTGTTATTAGCCAATGTTGCACCTATTTTTTAAATTATTTTTTCACTCTTTCGATGTATGTGAACTCTTCGGTGCTGATTTTGATGACGTCACCGTTGGAAATGAAAAGCGGAACCATGACCTGACCGCCGGTAGCCACTTTCGCGGGTTTGTATGAAGTCGTTACAGTATCGCCTTTGAAACCGGGTTCCGTGTCGGTAACTTCGAGTTCGATGAACTGCGGAAGCTGGACAGAAATCGGAGATCCGTTATAGAACTGAACGGTAACCTGAGTATTTTCAGGCATATACGGAATAACATCTTCGATAACTTTTTCGTCGATCGGAAGCTGTTCGAAGGATTCGTTATCCATGAAAATGTAGTGTTCGCCGTCCTGGTAAAGATATTCCATGTTCTTTTCTTCAAGGTCGGGGCTGTCAACACGCTCGCCGGAAAGGAAGGTGTACTCAGCGATCGAACCGTTGAGAACATTTCTGAGTTTGGTCTTGATGACCGCTCTTCTTTTCTGCTGAATGTGCTGCATTTCGACGATCTGGTAAGGAATTCCCTCCATCTCGATCTTTAAGCCTCTTCTGAATTCTGAAGTTTGAATAGACATAACTTTCTCCTATAAAAATAAAAAAATGATGAACACCATCCACAAATAGCCGCGGCATCCTACTCAGCAAGCATTTTATTGTCAAGTTTTACAGCATTTTGAAAAACCCGACCGCCGTACAGTCTGATTTTTCAGAGCCGGCATTAAAAAATATTGATGTTATCGCGTTTTTTATTACCATGTCGGAGTTGTTGTTATTTTTAAAGAGGTAAAAATGACAGTTATCGGAATCGACCTCGGCACGACCAACTCTTGCGTCGCGGTCATCAAAAACGGAAAGCCCGAAGTTGTAAAAGACGACGGCGGCAAAGCGACGATCCCTTCGATCGTAAGTTTCGTAAAGAACGATCTAACCGGTGAAATCGGTAAAATAGTCGGAGCCCAGGCTCACCAGCAGATGCTGACGAATGCCGAAAACACCGTCTACTGCATCAAAAGGCTCATCGGACACGACTTCAAAAGCGCATCTATCAGCAGTATCCTGCCGACGCTTCCGTACAAAGTCATTCCCGGCCAGCAGGGAAACGGTCTCGAAATATATATTCCGGCTCTCGGCAAAAATTTCTCGACCGAGGAGATCTCCTCCTACATTCTGACAGAACTCCGCAGCATAGCTGAAAAATATGTCGGCGAAACGATAACGAAAGCGGTCATCACGGTTCCGGCATACTTCAACAACAAGCAGCGGCAGGCAACAAAAGACGCAGCCGCAATAGCCGGCATAGAAGTTCTCAGGATCATCAACGAACCGACTGCGGCAGCATTAGCTTACGGTTTTTCAAAGTCTTTTTCCGAAGAAAAACTTCTCGCCGTTTTCGATTTCGGCGGCGGAACATTCGACATCACGCTGATGGAAGTTTCCCAGGACACCTTCAACGTCGTCGCGACCGCAGGCAACACATTCCTTGGCGGAGAAGACATCACGAACGCGCTTCTGGACTATCTTCTTGACGACCTCGCGACGAGATACAACCTGCAGGACATCGACGACCAGCTCGTTATACAGCGTCTTCGCGACTACGCGGAAACTGCCAAGAAAAACCTTACGATCCAGACGAGCGTAACGATCGAAATACCCTATCTTAAAGAGGTAAACGGCAGTTTCATACACTACAAAACGGAAATATCGCGCGAAAAACTCGAAGAACTTGCATTGCCCTTCATCCAGAAGGCAATCAATACTTTTGACAAGACACTGCAGGAAGTCCAGCTCACCCCGGGCGATCTCGCCGGAATAATCCTCATCGGAGGTCAGACGAGAATGCCGCTTCTGCAGAGTGAACTTGCCGACTTCTGTCCGTCTGTTCAGATCCTCAAGAACATAAACCCTGATGAAACAGTCGCTATCGGCGCGGCACTTCAGGCTAAATTCCTCGAAGACGAATCGGGAGGAGAAGACAACGGAATGCTTCTGCTCGACGTAACTCCGCACAATCTTGGAATCGCCGTCGGAAAGGATATGTTCTACACACTGATCCAGAAAAACTCGACTGTTCCGACTTCCGTTGACGATATTTTCGTAACTTCACGCGACAATCAGGAAAAAGCGAAGATCCTGCTTCTTCAGGGAGATTCGCTCGTCGCTTCTGAAAACGAGATCCTCGGTGAATTCGAGCTTGACGGTCTCCGTCCGGCAAAACGCGGAGAAGTAAAGATCAGAGTCACCTACGAAATCGACATCAACGGTATCGTTACCGTTCAGGCGATGGATATGGACACAGGCATTTCGCAGCGCATCACCGTTGCATCGACCGGAAACATGACAAAAGAGGAGCTTGCGAAAAAAATCGAAGAAAACTCTGATTACTACCTCGATCTTGCCGAAAAAACGATGGTCGAAGAGATAGTCCAGAGCATAGAAAATTACCTTTTCGAGCTTGAAACGATGAAGCCGAAACTCTATCAGATCTTCGCAAACTCAAAGATCGGCAACGACAAAATGGAAAAAATGGAAACCCTCATTTCGGGAACGAAAGCCTACATCAAAGGCGAAAAACTCGACCTCGAAAAACTTCAGGACATCGAAACGAAACTCGACATCCTCAAAAACACCTATAAAAATCTTATCGACCATTCGGACGAAACAGTCGCTCCGGACGGCGGAATTTTCTAGATTTCAATAACTTTCAGATTTTTCAGTGATTCTTCCAGAAGATCAAAAATTTCGGGTTCAAGTTTCTTTTCCTCGGCAAGGACTCTGTCAAGTTTTCCTTTTATTATCGGAGACTTAGGAAGAAAAGCGGTGCAGCTGTCAGGACAGTTTCTGATCGAGATCGGGAATGCTCCGATCTTTTCCGAAATTTTTATGGTGTCGTTTTTGTCGTAAGTTATGAGCGGCCTGATGACAGGCAGAGTTTTGACTGCGTCGTTTATGCAGGTGAGGTTTTCTATCGTCTGACTTGCGACCTGCGAAAGCGATTCTCCCGTGATCAGAGCCTGATAGCCGTTTTCGGTCGCTATCCTCTCGGCGATCTTGAACATCATTCTTCTGAAAAGGATCGTGCGGTAGCCTTCAAAGCACCTCGCGCGGATGAGGAGCTGGATGTCGATGAGCGGCGCGATGTAAAGTTTTGTCGAAACTCCCTGATACTTTTTGAGGTGACGTGCCAGATCCTCAAGTTTTTTCATGCTCTCCTCGCCTGTATAAGGCGGCGAATAAAAACTTAAGTAGTTGACCTTTCCGCCGCGGCACATCGTGAGATACGACGCGACCGGACTGTCGATCCCGCCAGAAAGAAGCGAGAGATATTCACCTGCGCAGCCGACCGGAAGTCCGCGTGTTCCGGCGATCCTTTTACTGAAAAGATAGATCCCTGAGCTGTCGATCTCTATTTCGAGCGCAAAGTTGTAGTCTTTCATCGAAACGGTGAAAACCTTGTCCATTATCGAAAGGACCGCACCGGCAAGTTTTTTCTGAATGTCGATCGAATTGCCGGGATAGGCTTTGTTCGAGCGGGTGCAGATGACTTTGAGAACTTTCGTGCCGTCCTTCTCGGCGATCTTCGCGAGTTCTACCGCCTTTTCCACGATCTCGCTCCACTCGGCATCAAGCGGAAGCCTGAAAGCGGGCGAAAAACTCGAAATTCCAGGAATCAGTGAAAGACGGTTAACGACATCGTCAAGCGAATCTTCGCTTTTGAGCTCGACTTCCATCCTGCCGCGGAACTTCCTTGCCGAAGCGACTCCGGCGACACTCGATCTGATGTTGCTTAAAAGCAGGTCTTCGAACCATGCGCGGTTGCGTTTTTTGAGAGCGATCTCGTCGTAACGGACCAAAATGTGCGTAAACATCTTTTTTCCTTAAGTTTAATTAACAAAAAAACGCGGAATTATACTCTCATCTCCCTTTTTTGCACTTTTTTCCGAGACGAAAACTTGCCTTTCGACCGCACATTTTATTTGTGAAAGAAGAATTGTGATTTGATATAAATATAACTGGCTCACAGATTCCATCCGCAAAAACTTACCATAGCAACAAAACCACCTAAAATATTGCGTTTTTTGAGAAGATTTGTAATCAATCGTTGATATCGGGAGATAAAAATGGCTTCTCTTGAAGATATTCAAAAATTTAAAAGATGCTTGGAAGCTGCGGAACAAGGCGATAGTGAAGCGCAATTCTACATCGCGTTCGCCTATGATTCAGGTGTTGGTGTTCAGGAAGATAAAGACGAGGCTTTCCGCTGGTATATGAAGGCGGCTTCAAACGGCGACGACAAAGCTCAACTTATGATCGGAGTGTTTTACGAAAAAGGAATTGTTGTAAAACCCAACATTGAAGAAGCCTTCAAATGGTATTTAAAATCTGCTGAACAAGGTAATACAACGGCGCAAAACCAACTTGGCACGTGGTATTTCAACAAAGAAAATCTGAATTTATTTTCTAAATGGTGGAACAATAATCAGGCTTTCAAATGGTTCTCCAAAGCAGCCGAACAGGGAAATCCTAATTCTCAGACAAACCTCGGATACTGCTATTTCGAAGGATGCGGAACAAAAAAAGATTGCGCAGCCGCACTTGAGTGGTATTTGAAAGCTGCTGAACAAAACAATCCTATCGCTCAATTTCAAGTCGGATGTTTCTATGAAAACGGAATCACCGTGCAGGAAAACACTGCGCAAGCATTGAAATGGTATCGAAAAGCTGCGGCACAAGGTTTCAAGCACGCGCAGGAACGAATAAATGCGATGTCCCGCCGCATAGACAGTAATCCCAAAACTGTAAATTCAGAATCGAAACAACCAGATGGAATGTCTGATTTAGAAGCTCTCATAATGTTTTTGGGTATAGTGTTGTTACTGAGCATACTTGTTTGTATTATTGCCGCAACGATGGGCAAATAAATTTTCTTAAAAAATACCGAACATAGCCGCTTCGACAAAGGTCAGGGAACTACATCTTCCCGATCAAACTCTCAGTATCGATTTCCATTTTGCTGAAAGCGAACCACTTTTTGCCCAAATCTTTGAGCGAAGCACCGATGTGATAAACCGTGTCATCAATGCAGAGAAAGCGGTCGTGTGAATTTGTGAAAACTTCTAATTTTATTGGAGAATATTGGGAATTATGTTTTTCGATATCAAGCTGTAGCTGCGGAGAAATGCTTTTGGTCAGAATGCGGACATCAACGCTGTCACCATGTTTATCAAGCATTTTCAGAACGCTGTCATCGATGTAATTATCGAATAATATTATCTGTTTTTTCGCGCTGCGGATCAAGTCGCAAACAAATGTATAGGCATCAAAAATCTGACCGTTGAAAAATATGCCTTCTGCCGGAGGCAAAGACGTGCGGACAAAAAAATCGATTTTTTCCTCCGTTTGACTGACACGATTTTCCAGGCATTCAATCCTTTGATTTACGGAATAACCTTTAAGAAGATAGTCTTTCAGAATTCCGTTAGCCCAAATTCTGAACTGTGTTCCGCGAAGCGATTTGACACGATAACCCACTGAAATAATTACATCTAAATTGCAGTAATCAATGTTTCGTTCAACCAGACGTCCACCTTCATTTTGAACTGTTGCAAAATTTGCAACAGTTCGATTTCTGTCAAGCTCATGCTCATCAAACACATTTTTTATGTGCCGCGAAATTGTTGATTTATCCCGCTGAAAAAGTTCAGCCATCTGGTCTATCGACAGCCAGACCGTATCCTGGTCGAATGTCGCCTGAATGCGCGTCACTCCGTCTTCTGTAACATACATGATCAAGCTTGTGTTATTTTCAGTCATTGTATTTATCCTCTTAACCAAAATTCATTTTTAATTTTATCTTCATATTTCATTCGATAAGACAAAAGCATAACAACAATAAAAATATAAATTTTAGAATTTTAGTCAACTAAATATTAATATTAAAATAAAGATTTTGTAATTTTTCTAATATCTGAAAGAAGTCGTTGAAAGAACCAAAAAATAATCCTTGATTTTCCCCACACATTTCCGTTTTGAGACGGCGAAGGCGGCAATGCCCTCTCCGGCACTTTGTGCCACCTCTCCCTGAGTGAGAGGCGTGATAAGCCGTATCAGGTTACGTCTCTATAAATTCGCAGACAAATTTTTCAAAATTAGATTTTTGTTGACTTTATAAAATTTATCACTAAAACAGAATTAAGTTTTGGCTGGCAAAGATGGATAAAGTAGTATTTTGTGTTTATGGAGAAAGAGTATGCAAAAGTTTTATTCTATCGGAGCCGAAACCGAACAGATAGAGTTCAAGAAAAGTACCGGCGAACTGAAAGAAGCAGTGATTTCAATCGCATCAATTCTGAACAAACATGGCAGCGGCAAACTTTATTTTGGAGTCAAAAACAACGGAGAAGTAATCGGGCAGGAAATTTCGGAAAACACTCTGCGCGATGTGAGTCAGGCGATATCTTACCACATAAAACCTGCGATATACCCGGAAATAGCTGTGAAAACATACGGCAAACTCAAGGTCATCTGTGTGAAATTTGATGGAAACCGTGCTCCGTATTTAGCATACAACATTCCTCGCATCAGGGTCGCAGACGAAGACAAAGTAATGGATCAGGAAACTTATGACGAGCTCCTGAGCAGGCGCAGTGACACATTGAAATCATGGGAACTTCAGGTGTCGGAATATACTTTGAATGATATTGTCGAAACCGATTTTAAATCATATCTGAAAAAAGCCAAAGATGTCGGAAGAATCGATTTCGAATCAGACGAACCGGCAGTTGTTATGGAGAAACTCGAACTGCTGGCAAAAGACGGTGTGCACCTTTTGAATGCAGGGGCAGTCCTCTTTTGTCCTTCTTCGATGAACGATGTCCAAATGGCAAAGTTCGCAACAAATGTAAAAGCCACTTTCACCGACATACGCAGAGAGGACAGAGGCTCAATTATCGGGTTAAGCAGAATCTGCACACAATACATTATTGATGCAATAGACTGGAAAGCGGACATTGTCGGCCTGAAAAGGGTTGAAACTCCTGAAATTCCGCTCGAAGCAGTGCGTGAGACAATTATCAACTCTTACGGTCACAGGCTTTACAACAACAATCAGTGCAATGAAATTGATGTTTTCAAAGACCGCATTGAAATCCACACGACCGGCGGTTTTCCTCAGGGACATACTCCAGAAGAGTTTTTTGACGGAAAAAAGAAAGCAATCCGCAGAAACAAGCTAATTACAGGAGTGCTGTATTATTCCAAAGATATGGAAACTTTTGCTACCGGATTAAAACGGATCAAAGATCTTTGCGATGAGGCCGGATGCAAAGTCGATTTCAGAACAGAAAAGGAAGATTTTGTGGTGGTTTTTTATAGGAATTTGAGAGAAACCTGGAATGTTGGCGTCAAGAGTGACGCTAATCTTGACGCTAATGGCGCTAATTCCGGAGTTAAAAACACAGAAAAGGTATTGTCTGTTAAAACAATTGAATTGATTAAGAAAAATCCCAAAATAACACAAGTAGAATTGGCGGCGGAACTCAATGTTTCCAGAAGAACAATCCAGCGATTGATGGCAGAATTGGCGCGAAACGGAAAAATTCAAAGAATTGGCGGGACAAGAGGAGAATGGATAGCGAAATGACCATTTTGAGACGGCGAAAATGTAGCGTAAGACGGCAATATCGGTTCTATCCTTCTATCTCTTTAATAATAAATTCTTCCAGCACTTTTTCATCAGGCAGAGAAAGCATATATGAGGATACAAACAGTTTGTTATCTAAGCCTGCAAGTGCGTAATCTACCATTTTTTTTCCTTTTTTTGTGCAAAGCAGAATTCCGACAGGCGGATTGTCCCCATCTCGCATTTCATTTTCTCTGAAATAAGACACATAGGCATTCAGCTGGCTAAGGTCGGAATGTTTGAATTCGTCGTCTTTTAATTCATAGAAAAATCGGGCAAGCGGATTGTCGACTGTCAAGATCTCGCGGATATGAGAAAAGGAAAGCTGGGAAATCAGTTTTTCAGCAGGAATTTTGAATTGGTGCGACGCCGTCGCACTTTTTTCG
>JAGCUA010000070.1 GCA_017963125.1 bacterium
GTCTTCCGTAAAGGTGAAAAGCGACACATTCTGAAAGTTAGTCGGGACAAGGCTCCTCACCTGCTCCATCGTCTGAACAGCGTCAAAATTCTTCGTCTCATCACGACGTTCGTAGCGATATATAAACTGATACATCTTATTGTCTTTCAACAAGATAGGTTTAATATAAACATTTCTCAAGTCATCGTTTTTCACAACAGGCTTGGATAATGTAATCTTCACCATTGTGTTGTTTTGGAGTGCCGATTCAAGTTTTTCAAAGAATTTTTCCATCCGTTTTTCTTTTTTGCAAAGATACAAAATAAATTGACATTTTGTCAGTAATAAAAAAATGGCATAATATTTGATGTACCCCATTCGTCTCTTCGACTGAAAAGAAGCGGAATGGAGACCTGAGCTCGAAATGACGTTTTAAATTTTGAATTTTAAATTTTGAATATATGAAAAACGGTTCTATTGGTGTTAAAACGGAAAACATTTTTCCGGTAATCAAAAAGTTTTTATACTCTGAAAACGAGATATTTTTACGTGAGATAATCAGCAATGCCGTCGATGCGACACAGAAGCTGAAAACCCTTGCCAGCGCTGGCGAATTCAACGGTGAGCTTGGAGATTTGACCATCAAAGTGGAAGTCGATAAGAAGAAAAAGACAATCACCGTGCGCGACAACGGCATCGGAATGACAGAGACTGAAGTTGACAAATATATCAACCAGATAGCTTTCTCAGGCGCCACTGAATTTATCGAGAAATTCAAGACCAACAGCGAGGCTGAGGCTGCCAACATAATCGGACATTTTGGCTTGGGCTTCTACTCCGCCTTCATGGTGTCGTCGAAAGTGTCATTGATCACTAAGTCTTACGTCCAGAAAGACGATGAGAAAGGCGTTATCTGGGAGTGCGACGGCTCACCTGAGTACACTATGAATCCTATTGCAAAAGGCAATCGCGGAACTGACGTAATCCTTTATATTTCAGACGATTGCGCAGACTTCCTCGAAGAAAGCAAGATTCGTGAACTGCTTAACAAATACTGCAAATTCATGTCGGTGCCTATCCAGTTTGGCACTAAGAAAGTGCAGGAGCCTGTCGAAGGTGAGACTGACAAAGACGGCAAGCCGAAGACAAAAGAGGTTGAGAAACCTTGGATTATCAATGATGTGGCACCGCTTTGGAAGAAAGCTCCGTCGACAATCGAAGACAAGGAATACAACGAGTTCTACCACACTCTCTACCCGATGAACTTCACCGAGCCGATGTTTCATATTCATCTGAATGTCGACTATCCGTTCAACCTCACTGGAATTCTTTATTTCCCTAAGATTTCGAATCGTTACGAGTTCCAGCGCAACAAGATTCAGCTTTACTGCAACGAGGTGTTCGTGACCGATTCCGTTGAGGGTATCTTGCCAGATTTCTTAAGTCTTTTGCACGGCGTCATCGACTCGCCTGACATCCCATTGAACGTGAGCCGTTCGTTCCTGCAGAATGATCAGAATGTGAAGA